>CANCJE010000036.1 GCA_947378235.1 Caulobacteraceae bacterium | reverse complement strand
TCATTGCCAAGCCCGCCTTCGAGGATGTTGTTATTCCCATCACCCGTCAGTGTGTCATTGCCCGACCCGCCGATCAGGCCCTCGATCGAGATCAGGATGTCGTTGCCTGCGCTACCCATCGACTGGGCTGTGGTCAGGGTCAGATTGATCGTCAGGTTGGTCGTGACATCGGCATAGGAGGCGATGTCCAGTCCGGCCCCGCCATTTAGCGTGTCATTGCCAGCGCCGCCGATGAGGATGTTATTGCTGCTGTTGCCGGTAATGACATTGTCGAGGCTGTTGCCTGTGCCGTTTATGGCCGCACTTCCCTGCAGGGTCAGGTTTTCGAGGTTTGCCCCCAACTGGTAGCTGATGCTGGAACGAACCTCATCGGTGCCGCCCCCGGCCAGCTCAGAGACGATGTCACCGGCGGAATCAACACCATAGATATCGTCCCCGCCGCCGCCGCTCAGCGTGTCATTGCCCAGACCACCGTCGAGATAGTTTGCCCCTGCATCACCCTTGATCACATCGTTGCCAGAACCGCCGATGACGCCTTCAATCGAGACCAAGGTGTCTGTACCAAAGGAGGTTGCGATGGCACCGGTCACGTTGGAGAGGTCAATCAAGAGGTTGTTTGTCGCGCCTTCAAAGGATGCAATATCATTGCCGCTGCCACCGTCGAGATAGTCGTTGCCCGCCCCGCCGACCAATATGTCGTTCCCATCTCCGCCCAAAAGGCGGTTATCGGCGCTATTGCCGATCAAGATGTTGGCTTCAGCATTTCCGGTGCCATTGATCGCCGCCGTCCCGGTCAGAAGCAGGTTCTCGACGTTTGATCCAAGACTTAGACTGACACGCGAATAGACGATGTCCGTCCCGCCATTGGCCTGCTCAACAACCGTATCCCCCTCAGAATCGACGATATAGGTGTCATCTCCACCGCCGCCGGTCATGGCATCGGCACCCGCCCCGCCGTCCAGTATATTGGCCCCGTCATTGCCAATCAGGATATTATTCGCGCCATTGCCGTATCCACTGATCGCCGCTGACCCAAGTAGCGTAAGGTTCTCGAGGTCGTCGGCGAGGCGATAGCTGATGGTCGAGCGCACCGTGTCGGTGCCTTCGTTGGCCAGTTCGGTGACGCTGTCCCCAACCGTGTCCACAGTGTAACTATCATCACCGGCCCCGCCGACGAGGATGTCATCTCCGGCTCCACCATCAAGGCTATTGGCGCCCGCTGTGCCGGTCAGGACGTCATTATAGCTGGAGCCAATAAGGTTCTCGATGCTGGTCAGACTATCGATCCCAGCACCTCCCGTATCCTGCGCCGTCACCAGTGCCAAGCTCACCGATACGGCGCTAACGGCACCGGCGTAAGATGCCGTGTCAGAACCCGCGCCGCCATCAAGCCGATCGTTCCCCGCCCCGCCCCACAAGATGTCGTCGCCAGCCCGACCGCTGAGCCAATTATCGACATCATTACCAATAAGGCTATCGGCACCCGAGCCCCCAAAGGCGTTTTCAATCACCACACCGAGCGCTATGGAAACATTGCTAACCCAGCCATTGACGTTTGAAAACTGGCCCTGGTTCAGGTTGATCAACTGATTTGAGCCATAGCCCGAAAAGTCGAACGTATCGATGCCGCCCGCGTCCCAAACGGCAAATAACAGCCCACGCAACTCACCCGTGCTGCTGGTGCTAGAAAACCAATCTCGGTCAGCGTTCGAATTAAAGCCGTAGGTCGTATCCCCCGTTCGGGTCGCCATATTGGCACCATAGAGCTTTTGAACGGCCGTAATGTCATCAAGTAAAGGCGCAGAGGAATAGATCCCATCCGTCGCACCCGTGTTGGCCGCACTGAAATAGCTCATGATCGAATATTGGCGGGTATCTTCTATATATTCGGCATCATCAGCATAGGTGATGGTCACATTTGGACCTGCATTATAGTCACCCGGATGCTCAAGACCGATGGCGTGGCCGAGCTCGTGGGTGACCACCAAATTTCCATATTTCAGATATCCGAGCGTGTTGCTTGCGGCGGCAAACTGATTGATCCACAGGTCGCCGGACGCGGAACTGTCAGCTCGTGACCCAGGATAGTAGGCATAGGCGGCGGCACCGTCGGACTTACCGCTATTATAGTTGGCAATCAGCATGGTGGCGTTGTCGGCATAGGCCGCCTCGCCCGTCGTCCCGCTGCCGACACGAACAAACACAATATTGGCCACATCCGACCAAGACTGCAGGGCCAAGGTCACCTGGTTGATCTGCGCCTCATCAAGCCTTGAAAAGGACAGGGGCGAAGCGTCGGTATAGGTGCTGCGGAAGGCGTAGGTAACCCGCGTGATACCGTCAAAATCAGCGGTCCAGTGGATATTGTCACGGACGATCTGCGCGCCCGCCTGAAGCCGTGTCAAAGACGGCTTCACCGTCGTGACAGCCGCTCCACCCCCGAACGCAATTGCGCCAAAATCTTCTGCGAGACTGTCAACTTCGAACGGTTGGACGAACTCTTCCGTGCTAAACTGGACCACAGCAACACTCCTCTTTAGCGCGTATTTTAGTTTTTATGCCAGTAAGCGATAAGTCGAGCACAAAACCCTCAAGGACTCAAGCGAGCCGTTGACATGATTGCAGCCATAATCACCGCCATCTCGCTCCTTGGCGCATTCCTTGCGCCAATACAAATTGCACATCACAGACCGAGCCTCGTCGCCATGCCACAGCCATCCTTTATCGCCATAGGCCAAGCCCGCGACATGGGCGGCTATTGGCAGACCGAGCCGGGCATCACCCCGACCTGCCGTTTGATGCTGACCTTCCGCCCGGCGACCGTCGGCAAGGTTGAGGCTTGGGAGGTCGTGGCGCGCGAGTGCCCAGACGGCCCCCTGTCCGCCGCCGTCTATTGGCATATTGACCAAGGCAAGGTTCAGTTCCTCGATGCCAAGGGCCATACCATCGCGCTCTACGGTCTCACCCAGGTCGATCGCATCGCCCCCGCAAAGGCGGCAAAAGGCCTCTACCCCATGATTCGCGGCTATATTAGCTAGGCAAGCCGCACGCCAAAATCACGGCCATCTTGGCATTTACGCCGCCCTGAGGTACCTCTAGCCCCAGAAATTCTTGGGGAAACAGATGCAAACCGTCCGTCTCATCGCCATGGCCAGCGCGGCCTTAATCTTGGCCAGCTGCAACAGGATCGGTGCGGTCGAGTGTAACAACACCGATGGCCAGGCCGTCATCAGCAGCCTTCTGGCGGACCAACTGGTGCAGGCAACCCGCGAACAGCTCGGCACCACCGCCAGCGAGCCCCAAACCAACGAGGCCAAGATCCGCGCCACAGTCGCGCAGATCAAGATCCTGATCGAGGACATCCGCACAACCAAAAAGGACGAGGCCAGCACCAAGCGCGGTTGCGCGGCGACGGTAAAGCTGGTTCTGCCGCTCAACATGATTGCGGACGCCGAGAAGTTCCATACCAACAACCAGCTCCAGTCGATCGCCAGCCTGACCGATGCGGTCGGGCTCCAGCGCTCAGCCGACAGCTACACCCATCAGCTGACCTATTCTGTGCAGCCAACCGACGACAAGAAGAAGGTCTATGGCGAGGTCGAGGCCTTCGGTCCCGTGGCCAATGCCCTGGGTGAGATCATTGCCGCCCACATGGTCTTGCCGATGCAGGAGGCCAGTCAACAGACCGAAGCCGCCGCCGCCCAAGCCCAACAGGCCCTACTCGACCAACAGACCCAGGCCCAAAGCCAAGCCGATCTCGAACTGGCCACCGCCGAAAATAAGCTGGCCATTCAAGCCTATTCCGAGGTCTGGAAATCCCTGCCCGACACGGTCCGCGCCCAAAATGTCGAGATCCAGCGCGCCTGGGCCAAAAAGAAAACTGCCGACTGCAACATCAAGGCCGCCGAAACCTCCACCGACCCCCTCATCAAAGAAGCCGCCCGCCTGCGCTGCGAAACCGAACAGACGCAAGAACGGGTCGGGGAATTGAAGGGGTTGTTGTAGGCTCACCAATCCGGGGACAATCACATCACCGGATAAGGACCGCGCCTTTGATGGATCATGACCGCCGCCCCACCCGCAAAGATCAGCCCAAGTAGGATCATCGCCCCCTGAGACAGGGTCGGGACGGGGGTCGGGGGGCTAGGCGCTGGGACCGAACCTATGAAATTTCCAAGAGCAGCGGGGTTGGCTCCTACTGCCACCGTGTCGGCGACGGTGTTGGTTGCAGTGTCGATCACCGTGACGTTGTTGTTCAGAATGTAGGCCTTTGAGCCGTCAGGGGTCACGGACACGCCCTGAGGTGTGTTTCCTACCGGCACAATGGCCGCGACGGTATTGGTCGTGGTATTGATCACAGAGACGCTGCCGCCACCGGAGTTCGCAACATAGGCCGTTAATCCGTTAGGGCTTACGGCCACGGCAATGGGCAAAGCGCCTCCCGTCAGTGGGACTGTGAAGGTAACGGTGTTGGATGTGGTGTTGATCACCGAGACGTCGCTGCTGCTGTAGTTCACCACATAGACCTTTGAGCCATCGGGGCTCACGGACACGCCAATGGGATAGGTTCCTACCGTCACCGTAGCGGCGACGGTGTTAGACGCGGTGTTGATCACAGAGACGCTGTCGCTACCCGTGTTCGTGACGTAGACCTTTAAGCCGTCAGGGCTCACGGCGACGCCCTGGGGTCTGTTTCCTACCGCCACAGTGGCAGCGACGGTGTTTGTCGCGGTGTTGATCACCGATATGTTGGCACCATTGTAGTTCGCAATGTAGGCCCTTAACCCGTTACGGCTTAAGGCCACGCCACGCGGTTCGAGCCCCACCGGCACGGTCGCGATGACGGTGTTGGTCGCGGCGTCGATCACCGAAAGGTTGTCGTTAACGGAGTTCGTGACGTAAACACGCGAGGCGTCGGGGCTAACGGAAACGCCAAAGGGGCCAGACCCTACCGCCACTGTGGCAGTGACGGTGTTGGTCGCAGTATTGATCACCGAGACATTGTCGCTGCCATTGTTCGCGACATAGGCGTTTTGTGCTGCCGCCACAGTGCATGTCAGCGCGAAGGCAATGGCTAACAGAAATTGACGCATCCGAGCTCAGCCCTAAATTTAATGGCTTCTTAATATTATCGAATTGGCACAAATACACCCACCCACCCCTTTGCGTTGAATGTTTCAACCGTGGAGGGACTTTTATGTCACGGCCATGCCCGCCGATAACCACGACCCGATCGGGGACCAAGGTGAAAGATGGCGCCGAGCAAGACCCCAAACGGTGCAAAACGGTTCGGGGAGTTGAAGGGGTTGTTCGAAAGTCTTGATTCTATTTCACCCGAAACCAAAAGCTTACCGTCAGCTTACCGATCCACAGGAAGCCACTTCTGAAATTTCTAAATTATTGAAAAGATTGGTGGACGCAGTAGGGATTGAACCTACGACCCCTGCCGTGTGAAGGCAGTGCTCTCCCGCTGAGCTATGCGTCCGCTTCTCGCGAAGGGGTGGTCCTATATCGCGGTGTGGGGCGGGGGGCAAGGGGTCTGGCGTTGGTGAGGGCCAAATGGTTTGTCAGGCGGCTGGACAGTTGATCTCAGGGGGCCAATCACCGTACTAGACGCCTGCCCTTGCGCGGTGGCCTCTGGCCCGTCCGCGCCTTGCTGATTGGAGAGCCCATGACCGACGCGCGCATCATTGATGGCAAGGTCTATTCCCAGAACGTGCGCGACAGTGTCGCTGCCGAAGTGGCCGAGTTGAAGGCCAAGCATGGTCTGACACCCGGTCTGGCCGTGGTGCTGGTCGGCGAGGATGCGGCCAGCCAGATCTATGTGCGCAATAAGGGTAAGCAGACCGAGGAATGCGGGATGTTGTCCGTGACTCGCCGCCTGCCCGCCGATACGGCTCAAGGGGATCTGGTGGCCATCGTCAAGGCGCTGAACGCCGATCCGGCCATCCATGGCATTTTGGTGCAACTGCCTCTGCCCGACCATCTGGACAGCAATGAGGTCATCGCTGCCATCGATCCGGCCAAGGATGTTGACGGTTTGCATGTGGTCAATGCCGGCCTGCTGGCCAATGGGCAACCAGCCCTGACGCCGTGCACGCCGCTCGGCTCGATGATCATGTTAAAAGAGACCTTAGGCGATCTGCGCGGCCTCAATGCGCTGGTCATTGGTCGCTCGAACCTTGTCGGCAAGCCGATTGCGCAGTTGCTGCTTCAGGCCGACTGCACCGTCACCATCGCCCATTCGCGCTCGCGGGACCTGCCAGCCCTCTGTCGCCAAGCCGATATTCTGGTCGCGGCGGTGGGCCGTCCAGAGATGGTGCGCGGCGATTGGGTCAAGCCCGGCGCAACCGTGATCGATGTCGGCATCAACCGCGTCCCCTCGCGCGATCCGGTGGCGGCGGCTGAGGGTAAGACCCGCGTGGTCGGCGATGTGGCCTTTGACGAGGCCAAGGCCGTGGCCGGTGCCATCACGCCGGTTCCGGGCGGGGTAGGCCTGATGACGGTCGCCTGCCTGCTGCAAAACACCGTCACTGCCGCAAAGCGCCAAGCGGGGCTCTAAGGCCTTGATGCTCTAACCGTTGCCAAAGCTGCGCCGCCCCCTAGGATGGGGCAAAACGGGGATGGAAGATGGTTCAGGGGCGGTTTCTTATTGGGGTAATGATGGGCAGCGCGTTGTTGCTCAGCGGCTGTAGCAAGCCTGTGCCCCCTGCCCCGACGCCGCAACAGGCCTTGACCCTGCGCCCAGCCGATCCTCACATTGCCAGCCTCTATGAAAGCGCCTGCAAGGCCTGTCACGCTGTGGCCGGGACCGGCGCGCCCTTGGTTCACGATCACGCCGCCTGGGACCCGCGATGGAAGCTGGGCCTGCCGGTGCTGGTCGAGCATGTGCTGCAAGGCTATCGCGGCATGCCTGCGGGCGGCCAATGTTTGACCTGCACCCCTCAAGATCATCAAGCCCTGATCCGCTTCATGGCCGATCAGCCGGAGCCGACATCATGATTAGTCGCCGAACTGCCCTCACCGCCCTCGGGGCCGGAGCCGCTGTCGCCAGTACGGGCGTCGCGGCGGTTGCTATTGCCAATCACGACAAGCCCGAACCGCTGGCCCCGCCCTCGACAGACAACCAAGGCCGGGTGGTCTGGCGCAACTGGTCGGGCATTCAGCATTGCTATCCCCAGTCGCGCCTCGCCCCGACCAGCGCCGAAGAGGTGGCCCATATCCTCAAGACGGCGCCTGGACCGATCCGAGTGGTCGGGGCGGGGCACTCTTTCACCGCGCTGGCCGTGACGCCGGGGACCATGATCTCTCTGGACCAGATGTCTGGCATTGTCGGCTGGCAAGGGGACAATGCCATTGTTCAGGCCGGAACCCGGCTGGGGGCCTTGGGGCCAGAGTTGGCCGCCAAGGGGCGAGCCATGGCCAATTTGCCTGACATCAATAAGCAGTCTCTGGGCGGGGCGCTGGGCACGGGTACTCACGGCACTGGCAAGGCTCTAACCGCGATTCACGGCGATGTGGTGGCCTTGACCTTGGCCACGCCAAACGGCGATCTGATCGATTGCGACGCCACCCACGAGCCGGACATTTTCCAAGCCGCCAAGGTCTCGCTTGGCGCGCTAGGCGTCATTACCAAGGCGACCTTACGCACGACGCCCAATCGCCGCCTGCACCGACATGTCTGGGTCGAGCCGCTGGAGCAGGCGCTGGCCGAGGCCGAGGGGCGCTGGGCCAAGCACCGCAACTATGAATTCTATGCCATCCCCTTCACCGACATGGCCGCCTGTATCAGCCATGACGAGACAGACCTTCCGGCCCGAGAACGCGCCAATGAGCAGGACGATACGATCCTCGTGGCGCTAAAGGGCCTGCGCAATCTGCTTGGCTTCTCAACCTCTTTGCGAAAAGCTGCCGGTAAGGCGCTGTTATCCAGTGCAAAGCCAGAAGAGGCCGTTGATGAGGGCTGGAAGCTTCTCTCCACCGACCGGCCCGAACGGTTCAATGAGATGGAGTTCCATCTTCCGGCCGAAAACCAGCTCAAGGCCCTCAATGAGGTGGTCGAGACCATCGAGCGCGAGCGTCCAGACGTCTTTTTTCCCATCGAGGCGCGCCGCATTGCGCCGGACGATGCCTGGCTCTCACCCTTCCAGGGTGGGCCACGCGGCTCGATAGCCGTCCATTGCCACTATCGCGATGAGTTTGCTTTTATGTTCGCCTTGATCCAGCCGATCCTCCTGCGTCATGGCGGGCGGCCCCACTGGGGCAAGCTGCATAATCTTCAAGGCAGAGATCTCGAAGCCCTTTACCCAAAATGGAATGATTTCCGTAAGCTAAGACAACAGCTTGATCCAGAAGGTCGGATGCTGAACCTCTACCTCAAGGGTCTGTTCAATGTCTGACGCCCCTTCAAGACGCGGACTTGTGCGGGCAGGATTGGCGGGCGGCGCCCTAGCGGCCCTGACCCTTGGAGGACTTTCGATGCGTAAACGCGATCAGGGCGGTCCCCACGACGCCTATTTCCTTGGCCTGTCCTCCGCCCTCGAGCGCGCAGGTCTGGCTAGGCCGACACTGGTCATCGATCAGGCAAGGCTCGAGGCCAATATCAAGGCCGTGAAGGCCGCCCTGCCCGCGCGCCAGCACCTGCGGATCGTGGTCAAGTCCCTGCCCTGCGCCAGCCTCATCGATGCTGTGACCGAGGGCATGGGCACGGAACGGTTCATGGTCTTCAATGCCCCGATGATGGCCACCATGGCGGTTGAGCGTCCCGGCGGCGACTATCTGATGGGCAAGCCCCTCGCCGCTGCCGAGGCCAAAGGGTTCTATCGCGATCTTCATCGCAACGCGTTTGATCCAGCAACGCAACTGCAGTGGCTGATCGATAGCCCGGAGAGACTGGATCAGTACGCCGCCCTGGCCAGCGCCAATGGCGCGCCTATGAGGGTCAATCTGGAAATCGATATTGGCCTTCATCGCGGCGGATTTTCGGGTCCCGAAGGTTTCAAGGCGGCGCTAGACAAGATCAAGACCGCCCCGAACCTGACCCTCTCAGGCCTGATGGGCTATGATCCTCACCTGTCCCACGTCGCCGCTGGCGAGGCCCGGGCCAAGGCCTTGGCGCGCAGTCAAAAGACCTATCAAGCCTTTATCGATCAGGTCCGCGAGGCGGACTTTGCCTTAGAGGGCATGACGCTTAATACGGCCGGCAGCCCGACCTTTCACATGCACCGCGACAATCCCTATGCCACCGAGGTCTCGGTCGGGTCGGCCTTCGTCAAGCCGGTGGATTTCGACACCGACACCCTGACCGACCATGTCCCAGCCGCCTTTATCGCCACGCCCGTGATCAAGGCCCTGCCTGAAACCCTACTGCCAACGGCGGAGCAATTGGCGGGTCTGCTGCGGTTCATGGACCCGAACACCAGCCGCGCCTTCTTCATCCATGGCGGCCATTGGCTGGCCACGCCGGTTTCGCCGCCGGGCCTGGAATATTCGTCGCTATTTGGGCGCTCGAGCAATCAAGAACTGCTCACCGGTTCAACCAAGGTGACCCTACAGGCCGACGACTATGTCTTCCTGCGGCCCAACCAGAGCGAGGCGGTGTTCCTGCAGTTCGGCGATATAGCGGTCTATGACGGCCACGAGATCATGGAACGCTGGCCGGTCTTTAGCCCTTCGGCTTAGCAAGCCCTGCCGCCGTCTGGTCGGTCCAGGTCACGATCTGGGACTGACAGTCCGCGACCGCTTGGTTCAGGGCCGAAACCAGCGACTGAACGCGATTGGTCTTGGCTGGAACCTGACAGTCAAAAGTCGATTGGCTGACGATCGAGCGCCGATCGGCATCGGCCAAGAGCCCACTGATCATCACCGCGGCCACCGGAGACCGGCGCGATCCCTCGCCGTAGCGAACCTCCAGGGCCCGAACATCAAGGCGCAAGACCAGCTTTGCCGTGACGGGATCCTTCGCTGACAGCAGGCGCGCATCGCCGCTGCCCAACATGAAAGCATTGGCCAAGCTCTGCTCGAACATCAACGAGGCTGGCATGGTCCACCTCGCATCGGCCACATAGGCGGCTTGATCGCCTTGGCGGGTTAGCAGGCGATCGCCCGCAATGTCCCGATTGAACTGCAGCGTCGATTGAAGGACAGGAACGCCAGCGCCCTTAGAGGTCGCCTGAGCGCCAGCCTGAGCCTCTAGCCCCAAATGATAGAGCTGGACCGGCTTGGCCTTGGGGAACAGGGTCACGCACCCCGAAAGACCTATGGCGACCATGCCCAGTGCAGCCAAGGCCGCCGCGCGCTTGATGGTGGATCGAGGCTTGTGGGTCATGGGCGGACCTCCAGTTCCTTTGCCGGGGCCTTGGTTACAAGACCACGCGGATTGACTTCAGCCTCGGTGGCCAGCCGGTCCAAAGACTCCGCCGCCGCCTGAAGGGTTGAAATGGCTGAACTTAGGCGGGGCAGGCCTGTATTGGCGAACTCTGCCGTTGGCTCTTTCAGTTGTACAATCAAAGCCCGCGCCTCAGCCGTCGCGGCCTTCAGTTCATCAGACGCAGCACTGACATCGGCAAGGGTTTTGGTCGCATCGCCCTTCATAAGCGCGTCGGTGGATTCACTGGCGGTTTTCAGGGCCAAGGCCGCCGCATCAATATCTTTCAGGGCGGTTTCCGCTTCCGCCAAGATCGCCTTGCGGTCTCGGGCTTCGGCGGTCACGGCCTCAATGTTCTTAAATGTATGGGTAAGGCTCTTGATGTTCTCGTCGGACATCACCTGATTGACCCGATTAATCGCATCCAGGGTGCGCGTAAGGACCGTTCCACCGCCTTCCAACAGGTCGGCGAGAGGGCCTTGCTGGCTCATGATCACCGGGACGGTACCGCGCGCAGCCACATCTCTTAAGAGCGGCTTGGATGAGGTGCCAGCAGTGATCTGAATATAGTTGACGCCCGTGATGCCTTGCGGCTCCAGCGTCGCATAGGAGTCGGTACGGATCGGCACGTCGGAGGTTATTCGGGCCTTGGCAATAACGCGCTTCGTATCCTTGGGATCGAGCGAAATCTTAGTCACCTCGCCAACCTTAATACCGTTGAAGTGCACCTCGCCGCCCTCTGACAGACCGCGCACAGGGCCGACGAACGAGATGTCATAGATGGCATAGTCTTGGGCAAACTGGACCCGTGCGAGCCAGGTGACAAACACCGCCGCTAGGATCAGCAGGATCAGAGAGATCAATCCCACCAAGAAATAGTTGGCATTGCGTTCCATCAACCTGCCTCCTCGGCACCCGGTGCCGGGCTCTTTAAACGGCTGGACACGGCTACGGACGCCGCGGCTGCCCGACCTCGAGGACCACAAAAATACTCTTGGACCCAAGGGTGTTTTGACTGTTCCAACTCATGCGCCGACGCCTTAGCGACGATCTTCTTATCCGCGAGCACCGCTACGCTATCACAAATGGTATAGAGGCTGTCCAGATCGTGGGTGATCATAAAGACGGTTAGACCCAGACTTGCCGAAAGGTCCGCGATCAGTTCGTCGAACGCTCCGGCTCCAATCGGATCGAGACCCGAGGTCGGCTCGTCCAAAAATAGCAATTCGGGATCGAGCGCCAGCGCCCTCGCCAAGGCGGCCCGCTTGATCATACCGCCCGACAGTTCCGACGGCTTGAGGTCGATGGCATGGGGCGGCAAGCCGACGAGCGCGATCTTCAAGGCGGCCAATTCACGCATATCATTGGCTGAAAGCTTGCCGTGCTGAAGCATCGGGGCCTCGACATTCTCTCCGACCGTGAGGTTGGAAAACAGAGCACCGCGTTGGAACAGAACGCCCCACCGCCGATCAACCGAACTGCGTTCCGCCCGGCTGGCCACCGACAGATCAACGCCAAAAATCTTGATCGCCCCCTCGTCGACAGGCTTGAGGCCGAGGATCGTGTTGAGGAGCACGGACTTACCAGAGCCTGACCCACCGACCACGCCGACGATCTCGCCCTCGGTGATGGTCAGATCCAAGTCTTCATGGATGACCCGGTCGCCAAAGCGTGACACCAAACCTTTGATTTCGATGATGGGGGTCTTAACGGGGCTCATAGATCGAGCTCCATATAGATCAGCGCGAAGACCGCATCGATCAGGATCAACGAAAAGATCGCCTGCACCACCGCTGAGGTCACACGCCGTCCAAGCGACTCGACGTCACCGCCCACCTCCATGCCCTGACGACAGCCAATTGAGGCAATCACAGCCGCCATGACGGGGGCCTTGCTCATCCCGATCCAAAAGTGGGTGATGCCCACATTCTCGACAATCCGTTGAAGGAAAAAGGCTGGGCCGAGATCAAGCGCCGACCAGGTGACCAGCAGCCCCCCCAACAACCCGGCCATGGTCGCGATGAAGGTCAAGATTGGAATGGCAAAGAGCAGCGCAAAGAACCTTGGAATGACCAAGGCATCCATCGGATCAATCCCCAGCACGCGCATGGCATCGATTTCTTGGCTCATCTTCATCGACCCAATCTCGGCCGCAAAGCTGCTGGCGGAGCGACCGGCGAGCAGGACTGAGGTGATGATCACGCTGAATTCGCGCAGAACGGCAATGCCAATCAACTCAACGACAAAGACCTGGGCCCCAAACTGCGACAGCATGTTGGCCCCGAGCAAGGCGATGACCGCGCCGATGAAGAAGCTGGTCACCGCCACAATCGGCATAGCATCCAGCCCGGCTCGCTCGACCAGCGAGAAACAGGCGGCCCAACGCACCCTCTGCGGGTTCAGCACGGCCCGACTGATCGCGACAAGCAAGCTGCCATTGAAGGCAAAGGTGTCATAGATGTCATCGGCAATGGAATAGATGCCCCGTCCGACCCGCTCGACCAAATCATGGAAGGGTCGGTTCACCGGTGCCGTTGGCTTTTCTAACGCGGCCGCATCGGCGACCAAGGCCAAGAGATGTAAGGTCGCTGGCCGGCCCTTCAGCCGCTCAGGGTCCATCTGGCCGCCGAAAGCGCGCACGACGGCCAAAGCACCGGCTGTGTCCAACCGGGTTACCTCAGCAAAATCAAGGGTCGCGCTTGGTGCCGTCTGGACCGCTTGGACGAGGCGCATGCCCGCGTCGCCCAGTTGCACCGACGTCCATTCGCCACTGGCGATGATGCGACAGGTGCCCTCGGCCTCTTCGAGACGAAAATCAGCGCGCAAGCTCATGGCAGCAGTCTAACAGAGGAGATGTGCAACCCCAAGGCGGTTAGGTCATAACGGCCCTACCCCATTCGCTCCATCCTAAGATTTGTGGGGTACCGGGCAGGTACATCCCATTCTGGTCTTCCAAGCGAAACCCCGCAGCGGCGATGGCACTGGAAATAGGGCGGGTCATGTGGCACCCACCGGCAAGCCGCTTCCAGATTGGCTCGATCCGGCGCTGCCAGGTTTGCACCTTGGCATCAGGGGCTAGGCCGTGCTCACAGAATAGGAAGGTCCCACCGGGCTTCAAGGCCCGCCGTGCCTCAGCCAAGGCCGCAGCAGGGTCTTGCACCGAGCAGAGGGTAAAGGTGCAGACCACCGTGTCAAAGCTGGCATCGGCGAAAGGCAGGGCCTCGGCCGTTCCCTTGGCGATCGTCACATTCAAGCCCTCAGGACGCGGGGCCGCCTCCGCAAAGGCGCGCAGCTCGTCAGAAGGATCGACCCCCTCGACGCTGCTGACCAATTTGGGGTCATAGAAGGCGAGATTCAGGCCACCGCCGATGCCCAACTCCAGCACCCGACCCTTGGCCAGAGGCACGACCTTGGCCCGCTGCTTCATGATCGGCTTTGAGGCACAGGCGCAGCCAATCAGCTTGGGCATGATGTGGCGGTCATAGAATGACGTCATCGGATCCTCCCGGCCACGCCTTGATCGGTGCAGCTTGTCTTAGGCCCTCAGGCTAAATCATTTTGGCCCAAGGCAAATAGCAAATCGCCAAGGGCCTAGTCTTGCCCATAGAGTAGCGGATATACATCCACCTTAGCGCTGACCACATCGGCAACACTGACCTCTGGCCATCCGACCTTGCTGTTGGCACTGGCGGCCCAAGCCTCGGCCACCATATCGCGCAGGCTCGATGCCCCCGCTGCGAGGCGACGATTGACGAAGTCCTGCCCCCGCGGATCGCCAGCCACCAAGCCACCGGCCTTTTCAAGCTCATAGAGCGGTTCGACCTGAGCATTGGTGGCGCGCAAATATCGGACGGTCATTTGCTCGATGGAGCAGCCGCACGGCACATAAGGCGTCATGGCGGCCTTCAGTCTGGCCTGATCCATCACCTGTCGCACGAGCGCCCCTTCAAAACTGCCATGGATCGTTCGGGCCATCGAATAGCCCTTCGGATTGGGGCCATCGCCCCATCCGTTAAAATGGATGCTGGTATGGAGCGGCTGGCTCGCATCGCCGACAAAGTGGGCCCAGATGCCAATATTGTTGAGGATCAGGGTCTCGCGTCGCGCCAAATCGGCCTTGATCCAAGCCCGTTGCTGCGCGTCCTTGGCCCTTGGCAAGGCGGCGTTCAGGACGCGCCAGTGGGCAAAGTCCTTGGTAATCTGCTGCCAGCCATCGACCATCGCATAGGGCAAGAGACCCGCCTTGCCACTATCCGTACCCCCTGCGCGCAAGGCCGTTTCATAGTCCGATCGGGTCGCGGCCATGGGCTCAAGGGGCATGGCACCGAAGATCAGGCCCTTGTCATCAAGGTCCACAAAGTGGCTGGGGTCACGCATGGAGTCATGAAGCCGCCCTGCCCCCTTGGACCGGTCCAACTCGCGGGCCAACTCACCCACGGTGATCACGGCGTCGGGTTTATGAAGGAAGGCGGGAAGGTCTGCGGGCAAGGCCTGCATGCCCGCCTCAGCGATGATCCGATGGCCCGTCGCGCCCCAGGCCAAGGCAGAAACCGGGACGGCCAGCGCGATGATGGCGCTTAAAGCGGAAAGTCCAAGGCGCGCGCGCCCAGAGAGGGAAACCGTCATAGAGCGCCGCCTTTTCGATCAGTCTGTAATGTTTAGGTCCGCTTCGACCCGCGCGATCCAAGCCTGCACCAGCGGATAGGCCTGCATATCGAATCCGCCCTGAGGTGCAAGACGCGTATAGGCCACCAAGGCCACATCCGCCAAGGTCGCACGATCTGAGGCCAGATAGGCGCGGCCTGCAAGTCCTGTCTCCATCCGCGCCAAGGCCCCATAGCCCCGCTCGATCAGGCGCGGCTCGATCTGGTCGGCGCTCTTGCCCATCATGTGCCGCTGAAACCGCACCACGGCGATATAGGGCTCATGGCTATATTGCTCCCAATACATCCATTCCAGCATCTTGGCCCGGTCATAGGTGTCCACAGGGATCAGGTCAGAGCCCTCGGCCAGATAGGTGATGATGGCGTTGGACTGGGCCAGAACCCGCCCATCCTCAAGCACGACTGTCGGCACCTGACCGGCGGGATTGAGCGCCAAAAAGGCCGGCGTCTTGGCCTCGTCCTTCAAGACGTCAATGTCGATCCAGCGATAGGGCACCGACAGATAGTCCGCCGTCCATTTGACCTTCAGACAGTTTCCAGAAATCCGGTCGCCATAGATTTGCAGGGTCATGAAGCAGCACCTTCACCAACAGGGTTGATCCGAGCCCTTCATGCCCCTTAAATAGGGGCGGCTCAATACGCCAAGGCTGACCTCTGGTAGATCTTGTCTCGACGCGCGCGCCTTTCCCTCGTCATTGGGTTCCTGATCGCAGCCGGTCTGGCGGCTCCTTCCGCGTGGGGACAGAGCGCTCCTCCGCCAAAGCCTGCGCCTTCAACACCCGCGCCAGCGGCAGCAACTAAGCCCGCAGCCGACGACCCCATCGGTGATCTGGTCAATTCCGCCCTCGAACAGGTTAGCAATCTTGCCTTGGGGCCAGCGGCCATGATGCTGCCAGACTGGACCCTTGCCGTGCGGATGTATCACGCCGGGGCTAAGGGGGTTGGGGGCAAAGATTCGTTAGGGTGCAAGGTGGTGCCAATGCGCACGGTCGCCATCGATCCCAAGGTTATCCCCAAGGGCTCAGTCGTATATATTCCAGAAACGGTCGGCCTGCCGGTACCGGGCGGCGGTGTCCATGATGGGATGTGGTACGCATCCGACACGGGCGGAGCCATTCGTGGGGCCGTGATCGACCTCTTTACCGGCTTTGGATCCTATTCGATGCAGCCCCTGATGAAGAAGGGCCTGAACCTCAAGACCCTTTCGGCCCATCGGATCGGTGAGTTTAAGGGCTGCCCACCAGCTTGGCCGAACGCAAAGGCGACGACGCCAGCGCCTAAGCCCTAAATATCGGCGCCGACATCGCCAACGTCAGTACCGACGTCGAGCGGACGGTGAATGCCGCATTCGGTCTTGTCCGAGCCCGCCCAACGTCCCGCGCGAACATCCTCGCCCTCTTCGACCGGATTGGTACAGGGCCAGCAGCCGACCGAGGGATAGCCGTGGGCCACCAAGGGATGGGGCGGCAGGTCATGTTGGGCGATATAGGCGTCCAGATCGGCCTTGTCCCAATTGGCCAGCGGGTTGAACTTGACCTGATCGGCTGCCTGCTCAACCACGGCCAAGCGCAGCCGGTCACCGCCATGGAACCGCTTGCGTCCCGTAATCCAGCCATCAAACTCGACCAAGGCTCGGTCTAGAGGCAGGACCTTGCGGATATGGCAGCAGCCGTCCGTGTCAATCTTCCACAGGTCGGCCTTAGGATCGCCCGTCGCCAAGTCTTGGAACTGAGGCCGCAGGTCCCGCACATCGGTCAGGCCAAGACGGGCCACGAGAGACTTTCGATAGTCGAGCGTCTGACCGAACAGCATTCCCGTATCGAGGAACAGGACCGGCATATCCGGCTTGATCTGGGCGACCATATGCAACAGCACCGCTGACTCCGCCCCAAAGGACGAGACCAGCGCCAAGCGGTCACCAAAGGCATCAATGGCTTGGGCCAAGATCTCCTGCGGCGAGGCATGGCGCAGACCGTGATCTAGCCGTTCAGCAAGGCTGACTGCGCCACCCGTAGCCTTATCTGTTGTCAGATCCAGAGCCATAGGTCTAGCGCCTGCCGGGCTCGGCATAGGCCGGGGTGCGGCCATCAGCGGCGGTTTGATAGACATGACGGAAGTGACCTGCCGACCGCGCCCATTCGTCTGCGCTGGAGCCATCAGCAGGCACAAAGGCATCAATGCCACAACGGGTCATGACATAGGCCTGCTCGCGCAAGACATCCCCGACCGCGCGAACCTCGCCACTATAGCCTAAGCGCTGACGCAGAAGGGTTGCGGACGTATAGGCCCGACCATCGCGAAACTTGGGGAAGGCCAAGGCGACAAGAGCCAGACGCGGCAAGAGCTCTGCCAAGTCCTCAACCGCCTCAGCCGGTTCAATCTGAACCCCAACCCGAACGCCGCTGGCCAGCAGGGCCTCACCCTCAGCCTTGATACGGCCAAGCGAGACAATGATGTCCGCGCCCTGAGGCACCGGTTCACCATCGATCACATAGACAAAGCCGTTGTCGACCTCGGTCGCGCCACCGGCGGTGAACTTAATGAGCGTCGACATAGACGGCCTCCTTGAACGGCGTCATGCCAATGCGGCGATAGGTGTCGAGGAAGCGCTCCTCGCCTTGGCGCTCAGCGAGGTACACTTCAACGAGACGGTCGACCGCTGGAGCGACCTGATCGGCATTGAGGCCGGGACCGAGAATCTTGCCAATGCTGGCATCTTCCGCTCCGGAACCACCGAGGGTCAGTTGGTAATATTCCTCACCCTTCTTATCGACGCCCAAAATGCCGATATGGCCGACATGGTGGTGACCACAGGCATTAATACAGCCCGAAATCTTGATTTTCAGCTCGCCGACTAACTCAGCCCGATCGGCATCAAGGAAACGTTGAGCAATAGACTGGGCCACCGGAATGGCGCGGGCATTGGCCAAGGCGCAATAGTCCAGCCCCGGACAGGCGATGATATCGGACACCAGATTGATGTTCGGCGTCGCCAGACCCACAGCCACCAAGCCTTCGAACAGGGCCGGTAGGTCGCTCTGCTTCACGTGCGGCAGGACGAGGTTCTGCTCGTGCGTGACCCGAATATCGCCAAGGCTGAAACGCTCGGCCAGATCGGCGATGGCGTCCAACTGATCAGAGTTGGCATCTCCGGGGGTGGCGTCATGGGCCTTGAGCGAGACATCGACGATGGCATAGCCGAGGGCCTTATGGGCACTAACATTATTACGCGCAAAGCGAGCCAGCGCTGGATTGGCGGCGCGGGCGGCCTCGTAGCTATCGCTGACAGCCGGTAGGACTTCGAGGCCCGGCTGGATAAAGGCCGCGCGAATACGGGCCAATTCGGTGTCGGGCAGGTCGGCGCGGGCCGCATCGATCTGGGCCCACTCCTCTTCGACCTGACGGCCAAACTCTTCGGCACCCAACGAGGAGACCAAGATCTTGATCCGGGCCTTATAGATATTGTCCCGGCGACCGGCGCGGTTATAGACCCGCAAAACCGCTTCCAGATAGGACAGCAGCCGGGTCGCGGGCAGGAATTCCTTGATCGTCTGACCGATAAAGGGTGTGCGCCCCATGCCGCCGCCGACCATGACCTCAAAGCCTAAGGTGCCATCGCGGCCCCGGCGCAGAGCCAGACCAATATCGTGAACCCGAGCTGCCGTCCGATCCTTGGCCGAAGCGGTCACCGCGATCTTGAACTTGCGCGGCAGGTACGAAAATTCCGGATGCAGGGTCGACCATTGACGGATCACCTCGGACCAGACGCGAGGATCATCGATTTCCTCGGCCGTAGCCCCCGCGCGGGGGTCAGAGGTGGTGTTGCGGATACAGTTGCCCGAGGTCTGGATGGCATGAAGATCCACCTCGGCCAGAGCATCGAGAATGTCTGGGGCATCGCGCAGCTTGATCCAGTGGAACTGGATGTTCTGACGGGTTGTGAAATGGCCATAGCCCTTGTCATAGGTCCGCGCGATCCAAGCCAGACGGCGGACCTGCGCCACATTCAAGGTGCCATAGGGGATACAGACCCGCAGCATATAGGCGTGCAGTTGCAGATAGAGACCGTTCATCAAGCGCAAGGGCTTGAACTGATCTTCGCTCAACTCGCCGGCCAAGCGGCGGCCAACCTGATGTCGAAACTCATTCGAGCGGTCGGTCAGAAATTCCTTATCAATCGCATCATAGCGGTACATGCGGCGTCCTTACTTGCGACGGATGAGGTCAAGGCGACCGGTCGAGCGGGCAGCGCCGGACGCAGCTTGCAGGGCGGCGATCGCGGCACCGCCAAGGGCCTGCTTGCCGTGTCCCAGTTCATTGGTTGGGCCAAGCGCCCGAAGACGTTCGCGGTAGCTGACCGGGGCCACGCCCTGATCGCTGCGGGTCACATCGATGAGATAGGCATCCACGACGATGCGGTTCTGGCTCTTAGCAACAGCCACCGCCGCCTCAGCCGGAGCCTCTTCGGTGAACAGTTCCGCCTCAGCAAACTGCTCGACCCATTGACCGCTAGACCAAAAGACCACGTCCCCCTCGCTCAGCCGATTGGCTGTCAGGGCCTTTAAAAACTCGGCGCTCATGCCTGAACTCGCTCTAAAACTTGATCCAGAAGGGTCGCGTCTTCTGCCAAGGCGGCGACCTCTCCGATGATAAGGATGGCAGGACCGTCAATGCCGCTGAGGGCCGAGGGCAACTGTCCAAGGGTGGATAGGACCCGCCGCTCGTCCGGACGGCTGGCATTTTCAACGGCTAAGACCGGCGTGGCCGCAGCGCGCCCCGCCTCGATCAGGCGGGCCGTGATGATCGGTGCACTGGACAGGCCCATATAGACCACGACCGTATGGTTGGCGGTGGCCAAGGCGTTCCAGTCCAGATCAGGGGCTTGGCCGCTGGCCGCGTGCCCGGTCACAAAGGTCACAGCCTGAGCCATACCGCGATGGGTCAGGGGAGCCCCTGCGCCCGCCGCCGCCGCAAGGGCCGCGCTGACGCCGGGGACGATCTCGACCGGAACCCCGGCCTCACGGCAGGCCTGCATCTCTTCGCCGCCCCGGCCAAAGACAAAGGGGTCACCGCCCTTGAGGCGCACGACCTTAAGGCCTTCGAGCGCCAAGGCGACCAACAGGGCATTGATGTCATCTTGCGGCAGGGTGTGGCGCGACTTGCGCTTGCCCACATCGATCATCCGCGCTTGGGGACCGGCAAGATCAAGCACAGGCTGAGGCGTTAGCCGGTCATGCACCACCACATCGGCGCTTTGCAGCAGCCTCAGGGCCTTGACCGTCAAGAGATCAGGATCGCCAGGACCGCCGCCGACCAGCCACACCTTACCCACAAGGCGGCCAGACTCCGGCGCATTGGGCGAGGATTGCAGGACAACAAGACGTCGGGCCATAAGCCTAGAAAGCCTTCACTGGGTCGGACCGGCATGGATCGCCGGGTTGAACGGAGTGGACGATTAGCATCCACTCCGCAGTCCGCACCACAACGAAAGGGCCATAACGTTGCGGAACAGTTGCAAAATGTTGCGGATGCTGCCACTTCGCAAACGAGGACTTCTGCCCAAGGCTATAGGAAAACTATGGACCGCCGCCGCCTACCCCCCCTAAACGCGCTAAGGGCCTTTGAGGCCGCTGCCCGGCACCTGAACTTCAGTCGTGCCGCAGAAGAACTATCGGTGACCCCCGGCGCGGTCAGCCAGCAGATTCAAAATCTCGAAGACTATGTCGGCGCGGCCCTGTTCAAGCGCACGCCCAAGGGCCTGTTGCTGACCGACGCGGCCCAGATCGCCCTGCCCGCCCTGCGCGAGGCCTTTGATCGTCTGGCTGAAGCCGCCTCGATGCTGACAGCGGCGATTGATGGCCGGCGCCTGACCGTATCGGTTGCCCCCTCCTTTGCCGCCAAGTGGCTGGTCCCGCGTCTAGGCAAGTTCGAGGCTGCCCATCCCCATGTCGATGTCTGGGTGTCAGCGGGGATGGAGTTGGTCGATTTTGGCGGCGGTGAGGTGGATATCGCCATCCGCTATGGCTCGGGCCGCTATCCGGGGCTCGAGGTTCACCGCCTGATGCAAGAGACGGTGATTGCCGTTGCCAGCCCCGCCTTTCTAGAGGCCCACCCCCTGAGCGACCTGTCCGATCTCAGCGGGCAGATCCTTCTGCATGATGGCTCGCCCGATGCCGACGAAAGCTGCCCCGACTGGACCATGTGGCTGGCCGCGCGGGGCGTGAAGGGTATGGACGGTGCCAGAGGACCGCGTTTCAACCAGTCCTCCTTGGTGATCGAGGCGGCCGTGGGCGGGCGCGGCGTGGCTCTGGCCAAGCGGGCCTTGGCCCAGGCTGATCTGGATGCTGGCCGACTGGTCGCACCCTTTCAGATCGCCACTGCCGTGGATTTCGCCTATTACCTCGTCCATCCCAAGGCCAAGGGACGTTTGCCGCAGGTTAAGGCCTTCGTCTCATGGCTCATCGCGGAAGCTGAAGCCCATGAGGCCGCGCTTCTGTCCATCGATAATGGTGCTGGAATCTAAGGCCCTATGACGTCTGAACGCCTCCCCTCCTCTGACTGCACCACCATGACCGAAGTTCGCCAAGGGGTGGATGCGCTCGATCGCGCCCTTGTCGCCCTCTTGGCGGAGCGTCAGGGCTATATGGACGCCGCCGCACGCATCAAGCAGGACCGCAATGTGGTGCGCGACGTACCGCGCATCGAGGACGTGGTGGCCAAGGTCAAGGCAGAGGCGCAAAGGGTTGGCCTGTCGCCCGCCATAGCAGAGCCGGTCTGGCGCCTGCTGATCGACCGATCGATCGCCTATGAGCTCAGTGTCTGGGATCAATCGCGCAAGGACTGAATGTTCTTTTCGTACTGATAGATCGCGATATCCGCCAAGACCGCCTCCACAGCATCGCGCACGCGGATCAGAGCGAGGGTCCGGTCCATATGGGCATCACCCAGCACCCACTCTGCCGTCGCGCAGGCCTGCGCGAGGGACACAGCCCCGACGCCCAAGGCGGTTCCCTTCAGACTATGGATTCCGTCGCGCCAGCCTTCACCCGGATCGTGAGGATCCATCACCCGCAACCACAGCCCCGCCTGCTCCCGAAAAAGATTCAATACCTCTTCCACGACCACCATATCGCCATCGGCATAGGCCTCGAGATAGCCGAAATCCAACGCTCCGGTTTTTTTTCGCCCAACCATGGGTGTCCCCCATTTTCCTTGCAAAAGTCACATCAAGTCGCTTGCCATCCCAATAGATTAGCGTATGTATCGCGCCCTCGCTGCTGCCCTCACCAAAGGCAGTTCTAGTGCGGGCGCATAGCTCAGTTGGTAGAGCAGCTGACTCTTAATCAGCGGGTCGTAGGTTCGAATCCTACTGCGCCCACCATTCAGTCAAGACAACCTTCCGTGACCGGACGGAAGCGATAAATCTCAAAAAATCAGAGTTTTAGCTATTTTCTTGCGAAACTGTCTGGCGAGAACGCGCAGCGGGACGATTGCATTGTCGCCCCGCCGCCATTCTGTGTTCGGTTGTCAGAGGCCGACCA
>CANCJE010000035.1 GCA_947378235.1 Caulobacteraceae bacterium | reverse complement strand
TGAGCCTGTCGAAGCACGAAGATGCTCCAATGACTAAAGCCCCGCCGCCACCTTGGCCTTTTCGTAATTCTCGGCCGCTTCCATCCAGCGGGCCTCTGCTACGTCGAGCATTTCCTGCGCCTTGATGCGCTGGCGGGTCAGGTCGGCATGTTTGGCGGAAAAGCTCGGGTCGCTGAGTTGGGTGTCGAGGGTCTCCAGCGACTTTGTACAGCGGGCCAGCGTGGCCTCCGCCGATTCCATCTTGCGCTTCAGTGGCGCGACCAAGCCTTGAGCGTCTCGATTGGCCGGTGGCGCGGCGGGGGCTGTCGGTGTTGCAGACTTTGCCTTGACCGGCTCATCGCGCACCTGGGTCGGCGCCCTGGCGGCCACACGGGCGCGGTCGAGCACGAACTTGGCATAGTCGTCCATATCGCCGTCAAAGGGCTTCACAGAGCCGTCAGCGGCCAGCCAGAGGCGGTCGGCGACCATCTCCATCAAGGAGCGGTCGTGGGTGATCAGGATCACGGCCCCTTCATAGTCATTGAGCGCATCAAGCAGGGCGCGGCGGCTATCAATATCCAAATGGTTGGTCGGCTCATCAAGGATCAGCATGTGCGGGGCCTTCATGGCCACCATGTTCAGCAACAGACGCGCCCGCTCGCCGCCGGACAGGTTCGCGACCGTGGTTTCCGACTTGTCATAGCCCAGACCGAACTGAGCCAGCTTGGAGCGGCGGGCCGCTTCGCTGGAGTCCGGCATGGCGCGGCGCATGATCTCCAGCGGCGTGTCGTCGGGGTCCATGGCCTCGATCTGATGCTGGTGGAACCAGCCGACCTGCATGCGCTTGTCGCGGTGTATGTGGCCTTGCTGGATCTCCAGCGCGCCTGCGATCAGCTTGGCAAAGGTCGACTTGCCCGCACCATTGACGCCGAGCAGACCGATCCGGTCGTCGATGTCCATGCGCAGATTCAGATTCCGCAAGATCGCCTTGCCGTCATAGCCGACATAGGCATTGTCCAAACGCACCAGAGGCGGCGCCAGAGGTCGGGGCGGGGAGGGCAGGGTAAAGGGCGCGACCCGCTCTTCGATGGTCGCGCCGATGGGCTGGAGCTTGGCCAGACGCTTCATGCGCGACTGGGCCTGCGCCGCCTTGGAGGCCTTAGCGCGGAAACGGTCTACGAAAGCCTGAAGGTGGGCCCGTTCAGCCTCCTGCTTAACCCGATTGGCAGACAGGAGTCGCAGTTTCTCGGCCCGCATCCGTTCGAAATCGTCATAGCCGCCGGTATAGATCTCCAGCTTGCGGTCGGTCAGGTGCAGAATGTGATCGACCGAATTGTTCAAAAGTTCGCGATCGTGGCTGATGATCAGGGCGGTGTGGGGATATTTCTTCAGGCGCGCTTCGAGCCAAAGGGCGCCTTCAAGGTCCAGATAGTTGGTCGGCTCATCGAGCAAGAGCAGATCAGGCTCAGCAAACAGCGCCGCCGCCAAGGCCACGCGCATGCGCCAGCCGCCGGAAAATTCGGCCATGGTGCGGGTCAGGTCTGCGGTAGAAAAGCCAAGACCCGACAGAATTTCGGCGGCGCGCGAGGGGGCGCGGTCGGCGTCAATCTCGATCAGGCGGCCATAGATCTCGCCCAGCCGTTCGGGCGGCGCGGTCTCCAACTCTTGCAACAGACTATGACGGTCCACATCGGCTTCGAGGATGGTATCGATCAGGGTGACGGGCGTGGCCGGGTGCTCTTGGCTGACCGATCCTACGCGGGCATTGCGCGGCATGGTGATGCCACTGCCGCCGCCATTTTCCAGCTCATCAAGGATCAGCTTGAACAGGGTCGACTTGCCGACCCCGTTGCGACCGACCAGCCCGACCTTGGACCCGGTGGGCAGACTGACCGTGGCATCGTCAAAAAAGCGACGGCCCCAGGCCGTATAGTTGAGATCTTTAATCTGAAGCATGGAGGCGTTCGGTCTTTTTGGTTCGGTTTTGGGCGCGGACGCTGCAATCAATCGAACAGATTGATTTCCAAAGGTTGGCGGATCTGTTGCGCAGGGCTATAAGCCCGCCACCTTCCCAAAGCCAACGTTTCAGTGAGCAGACGCGAAATCATGACCGAACATACCTTTTCCATTCTCAAGCCTGACGCGACCCGCCGTAACCTGACCGGCGCCGTCAATGCCGTGATCGAGGCCGCTGGCCTGCGTATCGTCGCCCAAAAGCGCATCCACATGACCACGGCACAAGCCGGCAAGTTCTATGAAGTCCATTCCGAGCGTCCGTTCTTCGGCGAACTGGTGGAATTCATGACCTCGGGTCCCGTCGTCGTTCAGGTGCTGGAAGGCGAAAACGCAGTCGCGCGCTACCGCGAAGTGATGGGTGCCACCAACCCCGCCAATGCCGACGAAGGCACGATCCGCAAGCTGTTCGCCGAATCGGTTGGTGAAAACACCGTTCACGGCTCCGACAGCCAAGACAATGCCGCCCTCGAGATCGCTCAGTTCTTCAGTGGTCTGGAAATTGTTGGCTAAACGGGTATGGGGGGGGTAACCCCCACTCCCAATCCTCTCCCCCTCAAGGGGGGAAAGGGCTTAGCCGCTCTAGCCCTCTCCCTAGGGGAGAGGGTTGGGTGAGGGCCTTGTTTGTTGCCTTTCATCCGGCTTCCCCGCGCAGGCGGGGACCCAGACCCCTTCACTCCGGCGCTAACTGACCCAATGGATCCCCGCCTTCGCGGGGAACATGGCTGCGGCAGTATATTTTCGTCATTGCGAGTGCAGCGAAGCAACCCAGGGGACTGACACGGACCAAGGTTGATGATCCCCTGGGTTGCTTCGGCGCGATGCGCCTCGCAATGACGCGGTAGAAGGCGGCTGACAACCCGCGCCGCATCCCGTCTTCCCCGCGCAGGCGGGGATCCAGACCCTTACACGCCGCCGGATCGTTCATGGAACATGCTCGTCCTTAGACGGGCTCAGGATGAGGATAAATGGGTGGGCAGGGGCTAACCCCCTCACCCAACCCTCTCCCCCACGGGGGCGAGGGCTAAGACCGATTAGTCCCCCAACGCCCCAACCAAATCCGCCAAACATCGGGCATAGAGCTTATGTTCCTGCTCCAGCACCCGCGCGCCTAAGCGATCTTCATCATCACCGGGTAAGACCTCAACCTCGGCTTGTCCAAGGATCGGTCCTTCATCGACGCCTGTGGTGACCAGATGGACCGTGCAACCATGTTTGGCCACGCCAGCCTCTAGGGCGCGTTGGTGGGTGTGCAGGCCGGGAAAGGCGGGGAGGAGGCTGGGGTGGATATTGATCATCCGGCCCGCCCAGGTTTCAACCAGATAGGGCGTCAGGACCCGCATATAGCCCGCCAGAGCCACGATATGGACGCCGGACTGACGCAGACGCGCATCGATCATCCGTTCATGGGCCTCGCGGTCCTTACCGAAGGGCGCATGGGCGATCACAGCAGTCTCTATCCCAGCGGCCTGGGCAATATCCAAGCCGCCCGCATCGGCGATGTTGGACAGAACCAACACAATCTCAGCCGGATAGGCCGGGTCCTTGGCCGCCTCAATCAGCGCGGCCATGTTGGAGCCCCGGCCCGAGATCAGGACGGCGACGCGAGCCCTGCTCATGGCTGGATCAGTTGCCCGCAGACAAAGGCATTCTCACCGGCATTGAGCAGAGCGGCCAAGACCGGCTCGGCATCTTCCGCCGCGACGATCAGCATAAAGCCGACGCCGCAGTTAAAGGTCCGGCGCAGTTCGTGATCCGATAGGCCGCCCACCTCCTGCATCCAAGCAAAGACCGGGGGCAGGGGCCAGGCGTTCCAGTCGAACTGGGGCTCTAGGCCCTCTGCGATGGCGCGAGGCGGGTTTTCGATCAGACCGCCGCCGGTGATGTGAGCGCCGCCCTTGATTAGGCCCGCCTTGATCAGCGGAAGGACGCTCTTCACATAGATGCGGGTCGGGGTCATCAGGGCCTCGCCCAGCGTCTGACCGGGGGCGAAGGGGGCTGCGTCGTTCCAGCCCAGGCCCGAACGCTCGACCACGCGGCGCACCAGCGAATAGCCGTTCGAGTGGGGGCCGTCTGAGCCGATCCCGATCAGCAGGTCGCCCGCCTTCTGGTCGTCCAGACGGGGCAGGACCGCGCCGCGCTCGACCGCGCCGATGGAGAAACCGGCCAAATCATAGTCACCGCCCGCATACATGCCGGGCATTTCAGCCGTCTCGCCGCCGACCAGAGCCGCTCCGGCCTGCTTACAGCCCTCAGCAATGCCCTTAACCACGGCGGTTGCGGCCACCACGTCCAACTTGCCCGTGGCAAAATAGTCGAGGAACATGAGGGGCTCAGCGCCCTGGGCCAACAGGTCATTGACGCACATGCCGACCAGATCGATCCCGACCGTATCGTGACGACCCGTTTCAATGGCGATTTTAAGCTTGGTGCCGACGCCGTCCGTGGTGGAAACCAGCAAAGGGTCAACAAAGCCCGCGGCCTTGAGATCAAACAGCGCGCCGAATCCCCCCAGCGCAGCGTCCGCGCCCGGTCGGCGAGTCGCCTTGGCTAGGGGTTTGATGGCCTCGACAAGGGCGGTGCCAGCATCAATATCTACCCCAGCTTGGGCGTAGGTAAGGCCATTGGGCCGTTCGCTCATGGTTCAAACATTCCCTGAACCGCTTTTCAGCGGAAAAACACATAATTTATCGCGTCGCCCTTGTACGGAGGGCGCTTGGCCGGGCTATAGCTAGCCTATGACGCCAATAACCACCACCGCCGAACTGCAAGCCTTCTGCAAGCTTCTCGCTGACGCGCCCTTTATCGCCGTCGACACCGAGTTCATGCGTGAAACAACCTACTGGCCTAAGTTATGCCTGATCCAGGCGGCGGGGCCAAAGGATTCAGCGGTGATTGACCCGCTGGCCGAGGGTTTGGACCTGTCCTGCTTCCTTGATCTGCTCCGAGATGAGCGAATCGAGAAGGTTTTCCATGCCGCGCGGCAGGATGTGGAGATTTTCAACAATCTTGGGGCCATGCCAAAGCCGCTGTTCGATACCCAGATCGCCGGGATGGCGGCGGGCTTTGGTGAGCAGATCGCCTATGACGCTCTTGTGCGGCACATGCTGCGAATCGATTTGGACAAGTCGAGCCGGTTTACCGACTGGAGCCGCCGCCCCTTGAGCGACGCGCAGCTTGATTATGCTCTGGCCGATGTGACCCATCTGGCCAAACTGTTCCCCGATCTGAAGTCGCGCCTCGAAAAGCAAGGCCGCTTGGCTTGGGTCTCTGAAGAGATGGCCGCCCAGATCGATCCCGCCCTCTATGATGTCGATCCTGAAAAGGCTTGGCGTCGACTAAAGCCTCGCAAGCACAATGCCAAATATATGTCGGTCTTTAAGGCTGTGGCCGCTTGGCGCGAACGGACGGCGCAAAACCGCGACCAGCCGCGCGGGCGCATCCTTAAAGATGATGCCATTGATGAATTGGCGACCCAGGCCCCGACCGATGCGGATGGCCTGAACCGCCTTCGGTCGGTGCCCAAGGGCTTTGCCGGATCGCGCTATGGTCCCGATCTGCTCGATGCGATCAAGATGGGGCTGTCGGCTCCTGAGGGCTATGCGCCTGTGATCGAGCGCAATGGCACCCCGCCCTCGCCCGCTGCCGGTGCTGTGGTCGAACTGTTGAAGGTCTTGCTCAAGGCTCGGGCTGAAGATGCGGGCGTGGCGTCAAAGCTGATTGCCACCGTCTCGGATCTGGAAAAGATCGCCAATGATGACAATGCCGACAGCCCAGCCTTGACGGGTTGGCGTTATGACGCGTTCGGTGCCGATGCCTTGAAGCTGAAGCGTGGTGAGTTGGCCCTTGTGCTCGATGGCACCCGCGTGCGGGTTGTCGAGGTCCGCAGGGCACCGAAGGCTTAGAGAAAACAAGGCCCCCTTCGGCGCAGCCGGGGAAGGGGGCCTTGTTTCCCTCTCCAACCTCCCCGCGAAATCATCCATCCTGTGGGCCACGTCCCGCTGGAGCGAAAGGGTCTGGATCCCCGCCTTCGCGGGGAAGACGGCGGGATGGGACGGTTGAGGGTTTAAGTGAGGGCCTTGTTTTCTCCCCCATTTCCGCTTTCCCCGCGCAGGCGGGGACCCAGACCCTTACACACCACCGGATCGTTCAGGGAACATCCTCGTCCTTCGACAGGCTCAGGATGGGGATGAATGGTAAGGTGCAGGCCTCTCGCTCTTCCTCATGCTGAGCCTGTCGAAGCACGGGGAAGTGGCATCTACGCCGTCCTGATCTCGATATCGCGGCCCAAAATCTGCGCGACCATGGCACCGCGCTTGGCGGTCTGTTCTCCGAGTAACAGGTCGGCGGAGGCGGGTGAGGCTGTCAAGACCACGGCATGGGGCGTGAAGCTCAAACGGGCGGCCGACAGCAGGGCCGGGCTTCGGCCCGACAGGTCACATCCCAATCTCATTGCCGCGCCCAGAACGCGCGCCCGTCTTTGTTGATCGCTGCTTAAGAGCCGATTGATCACATCCAGATCGGGCGGGGTCCCCGTTGGGGCGTGACGCGAAAAGATGGAGAGGGCCAAGAAGGTGCGCTCAGCATGGTCCATGCCCGAAATGGGCGCGCGCAGGACCTGTTCAAACACCAGATCCGCGCGATGGTCGGGGTGCAGCCTAGCGCCGATATCCGAAAGGCGGCAGGCGGCGGTCAGCAAGACCCGATCTCGGGTCGCAGAGAACAGGACGGGGAGGGTGGCAAAGGCACTGGCCAACCAGTCTTCGAGGGCCAAGCCGAGATCTTCGGCGACCCCTTGCCGAGCCCCCAGGGCGGCGCAACCTTCGACAAGAGGATCGAGCGCGCGGTCGGCGGACGACATGGCCTCGAACAGCAGCCCTTCGCGAAGGCCAAAGGCGGACAGGCTGATCTCTTGGATGCCCAACCGATCAATCAAACAATCAAGAACCGTGGCGGCATAGGGCAGGGTCTCAGAGCGTTTGCGCGACATGCCTTCGATCCGGTCGAGCGAGCCCTTGGACTGTTGCGAGATAAATCGTGCGGCATCCTGCGCCTCTTGGGCCGACAGCCCATATTGATGGACGATGCGCAGCGGGTAGTCCGACATCCGCATCTGCAGCAACGCCAGATTACGCCAGGCCCCGCCCACGGCGTGGAAAATATCGGTCTTAAAGCGTCGAGGATCGACCTGATCGAGATGACGCTCAACGGCGCTGCGGACCTTGACCGGATCAAAGGGCCCCGATGCGGCGAGGGCGAGGGGGCCTAGAGGCAGGGTAATGCCTTCGCCAACTCGCCCCTGTCCGACGGTTGTCAGTTCAAGGCTAGAGCCACCAAGGTCGCCAACCACGCCTTGGGCCAGTGGGGCACCGGCGAGAACACCAAGGGCGGCATAGTTCGCCTCTTCCATGCCCGAAAGGACGCGGATCCTATAGCCCGTCTCGTCTTGAACGCGCTTGACGAACCCAGGGCCGTCGCTGGCGTCGCGCACAGCGGCTGTGGCGGCTACGAACACAGCGCCGGGCTGGACAGACTCTAGGACCGCGCGAAAGCGCCTGACGGCCGCCAGCGCCGTTTCTATGCCCTCAGGCGATAGGGTGCCGGTGCGCGCCAAATCCCGGCCAAGCCCAGCCAGAACCTTTTCGTTGAACACAGTCCAGATCGCCCGACCTTCTAGCCGATAGACGACCAGGCGGACGGAGTTGGACCCAATATCGATGACCGCCGCGTCGCGGGCGGGCCTATCGGCCTTTGCCCACATTTTCGATCGCTCTCGGTCGGTCCTTGGCCTTGTGGCCACGTCCGGACAGGCTTGGATTGGTCATGAAATACTCATGGGCGGAGAAGGCGCGTTTCGCATTCCATCCAGGCACGCGGTGGAAGTGACCATCGGAATCGAGGGCCCAGCTCTGGGCCTCGTCCTTCAGGTTGGCAACCATGATCTGGTTCAAAACCTGTTGATGAACGGTTGGCGTCTCGATGGGCACCAGCGATTCCACCCGGCGGTCGAGATTGCGCGGCATCCAGTCGGCCGATGAGATGAATACCCGGCACTGTGGACCCGGCATAGGGCCGCCATTGGCGAAGCAGACGATGCGGCTATGTTCCAAAAACCGGCCGACAATGCTCTTAACCCGAATATTCTCCGACAGACCCTTGATGCCGGGGCGCAGGCAGCAGATGCCGCGAATGACCAGATCGATGCTGACGCCCGATTGGCTGGCCCGGTAGAGATCGTCAATAATCACCGGATCGACCAGCGCATTGAGCTTGGCCCAAATGGCAGCAGGCTTTCCGGCCTTAGCGTTGGCGATCTCCTGATCGATCAGGGTGATCAGGTCCTGCTTTAGGGTCACGGGCGAATAGGACAGCTTTTCCAGATGGTCGGGCTGTGAATAGCCGGTGATATAGTTAAACAGCCGCCCGCTATCGCGGCCTAACCCAGCGTCCGTGGTGAACAGAGACAGGTCCGTATAGATGCGCGCCGTGATCGGGTGATAGTTGCCGGTGCCAAAGTGGCAGTAGGTCTTGAGCCCGCCCCCCTCGCGCCGCACGACGATCGAGAGCTTGGCGTGGGTCTTATATTCCACAAAGCCGAACACCACATGCACGCCCGCGCGTTCGAGGTCGCGGGCCCATTTGAGATTGGCCTCTTCGTCGAAGCGGGCCTTAATCTCGACCAGAGCGGTGACGTTCTTACCGTTCTCTGCCGCCTCAATCAGGGCTGCAACGATGGGGCTGTTCTTAGAGGTTCGATAGAGGGTCTGCTTGATGGCCAGCACATTGGGGTCCGTGGCCGCTTGGCGCAGGAACTGGACCACCACGTCAAAGCTCTCGAACGGGTGGTGAACCAGAATGTCCTTTTCGCGGATGGCGGCGAAACAGTCCCCGCCATGGTCTCGAATTCGCTCAGGAAAACGCGGTTCGAAGGGTTTGAACTTCAAATCTGATCGATCCGGCGTGATCAGTTCGGCGACCTGGGCCAGCCCAAGCATGCCGTCCACCATGACCACATCTTGCGGTTCGGCATGCAGGTTCTCGACGATGAAGCGCCGAAGCTCCTCGGGCATTGCCTTTTCGATCTTCACCCGCACGACCGAGCCCATCCGGCGCTGCTTGAGGCGGACCTCGAACTCTCGGACCAGATCTTCAGCCTCTTCCTCGATCTCCATGTCCGAATCGCGGATCAGGCGGAAGTCACCGCGGGCATCGACGGTGCAGTCTGGGAACAGGACATCGATAAAGAGCGATAGAAAGGTCTCAAGACTGATGAAACGGCGCTCGATCTTGCGGCCACGACCGGTCGTTGAGGGCAGTTCCCAAAACCGCGCCACCTGGCTGGGCATGGGCAGCAGGGCGTAGAGCGGTTTGCCGTCGGAGCGGCGCTTGAGCTTGAGCGCGGAGGCAAAGCCAAGATTGGGGAGGAACGGGAAGGGATGGGCCGGGTCGATGGCCAGAGGGGTCAAGACCGCGAACAGTTGGCTGGTAAAGACCGGACGCAACCAATCCATATCCGTGGGCGTTACATCCTTGGCCTCAAGGACGCGCAGCCCTTCGGCCGCCATCTTGGCCCTCAGATCAAGCCAGATGCGTTGCTGGCTGGCCATCAGCTCCGCCGCTGCCGTATTGACGCGGGACAGTTGCTGGCGCGGGGTCAGGCCGTCTTGGCTAATGACGCGGACCCCTTCGCTGACCTGACCCTTGAGGCCAGCGACGCGAACCATATAGAACTCATCAAGATTGTTGGCCGAGATCGACAGGAACCGCAGCCGCTCGAGCAGGGGGTGGCGCGGATTTTCCGCCTCTTCAATGACCCTTTGATTGAAGCTCAACCACGAGATTTCACGGTTGAAGAACCGCTCTGGCGAGGCCATCAGTTCATCGTTCAAGGACACGTCTTGGCGCACCGTCATGGTGGGCGGCAAGGGTGCCGCCAGGTGGGGCACCTCTCTTGAGTCAGCTTTAATCTGTTCGGACATGGTCGCCTAAATCCGATTTCTGCCGCGAAGACCGCAGCCGACAGGTTTCGCTATTGGTTCTGAACGAGCGGGGGCAAGGCGGCAAGCCTTCACGCGAACAGGTCAAGCGTATCGTTGCTAATTTCAAGAAACTGTCGCGCAAGGGCACGTGAAATGGGCCTTTGTGCCGCATCGGCAGCCTCATCGAGCCGCGCAACGATCTCTTGGGCCTTGGGCACAGACCGCTCGATGCGTCGCAGGAGGTAGGGCAGAAGGTCGTCCGTGGGGCGAATATTGCGCTCGCGGAAAAACTTCCGGATCACCTCTTCGAGTACGACATCATCTGGCTCGTCGATCTGGGCGACAGGCAGTGCATTTAAACGCGACCTCAGGTCCGGCAGGTTTGCGGGCCAGATCGAGGGGAGGGTGCGGTCTGTAATCAAGAGGCCGCCGCCGGTATTGGCGGCCATATTGATCAGGTGGAACAGGGTTTCATCGGGCACCTGGTCCACGTCGCCCTCGATCAGGACGGGCCTACCCAGCAGCATTTGCAAACTATTGGCCTGAAGGGGCTGCCAACGCACGGCACCGACTCGATCTTGCCAAATCTTGGCCAGGTGGCTCTTGCCGCAGCCTTCTGGCCCTACCAGGGTCAAGATACCGCCATGCCAGTTGGGCCAGCTGTTCAACTGACGCACGGCCTCGGCGTTAGAGGACGACTCAACAAAGTCCTCAGCGCTGAAGCGGATTGATCGATTGAGGTCTAGGCGAAGTTGCCGGCTCAAATTCCCGTCCAATTTAAAGTTTCCGACCCTTTACCTAGCCTAAAAGTGCGGAAAGATCGATTACGGCGGGCTTGAAAGGCGCTATGGCTAGGGGATAGCGGGCCTATGGTTGGGGATAAGCCTTGGACAATCGGTTCCTTGGACCTTTGCTTAGCCTAGGCCTGCTGGTGTAAACCTTGACAAAAGGCAGGGACAATGCGCCCTTCCGCCCCTATTTCGCCGGTCGAAAAAAGAAGAATCCATGCACGCCTATCGCTCACACACTTGCGGCGCACTGCGCCTTTCCGATGCCGGTCAAACGGTGCGCCTATCGGGCTGGATCCATCGCAAGCGCGACCATGGCGGCTTGATGTTCATTGACCTGCGCGATCACTATGGTTTGACGCAGTTGGTGCTGAGCCCCGAAACACCCGGTTTTGCTCACGTTGAGCGGCTGCGTGCGGAGAGCGTCATTCGGGTGGATGGTACGGTTCTGGCCCGTTCCGCCGATACGGTGAATTCCGGACTGCCTACGGGCGAAGTTGAAATCCGCGTTGCGGGCGTCGAGGTCCTGTCTGAAGCGGCCGAACTGCCCGTGCCCGTCTTTGGTGAGCCGGACTATCCTGAAGAGCTGCGCCTCAAGCATCGCTATCTCGATCTGCGCCGCGAGACCCTGCATCGCAATATCGTGCTGCGCTCGAACGTCATCGATTCTGTGCGAAAGCGCATGGTCGGGCAGGGCTTCACTGAGTTCCAGACCCCGATCTTGACCGCCTCAAGCCCAGAAGGTGCGCGCGACTTCTTGGTGCCCTCGCGTCTGCACCCGGGTAAGTTCTATGCCCTGCCACAGGCTCCGCAGCAGTTTAAGCAGCTGTTGATGGTGGCCGGTTTTGACCGCTATTTCCAGATTGCCCCCTGTTTCCGCGATGAGGATGCGCGCGCTGACCGCTCACCCGGCGAGTTCTATCAACTCGATGTGGAGATGAGCTTTGTGACCCAAGAGGACGTCTTTGCCGCCATCGAGCCTGTGCTGCACGGCGTGTTTGAAGAGTTCGCCAATGGCAAGTCGGTGACGCCCTATCCCTTCCCGCGTATCGCCTATCGCGACTCGGTGCGTCTCTATGGTTCGGACAAGCCAGACCTGCGCAACCCCATCCAGATGGCGGACGTGTCTGAGCCCTTCCGGGGCTCTGGCTTTAAGGTCTTTGCCGGAATGCTGGAAAATCCAAAATCGGCGATCTGGGCTATTCCCGCGCCAGGCGGCGGCAGCCGCGCCTTCTGTGACCGCATGAACGATTGGGCCAAGGGCGAGGGGCAACCCGGCCTAGGCTATATTTTCTGGCGTGAGGGTGAAGAGGGCGCTGCCGGTCCTATCGCCAAGAATATCGGCCCTGAGCGGACCGAAGCCATTCGTGAGCAACTGGGCCTCAAGGTCGGCGACGCGGCATTCTTTGTCGGCGGTGATCCAGACGCCTTCTACAAGTTCGCGGGCGCGGCACGGAACAAGGTCGGTTTCGATCTGGGTCTGGTCGACGAGAACCAGTTCAAATTCTGCTGGATCGTTGATTTCCCGATGTATGAATGGAGCGATGAAGAGAAGAAGGTCGACTTCTCGCACAATCCATTCTCTATGCCGCAGGGTGAACTTGAAGCCCTAAATACTATGAATCCCTTGGATATTTTGGCCTACCAGTACGACATCGTTTGTAATGGTATCGAGCTCTGTTCCGGCGCAATCCGTAACCATCGCCCCGATGTCATGCTCAAGGCGTTCGAGATCGCGGGCTATGGTCCAGATGTCGTGGAAAACGAGTTTGGCGGCATGCTGAACGCTTTCCGCTATGGCGCACCGCCGCACGGCGGCTTGGCTCCCGGCATCGATCGGATCGTCATGCTGCTCGCCAATGTGCAGAATCTGCGCGAGGTCATCGCCTTCCCGCTCAATCAGCAGGGCATGGACCTGATGATGAATGCGCCGTCAGAAGTGCGCGAGAAGCAGTTGAAAGAACTGCATATTCGCATCGCGCCGCCGATTAAGGTCTAGTGGACCCATATCCTCGGGCAGATGTGAGTTTTTAAGGCGGGAGGCAGTCGGGTCTGAGCATTGGCGCAGGCTCGGCCAATCTGCTCCTGAGTCAGTCCCGTCGTTTGGCTGAGATCTGTACCGCCAATCCAGGTCTTGACCATCGATGCATGGCTAAGATCTGCACCGTTCATATGCGCTTTGGCGAGGTTGGCCCCATCCAGTTTGCTATAAACGAACTTGGCCCCTCTGAAATTTCCATTTTCCAGATTGGCGCCGAGTAGGGCCCCATAGCTAAAGTTGCTGCCGCGTGCGTCGACAGATTCGAGATTGACCCCGGTCAAACTAATGTGGGTCAGGTCCGCACCTGCAATCCGTGCGGAATCAAGGTTGGAACCGATGAAGGTTGCAGCCTCGAGGTGGGCGCCATTGAAGTTAGCGTCTTCGAAGTTGCTGCCCTTGGCCGCAACACCTGACAGATTGGCACCGCTGAAATCAGCCTGTTCGAAGTTTGATCCCAAAATGTCTGCGCCGCGCAGGTCCGCCTTGCTGAAGTCTGCTTTGGACAGGTCTGAACCCTTAAAGCGTGATCCCCGCAGATCGGCGCCGATGAACGAGGCCCCTGAAAATTGCGCGCCGATAAGGCTGGCATTGGTCAACTGTCGTCCGGCGAGGTTGCAGCCTTCACAGGCTCCGCCAAAGGACCTTAGTCGCGCGACCGAGGTGCTGGTGTCCGCCGCGCTGGCGACCGTTACTGCGGCCATGAGCAACGTGACCGAGATCGCAAGTGAGATGGCTGTTCTAAACATGAGGCACGGAACCAACCCAGCGCGGTCGAACCGCTGTCACGTTACTTTGTGGGGCTTAACCCCCCGCGCCGCATCTTAATTCGCTGTAATGGTTACGCCTATCGACCGACGCTGCCCTCGTCCTGCGCGTGGCAGGTCGTGCACACGAGGCGTCCGCCCTTTCTCATGGCCGTCAGGTTGCCGCAAGACGGGCAAACATCTGCCTGCGCCATGTCCACCATTTCCGTCGATTCAGCCTTGCGGCCGCCAAAGGGTAAGAACACCAGATTGTCCGGTGTCGCGCCGCGCGAATAGCCCTTCGAAATGAATTTCAGGACCGGCAGAGGATCGTCCGACTTCATCTCAAAGGCGGTCTTGCTCAGCCCATCGGTCCCGAAAGCGTCGGGATCCGTATTGGCCAGATCATCACGGCCCAGATAGGACACCGCCAACTCGCGGAAGATATAGTCCAGGATCGAGGTGGCTGATCGGATCGAGTCATTGCCGGTCACCGCGCCGGCAGGTTCAAAGCGCGTATAGACGAAGGCGTCGACAAACTCCTCGAGTGGAACCCCGTGCTGGAGGCCAATCGAGATGGCAATGGCGAAATTGTTCATCAAAGAGCGGAAGGCGGCACCTTCCTTATGCATGTCGATAAAGATCTCACCGACCTCGCCATCCTCATATTCGCCGGTATGAAGATAGACCTTGTGGCCTCCGACGGCGGCCTTTTGGATATAGCCTTTGCGGCGGTCCGGCAGCTTGCGACGTACGCGGTCCCGTTCGACGATCCGCTCAACAATGCGCTCGCTGATAATCGGTTCGGGTTGCGGCTCTGCGCGGCGGGGGGGCTCGCGCCGGGGGGCTTCGTCTTCAATATCGGGCAGATTGAGGGTCAGATTGGCGGGTGCTGGTGCGCGGCGCAGGGTTACGGCTCTGAGGCCAGCACGCGCCGCCGCAGACTGCAGGCGATTGGCAATGGCAGGGTCATCCCCGTAGGCGAGGGGCAAGGGCGTGATGGCTGGCGCACAGGTAAAGGCTTCCGCCGCGACCGTCATGGCCAACCGCGCCAGAAGGTCGGGCCCTTCGAGGCCATCGGCCCTGCGAAAAACACCCCAATGGGGGCTCGACAGTCCTGCCCAGCTATCGAGGTCGCCAGTACCGCAGGCATGAATCTGGGCCTGGTTGATGGCCTCAGAACTAAAGCCAAGATGGGCTAAGGTATTGAAGTCTGGCGCACTCAGGGCCTCGGCATCGGCTCCCAAGATATCCTTCAAGAAGCCTTCGCCGATAACCGCAGGCGAGAAGGCGAGGCGGATGTCTCCCGTTAGGCGCAGGGTCGCTTCCGCTGCGTCGATCTCGTGATCGGTTAGGCCCTTTGCCTTCAGGGTGGCCGGATTGATCCCCGGTGCGTCAGCCAAGTCGCCATGGCCCAGCACATGAACAGCGGCGGAATCGATGTTCAGGTCAAGATGGCGCAGGCCTTCAATGGTGGCGTGTGAGAGGGTGCGGATAATGGTGCCATCCTCGGTCTCGGCCACCGTAACGGCACCGGCCCAAGGCGCGGCGGAAAGGCTGATACCGCCCAGCCGCAGCTTTATTTCATCATCATTATAGAGGGCGAAGGTCTCAGCATTGCGCAGGCCTGTTGCGCGCGCCTTGGTCAAGGCATCACTCATCAGCGGAACAGCCATGGCGGCCAACTCCTCGCCCCTTGCCAGAACGGCGCTCGCCTCTAGCCGCTGCATGATTGAGGCCAGACGGGCGTCTCGGTCCTGATCAAATTCTGGATAGGACCCTGCAATAGCCGCCATTTCGGCAGAGGCTTGAAGCGACGCAGCGAAGGCGAGGCTATAGAGGCTGCCAACCGCATTGCGCCCCTCATCAGAGGCATAGGCAATGGCCTGCATGATCAGCAGTTCTGAAACCCCGGCCAAGGTCAGGCCCAGCGGACGCCACCGATAGCGTGATGCCGCGTCTTTGGAGGTGGCGCTATAGCCTGATGCCCCGTCGATTTCGAGCGCAAGGGTCCAGAGGCGGACCGTGGCGGCAAAACCGTCGGCATCAAAGCCGTCGTCGCTCCAGAACCGTGTCGCGTCGATCGCGGCCTTGGGCGCCAGATTGAGGCGCGTGATGGCCTCGGCGTCGCGTTGATCGAAGGTGACAACCACCTGACCGGTTTCCCAGCCCGCGGTTGCCGCCTGAGCAGCGGCGCGGCTTCCGGCCTCGACCTCATCTCGCATGCCGGTGACGATGACGGTTTCAAGGGCAAGGCCTGTTGGCTCACCCATGCCGCGCCATTCGCGTTCACCTGACTTGGCGAGGTTGATGGCCGTATGGATCAGCGCGTCAGACACGCCGCTGTTGCGCGCGTCGCGGGCCGCGCGGGCGAGGGCGATGTTATGATGGGGATCGGCGCAATGACCGGCATCGCCATCACAGCGCAAGATGGCATTCATCACGGTTTGAAGGCGACTATTGACGGCCAAAAGCGCGTCTTGGGTCGCAGCATGGCAGCGGACTTTCGAGACATGAGCGCGGATCGTCTCGGCAAATTCGATATCGTCTAGGTCAATCGATTGGGTTTCAGCGATCGGCCGGTTGCCGTCGCCCGCCAGCGGTGCAACGCGCGGACCTGAGGCCCTTACGGTGCCGGGTGATGCTAGGCCCTGCACCATGCTGCCCAGCAGACTGTCGTGAAAGCTGACGGCATCGACATCGCGGTCAAAGAGGCCCAAGGCCCATCCCCAAGCGGCGATGCGCCTGGCATAGCGGGCGGGACCCTCTTCGAGCGTCGAACTGTAGGGCGCGTCCTTGGTCAGAGCCGTTGGAAGCTCCACGGTCGGAAAATCATCGGGAAGGCTCTGGGCCCAGTCAAGCCACGACTCAACGCGCACCGAGGTCCAGTCGCGCGGCGCGCTGACCGCGACCACATCGTCGGTCCGATCGATCCATCGTGTCTCGAGGGTCTCACCGCTGAGCTGCGGCGCTGTATACCGATAGTCAAAGCGCATAGCCGCCTCCCAAATCTAATCGCAAGGCTAGGGCCGAAAGCCTATGTTCGCAATAGATGTAGTAAGAATCGCTACGCCTATCCACAAGATGTTGTTGTATCTTGGCTCGGCGACATTTCGCACCGATTGTTGCGCTAAGCTGGACGTAGCGCGGTCGGCCACCTATAGTCCGGCCAGCCCATCCGTCGGATTGGCAGAGTCGCAAACCTTGTAATCAATGGTCTGTTCAAAGTGCTGAAAGCCATCTTCACCTGGTGGAACGGGGCCACGATTGGCGCGCGTTTCACGATCGGACGTCGCGGTATCTTTGTCGGCCAAGACGCAACGGGAAACCGTTATTTCGAAGCCAAGGATAACAGCGACAGCTATGACGGCCGCAAACGCCGTTGGGTGATCTATAATGGCTACGCTGAGGCGTCGAAAGTTCCGCCTGATTGGCATGGCTGGCTGCACTACACCTTTGATGATCATCCCATCAATGAGCCGCTGAAGCGCCAGTCTTGGGAAAAGGATCACAAGCCCAACCTTTCCGGCACCATCCATGCTTGGCGGCCCAAGGGGGCCATCGGCCGAGGTGGTCAGCGCCCTGAGGCGACCGGCGACTATCAGGCTTGGAAGCCGGACTAGGTCTCATGCGCGCGCGCTGGTTATTGGTCTTTGGTCTGATGGCGGCAACCGGTTTGGGCGTTTCCTTAGGGCACGCACAGGCCGCTGATCCTATTGGTGGTTTGCTTCAAGGTGTCATGCCTTCGAAGGGTACGCCGCCGACCAATCCGTCCGATCCAGTCAAGGCCAAGCCCGGCAGCCCCGCCTCCGAAGTCGTTGTCGAACCGGTTCCCAGCGATCCTACCGAGGCCGCTTTGCCGGGTTCGAGTTCTGGACGCCGTGTCTATGAGGTCCCAAAGCGCAAGCGCTACGCGGTCGCCGTTATGCAGGTTCTGGACAAGGTCACGGCTGAGACCATGCGTTTCGAAGTGCCGATCAATCAGCCAATCCGGTACAAATCCCTGATCTTTTCGGTGCGGACCTGCGAGACGTCGGCCTCAAATGAGCCTGTAAGAGACTCCATCGCCCATGTTCAGATCGATTCTGAAGCGACACGCGGTGCGGATCGGGCGATCACACCCGGACGGCAACTGTTCCGGGGTTGGATGTTCGCCTCGTCTCCGGGCCTGAACCCGTTTCAGCATCCGGTCTATGATGCGTGGTTGATCGCCTGCAAGACGTCTGCGCCTGCGGCATAGGCCGGCAGTCTGTAGAAATCGGCCAAGCTAATGACGGCCGATCCGAGCCTTCTTTTATAATCAATCCGATTGATTTCTACGGCCCCGAACTGGGCCAAGTGGTCGGTCATGAACTGGGCGTCCAGCAGCTGGAACCGTCCCAATTTCAGCCGCGCCACCAGATGGACGAGGGCGATCTTGCTGGCATCGCGGGCGAGGGAAAACATGCTCTCGCCAAAAAAGGCCGCGCCGAGGGTCACCCCATAGAGGCCGCCGACCAACTTGCCGTCCTGCCAACATTCGACGCTATGGGCTAAGCCCCTCTGAAACAGTTCGGCATAGAGGGCTTCAATGGGACCATTGATCCACGTGTCCTGTCGATCCGGCCGATTGGGGTTGGTCATGGCGCAGTGACGCACCACAGCGTCAAAGGCGGTGTCGATACGGACCTGATAGGGCTCTGACCTGACCGACCGCGCGAGGCGGCGGGGGATGTGGAACTGGTCTAACGGAAAGATGCCGCGCTTTTCGGGATCGACGAGGTAGATATCCTCGTCGTGACGTGAATCCGCCATCGGAAAGACGCCGCGCTCATAGCAGGCGATGAGATCGTCGACCGTAAAGTCTTCCAAGACCCTATCCTCTGGCCCTGTCCCTTTGACTAGCCGCCCGCCTTGATCCAGTTTTCCAGCCAGTGAATGTGATAGTCACCGGCGAGGATGTCCGGCTGAACCAGCAGGTCTTGGAACAGGGGGATGGTGGTCTCAATACCGCCAACCACCATCTCGCTGAGCGAACGGCGAAGGCGCGCGATGCACTCTGTGCGGTCACGGCCATGGACGATAAGCTTGCCCGCAAGGCTGTCATAATAGGGCGGGATCGAATAGCCGGCATAGAGGGCTGAATCCAGACGCACGCCCAGTCCGCCCGGGGCATGGAAATCCGTGACCAGACCGGGAGACGGCGTGAAGGTCCGGGCATTTTCCGCATTGATGCGGCACTCGATCGCGTGGCCTTCGAAGACGATGTCCTCTTGAGTGAAGGATAGGGGCAGGCCAGCAGCGATGCGGATCTGTTCGCGCACCAGATCGATGCGGGTGATGGCCTCGGTGATCGGATGCTCGACCTGCAGGCGGGTGTTCATCTCGATGAAGAAGAACTCGTCATTCTCATAGAGGAACTCGATGGTCCCAACGCCGAGATAGCCAATGGCCTTGATGGCGTCGACCACGACCTTGCCGATCTTGGCGCGGGTGGCGGCGTCGATAGCCGGTGAGGGGGCCTCTTCCAGAACCTTCTGGTGACGGCGCTGCAGCGAACAGTCCCGCTCGCCCAGATGCACCACATTGCCAAAGGAGTCGGCAATGACTTGGATTTCGATGTGACGGGGCCGCTGGAGGTAGCGCTCCATATAGACGCTGTCGTCACCAAAGGCCGCGCCAGCCTCGCCCTTGGCCGTCGCGACGGCTTCAGAGAGGGACTCGCGATCTAGAGCCACCTTCATACCCCGGCCACCGCCACCGGCTGCGGCCTTGATCAGAACGGGAAAGCCGATGACTTCGGCAGCGGCAAAGGCCTCTTCTTCGGTTTGAAGTGCACCATCAGAGCCAGGAACCACAGGGATACCGGCTTCCCTGACGGCCTGTTTGGCGGTGATCTTGTCGCCCATCATGCGGATATGGTCGGGATTTGGACCGATAAAGGTCATCCCATGGGCCTGCACGATCTCGGCAAAGCGCGCATTTTCCGACAGGAAGCCATAGCCTGGGTGGATGGCCTGAGCGCCTGTGATCTCTGCAGCGGCAATGATCGAGGGGATGTTCAGATAGCTCTTGGCCGCGCTGGCCGGACCAATACAGACGCTCTCGTCCGCAAGGCGCACATGCATGGCGCTGGCGTCGGCTTCGGAATGGACCGCAACCGTGGCTATGCCCATTTCCTTGCAGGCGCGATGAATCCGCAGGGCGATTTCGCCGCGGTTCGCAATCAGGATCTTGGTGAACATCAGACTACTCGAGGACCACGAGGGGTTCGCCAAATTCGATGGGGTCACCATCGGCGACCAAGATCTCGACCACAGTCCCCGAGCGAGGCGCAGGAATGGGATTCATGGTCTTCATGGCTTCAACGATCAGCAGGGTCTGGCCCTCAACCACCTTGTCACCCGGCTTACAGAAGGCGTCAGCGCCGGGCTGGGGCTGCAGATAGACGGTACCGACCATCGGCGACTTAACCAGATCGCCTGCACGAGCGGCTGGTGCTGCGGCGACGGCTGCGGGGGCAGCAGCGACGGGCGCATCGACTGGCGCAGGGCTATATTGGGCCGGTGCGGCGACTTGAACCGCTTGGGCAGAGACCGTCACAGAGCGGGCCACCCGAATCTTCAGATCGCCGCGCTCGACTTCGATCTCGGTGAGCCCCGTGTCATGCAGAATGTCCGCAAGCTTGCGAACGAGACGCGCATCGATGGGATCGCCGGAACCTTTAGGTGTCGTCATAGGTAATAAGCCTTGTCTGATTGCTTTAGAGGCGGGCTTTCGCGACGAGTGCCGCAGCTGCCTCTATAGCGAGTTCATAACTCTTGGCCCCAAAGCCGGACACGATGCCCGTTGCAGCCAAAGAGACATAGGTTGACCGACGAAACTCTTCGCGAGCGGCCGGGTTGGACAGGTGACACTCAACGATAGGAATCGCTAAGGTTTTCAACGAATCAAGAATGGCGACAGAGGTGTGACCATATCCTGCGGGATTGAGTACGACTGCACAGGCCTTGAGGCGAGCCTCCTGTATCCAGTCGATCAACACACCTTCGTGATTAGACTGTCGGAAGTCGATTTCGAAGCCCAGATCAGCGGCCTTTGCGCGGCACTGATCCTCAACGTCCTTCAACGTGGCATATCCATAGATTTCTGGTTCGCGGGTGCCGAGAAGATTTAGGTTCGGACCGCTCAATACGAAGATGATCTTGGACATGCGCCCCCGCCGTCGTTAGGTGCAGTCTTGTATCTCTGCTTGGCTAGGGTCACAAGCTTGCCGTGCGGATTGAGGCAAATGGGGTGAATATGCGGTTGATTGTAAATGGCGAGGATCGTGCATTCGACGGGGTGAATAGCGTTTCAGCCTTGGTCGAAGCGCTGCAATTGGACGGGCGAAAGCTGGCCATTGAACGCAACCTCGAAATTGTGCCCCGGTCAGCCTATGACAGAACCGTCCTGTGCGACGGGGACCGAATCGAAATTGTCCATTTCATTGGAGGCGGCTGATATGAGCGGCGAAGACACCTGGACCGTAGCGGGCCGAACCTTTCGCTCACGCCTGATCGTCGGCACGGGCAAATATAAGGACTATGCCACCAATGCGGCGGCGGCAGAGGCGGCGGGCGCTGAGATCGTCACCGTGGCTGTGCGCCGCGTGAACCTGTCTGATCCCAGTCAGCCGATGCTGGTCGATTTTGTCCGGCCAGACCGTTTCACTTACCTGCCCAACACGGCGGGATGTTTCACCGGCGAGGATGCCGTGCGCACCTTGCGGTTGGCGCGTGAGGCAGGCGATTGGCGCCTGGTCAAGCTGGAGGTCCTGTCCGACACTAAGACCCTCTATCCGGATATGGAAGAGACCCTTCGGGCTCTGAAGTTACTGGTCAAGGAGGGCTTTGACGTCATGGTCTATTGCACCGATGACCCGGTCTATGCCCGCAAGTTGGAAGATGCAGGGGCCGCGGCCATCATGCCACTCGGTGCACCCATTGGCTCAGGCCTGGGTATTCAAAACCGCGTCAATATTCGGCTGATTGTCGAGCAGGCCAAGGTGCCGGTTCTGGTTGATGCCGGGGTCGGCACGGCATCTGATGCCACCATCGCAATGGAGCTTGGCTGCGACGGCGTGTTGATGAACACCGCCATCGCCGAAGCCAAGGATCCGATCTTGATGGCCGAAGCTATGAGGCATGCGGTTATTGCCGGGCGGCTGTCCTACCGGGCGGGTCGGATGCCAAGGCGCATGTATGCTGATCCCTCATCGCCCTTAGCCGGATTAATTTAGGCTGCGGGCTTGATCTGTTTGGCGCGGGCGATCTCGATGGCCCGCTTTAGCGCTTCCATGTCCGCGCCGGGAATAAGCTGATCCCCGACGATGAAGGCGGGGGTGCCTTGAATGCCGACGGCGACGCCAAGATTGTGCACAGCGGTCAGGTGGTCTGTGACCTTGTCGGCTTCGCCTGCGCTCTTGGCAGCGGCCGGATCAAGACCATTGGCGGTGAGGATCTTGGCGATGGTCGCGTCATCCAGCGCCTTTTCAGCCATCAGGTCCTCGTGCACGGCACCATATTTGCCCTGAGCCCCAGCAGCGAGTGCTGAGCGTGCGGCGCGCAGTGACACACCGAGCTTGCCATCCCGATCCGGCAGGATGGGGAATTCCTTGAACACCAATCGCACATCCGGATTGGCCTTGAGCAGATCGACCACCTGCGGCTGGGCCGCCTTGCAGTAGCCACAGCGATAGTCAAAGAACTCGACGACGGTGACGGTGCCCTTGGGGTTTCCACCGACGAAATCGCGGGCATCTTGCTCAAGCGCCTTGCGGTTTTCGGCAATCTTGCTTTGCGCCAACTGCGAGGCTTCGGCAGCCTGCTTTTCTTGCAGCTTGGTGATGGCTTCTTCGATGACTTCGGGATGAGAGATCAGATATGCCCGGACACGATCGCCAAAGGCTTTTTCATTCTGAACCATGCCGCACCCGGTCAGGGCAAGGCAGCTAACGGCCGTCAGGAAGAGGGTAGGGAGGCGCATTATGATGTTCCGCTTGGGTTGTGTTTGCCTCACCATCCGCTAGGTGGGGTTAAGGTGAGATTTATGAGGCCGTATCAGCGCTTACGGGGCGCAGCACTGCCTTCCTTGGCAAGATTTTTCAAATCTTCATCGGTCGGTTCGGACGCCAGAACAATGTCAGTTGCACGCCGCCATTGCGGTGATCCCTTCACCAGTTCTGCTCTGGCTCTCATGCCAAAGATGCGGGCTTCACTGGGGACTCCGAGCGCGAAATATTGTTCCGCCGCCGCCAGCCTCGCCATGCCGGGTTGGCGGCGCCGATCATAGGCCTCGGACAGCATGCGCCAGCCAAAGGGATTGTCCTGCTCCAGTTCTAAAGCCCTGTAGATATGGGCAATCGCCTCGTCGACGCGCTTGTCATTGTCGAGCGCAAGCAGGGTTTGACCAAGGGCAAGGTGAAACAGGGCCGCATCTGGCTTTAGCTCGACACACCGTCGATAGGCTGGCTCGGCTTCAGCCGCACGGGCTGATTCAAAAAGGGTCTGACCGCGCAATTCCCACAGATAGGGATTGTCCGGATAGTCCTTGATCAGGGCATCGATGGCCTTGAGCGCCTTTTCGGTTTCAAGCGCTCGATAGTAGGCAATGGCCCTCGCATAGCGCGCCGGATAGGATTTATCGCTCTCTTTGAATTCAATGAACGTCTGTTGTGGTGGGTTCATGAAGGCCTTGAGCTTGGCCACCATAATCATATGGGTGGCCTGAGCCTCGGTGCTGTCGGTTTTGCCATAGTTCGGCATAGCCTCGACCCGCACCCGCAGCGCTTCGATCCGGTCAGAGGATAGAGGGTGGCTGCGGAAGAACGGGTAGCGCTTAGCGTCCGAAAACACCTCTTGATATCGGAAATTGTCGAAGAACTCGACGAGGCCCTTGCCTGACTGTCCGCTCCTATCCAAGAACCCTGCGGCCGCTTGGTCTGCAGACGATTCCTGCACACGGGTATAGCCAAGCACCGACAGGGTCGCAAAATAGCTGCTATTGCCGATCAGCATGGCCGCGGCATCCGGCGCTCCGGCCAGGGCGGCCAAAAGACCTAGGCCAAGGGTCATCACAAAGGTGCCCGTTGCAGCCTTGCTGGCGTCACCCGACCGCGCAAGGTGGCCAGCTGCAATGTGACCAGTCTCGTGCGCCATGACCCCAATCAACTCGTTGGGGTTGCG
>CANCJE010000034.1 GCA_947378235.1 Caulobacteraceae bacterium | reverse complement strand
CCCTCACCGATTACAGCGCGAACGACTCTCAGGAGAGCGCGCGGTGAACTTGCCGCAGGATCTCGCCTAAGCCCTAGCCATCCCCCCCGCGACGCATGCTAGACCAGCGAGATAAAAGCGACGTGACGGGATTGGACCATGCCAGATTGGCTTTCAGCGGTAGTTTTGGGCCTGATTGAGGGGCTGACTGAGTTCTTACCCGTCTCCTCGACAGGGCACCTGTTGCTGGCCGAGCAGGCGATGGGCCTCAAGGTGGCCAACTGGGACACCTTTACCGTCCTGATTCAGATGGGTGCGATCTTGGCGGTTGTGGCACTCTATTTTCAGCGCCTTTGGACTGTGGTGGTCCAACTTCCTTCCAGCCCCGAGGCCAGACGGTTTGCGTTCAGCGTCGTTGTCGCCTTTGTCCCGGCCGTGGTTCTGGGCTTGGCCTTCCATGATCTGATCAAACAGGTGTTGTTTGAAAGCCCCCGCCTGATCTGCTGGTCCCTGATCATTGGCGGCATTGTCTTGGCCGCGATTGAGCGATTCAGCCCGCCGCCGCGTCAGTTTGATGCCATGCGCTATCCGCTTTTGACCGCGCTGGGCATTGGCCTGTTCCAGACCCTCGCCATGGTTCCGGGGGTGTCGCGTTCGGGGGCCACCATCGTTGGGGCTGTTTTGCTCGGCGGAGACAAGCGCTCAGCCGCCGAGTTTTCCTTCTTTTTGGCGATCCCGACCATGGCCGGGGCCTTTGCACTCGACCTCTATCGGGCCAAGGACAGTCTCAGCCTCGATCAGGGCGGACTGATCGCCATCGGCTTTGTCGTCGCCTTTGTGTCCGGTTGGGTAGTGGTCAAGTCGATGTTGGCCTTTGTCACCCGCTATGGCTTCATGCCCTTTGCGATCTGGCGCATCCTTGTCGGCGGCGCGGGTCTGATCGCCTTGCAGATGGCCGGATGAGCCTTTGGGGCAAGGCTGCTTAAAAACATCCCAGTCCGCCCCCAAAGGCGCTTTCGAAATTAAATTTTTCGTGACGCCCTAGACCCCGATCAACGCGATGGCCTAGACAGGCCCTGTCGCCACCGGAGATCGTCATGACCTATCCCGCCCTGCGCCCCTTGAGCGGCCTGCTGTTGGCCCTGACGATCAGCGGAACAGCCCTCGCCGCAGAACCGGCAGCACATCAGACCTCCAATCCCTACTATGTCAGCGGCCTGACGACGCTAAACAAGGCTCTGGCGCAGCAACCCAACACCGGCAAGGCCAAGAACGTCATCCTGTTCATCGGTGACGGTATGGGCATCAGTACGGTGAACGCCGCTCGGATCTTTGCAGGTCAGCAGGCGGGCCATGATGGTGCGTCCAATAGCCTAGCCTTCGAGGCCCTGCCCTATCTGGCTCTATCCAAGACCTATAGCCACGACTCCTTGGTGACCGACAGCGCGCCCAGTGCCTCGGCCATGCTGACCGGGGTCAAGACCAAGAACGGCACAATCGGCGTTGACGGGTCGGTGCGGCTGGATGACTGCAACTCACTGAAGACCTCGAAGGTCATGAACCTTGCCGAACTGGCCAAGATCGCTGGGCGCTCGACTGGTGCCATCACAACCACCCGCATCACCCATGCCACCCCGGCCTCGACCTACGCCCACACCCCCTATCGCGACTGGGAGGGTGACGAGAATATGTCGGCCGAAGCCAAGGCCGAGGGCTGTATCGATATTGCCCGGCAACTGGTCGACATGCCCTATGGCACGACCTTGGATGTGGCCATGGGCGGCGGGCGATCGCGCTTTCGGCCCAAGGATCAGGGCGGCGCACGAACCGATGGCCGCGACCTGATCAAGGACTGGAAAAATCGCGCGGGTCCCCAGTCAGCCTATGTCAGCACGGCCAATGAACTGGCTGCGATTAAACCCGGCCAGGCCCACAAGATCCTCGGCCTCTTTGCAGAGGAGCACATGCCGTTCGAGGCCGACCGCGCGACGCAGGGTCAGGACAAGCCAACCCTTGTAGCCATGACAGTCGCTGCCATTGATGCTCTGTCTACCAATCCCAAGGGCTACTTCCTGCTGGTCGAGGGCGGAGAAATTGACATGGGTAGCCATGCGGGCAACGCCTATCGCACCTTGACCGAGACGGTTGAGTTTTCCAAAGCCGTCTCCGCGGCCTTGGCCAAGGTCGACCTGAAGAACACGCTGATTATTGTAACGGCCGATCATAGCCATGGCCTGGTCCTTTCGGGCTATCCCAGCCGCGCTGCGCCCATCCTTGGTCTAGCCGACGATGCGGGCTCTGCGACGCGCGAGCCGGTCAAGGGTCGGGACGGAAAGCCCTACAGCATCCTCTCCTTCGCGACCGGGCCCGGGGGGCCACAAGGCGACGAGGAGCGGCCCGACCTGAGCAAGGTCGATACACAGGACCCGCAATATCGCCAGCAAGCCACCGTGCCCATGGTCAATGCCGCCCACAGTGGTGAGGACGTGGCCATCTTTGCAGGCGGGCCTCAGGCCCATCTGTTCCATGGTGTCGTGGAAGAAAGCTACATCTTCCAAGTCATGCGTCACGCGCTCGGTCTTTAGGCGATCCAGAGCAATTAGGGATTGAACTGCTCAGCAGGGCTTGCACCTTGATCAGAAAGGCGTATTTCCCTCTCGCAATCGTGATTTGCAAAGTGAGAGCGATATGGCTGCGGAACTCGTCACTGCCCGCTTGTCTTCTGGGCAAGACCACACCTCTTCGGATAAGACTTTGGACGCGGGCAAGTCGTCGGTCGAGCTGACGATCCTCATGCCTTGCTTGAACGAGGCTGAAACCATTGAGGTTTGTGTTCGCAAGGCCTTGGGCTTCTTCAAACGCACCGGCATTTCCGGCGAGGTCCTTATCGCGGACAATGGCTCGACCGATGGCTCGCAAGGCATGGCCGAGGCCGAAGGCGCGCGCGTCGTCGCGGTGCCAGAGCGTGGTTATGGCGCGGCCCTAATCGGCGGTATTCGCGCTGCCCACGGCCGATTTGTCATTATGGGCGATGCCGATGACAGCTACGATTTTGAAAATCTAGACACGATGGTTGAGCGTCTGCGCGATGGCGCGGATCTGGTCATGGGCAATCGCTTCCTCGGCGGTATCGAAGAGGGGGCCATGCCCTTTCTGCACCGCTATCTGGGCAATCCGGTCCTGTCCTTTTTGGGCAAACTCTTCTTCAAGATTCCCGTCAGTGACTTCCATTGCGGTCTGCGCGGCTTCAACCGCGAAACCATGCTCAGCCTTGGCCTGCAAAGCCCGGGTATGGAATTTGCCAGCGAGATGGTCGTTAAGTCGGCCCTGCATGAGCGCCGCATCGAAGAGGTTCCAACCACCCTTCGTCCTGATGGCCGCTCGCGCCCTCCCCATCTGAAGACCTGGCGCGATGGTTGGCGCCACCTGCGCTTTCTGCTGCTTCATAGTCCTGAGTGGCTGTTCCTCTATCCCGGTCTGTTGATGATTGGCCTTGGCGTGGCGGGGACATCGATGTTGGCGCTTGGGGCCGTCCAGGTGACGCCTCATATCCAACTCGACATCCATACGCTTGTCGCCGCCTGCTTCTCGTTCCTGATCGGCACGCAGCTGGTTATGTTCAGCGCTCTGGCCCGTCGCTATGCGATGATGGAGGGGGTTCTGCCGCCTGCAGGGAGCATGAAGAAGTTCCTCCTCGGCATGACCTTGGAACCCATCCTGCAAGGCGCACTCGTCCTGTTCATCGCTGGTTGTGTGGGGACGGTCGTTGCTCTGGGCCATTGGGCCAGCGTCGGATTTGGACCCATTGTCTATAATGGCGTGGTTCGGATCTTGGTCATTTCCCTGACCGCCGTGACGGCTAGCATCCAGATCGCCGCATCCGGCTTTCTCGCCTCTGTCTTCACGCTTCGCCGCTAGCGCCCGGTCAGGCTTTGCATGGGGCAGGTCTGGGCATGAGGCAGATCTGGAAGTCATGGCCGGTTTGGCTAGGGACCCTTTTCCTCCTCGCGGTCATTGCGGTGAATGGGCGTCCGTCGGTCTTTACCGACACAGATGACTATTACGATCAGGGCCGCACGGTCGTGCGGGACATTATTGGCAACTGGAATCCTCCCGTCGCCTTGACAGATCCCGACGAGATTGAAGCCGCCGCAGAACGGCGCACCGATGAGCGCTTTGCCCTGACCTCGATGGGGGCCCGCTCCGCCTATTATGGCGTCTTTCTCTATGCAGGCGCCGCCTTGGGAAGCCTTTGGCTGGTCGCGGCTATTCAGGGCCTGTTGGCCATGTGGCCCGCTTGGCGGCTCTCCCGGGCCATCGCCCCCCTTGCCAAGCCTTGGACCTTTATTCCCGTCAGTCTGCTCGTCGCCGCGGGTACCTCGCTGCCCCTATTTGCAGGCTTTGCGATGCCAGACGTCTTTGCCGGGGTAGCGATCCTCTGCGGCGTTCTGTTGCTGATCTATCGTCACACCATGAGCCGACGCGCCCAGATCTTTAACTGGTGCCTGCTGTCCCTGTCGCTCAGCTTCCACGGCTCCCACACCATGACCGCTCTGGGCTTGGCGGTTATCGGAGGCGGTCTGATGGTGTGGCTGAAGGCTGATCGGCGCGAGACCTTTGTCCGCGCTAGCCTGATCATGGCCGCCGTAATTACCGGCTTTGCCGCCAATGCCCTCTATGCCCAGTCGGTCAAGGCCAAGTGGGGGGAGGAATTACGACGTCCGCCCTTCCTCATCGCCCGCGTCTTGGCTGATGGTCCGGGCCGAACCTATCTGCGGGACGCCTGCAACAGCGGGACCCCCTATGTCCTGTGCCGCTTTCGCCATCAGGCCCTAGACGATAGCGACAAGATCCTCTGGTCGGGGACGGCCGGAATAGGCCTCTTCAATCGATTGGCCTATGAGGATCGGGTCGCGCTAGGCAAGGAAGAGTTTCGGTTTGCAATCAACTCGGTTCTGCACGACCCGCTCGGTCAGGTCACCGCCTCAATGCAAAACTGGTGGTGGCAGCTCAATCTGATCTATGTCGAGGACCCGCTGCGAAATCCCTATGTCTTCCTCAATGATCCCTATTGGGGAGACACCAACCTTCCCCTGCTGATCCCCGATGCGGCCAAATGCAAGGCCGACCGTGCCGCCTGCCGCTCGCGCTTGCGGATGGACCCTCTGCGGGCTTGGCACACGACCATCTTCGTTCTGGCTGGAGCCTTTCTGCTCTGGCGTCTGGTCCGAGGCGAAGTGGCTCAAGCCTTCCGACGAAAGCAGATGGTATTCGACCAAGACGCTATAAGGGCTATGGCGGCCATTGGCCTTTTGGTGGCCGGTTATGTGATCAATGCGGCGGTCTGCGGGGTCTTGTCCGGCCCCTTCCCGCGCTATCAGGCTCGCGTTGCGTGGATCATCCCTCTGGCGGCAGCGGTCGTTGCCCAAAGACTGGCGAAAGAGACACCGGGGCAAAGCGGGTATGCGCTCTGGGCCTGGGGCGTGACCCTGTTTGATCAAGGCCTGCGCCTAGCGCGGCGCGTGCCCTTGTTTGCTAAGATTCTCGACCTGCTGGACCCCGCCTTCATGCGCTTTTGTGTGGTGGGCGGCGTTGGCTTTGTTGTCGATGGGGGCGTGCTTTACGGGTTGGTTGGGCTCGCCCATCTGGATCATATCACCGCCCGGTTCTGTTCGTTCCTCGTCGCAGTGATCGCCACCTGGACCTTGAACCGGCTCTGGACATTCAAGGCACAGGCTGGCCGAAACCATGCCAAAGAGGCCGGGCTCTATTTCCTCGTGCAGGGTACCGGCGGCGCGATCAATATCGCCGCCTACAGCGCATCCATCGCACTGGTACCCAGCCTTGAGCATTGGCTGGTCATTCCCTTGGCCATCGGCACGGCAGCGGGTCTGATGATCAACTTCTTGGGCTCTAAACACATCGCCTTTCGGCATGTGCCACCGGAGGCAACGGTCCATGGCCGATAGACCTGCCGAGCGGCGCTTTGACGATGTGTCCGCACTTCAGACCGCCGCCATTGAGGCCATTCGGTCAGCGATATTGGCCGGGGTGGCCGCGCGCGGGAACGCCAGCCTTGCCCTCAGTGGCGGCACAACGCCGGTCGCGATCTATCAGGCCCTTAGCCATCTGGACCTGCCTTGGTCGCAGGTACAGTTGACCCTTACGGATGAGCGGTGGGTACCGGTTGACGATCCGGCCAGCAATGAGGCCATGATCCGGCGAACCCTTCTTCAAGGGCCCGCCGCAGCGGCGCGATTCACAGGCATAAAATGTGACGCCTCCTCGCCTGAGGCCGCAGAGGTTCAGATTGATGCGGCCTTGCGAAGCCTCACCCAGCCCTTTGATCTGGTCCTGCTCGGCATGGGGGATGATGCTCACACCGCGTCGCTCTTTCCCGGCGGCACCGGCCTCGAGTCGGCAATGGATCTTGAGGGTACATCTATGGCCCGCGCCGTTCGTCCGGTCGGCGACGGTCCGGCGCGAATGTCCTTAAGCCTGCCCGCGCTCTTACGCTCAAGGCACATCCTCTTGCTGCTCAAGGGGCCATCCAAATGGTCAGTCTATCAACAGGCCCTAACCGAAGGCCCGGTGCTCGAGGCTCCCATTCGCGGGATTTTGCATCAAAGCCAGGTTCCTGTGGCCGTCTACTGGGCCCCCTAAATCGGTTTCAAAATCCTCAAAGTCCTTAATTTATTTAATGAAATCGGCAAAAGCTTGCAAATATGCAACCTTGAATACGAAATAATTAGATTTATCGATAGTTTTCGCTATCTTCTCTGCAGGAATGGTCTACAATCTACCCTACCGAGAACTTACGCAAAAGGTGCGATACATCATGGGTGCTATTAAAGCCAACGCGGACGATGAGCCGCATCCCCTCGACGTTGCTTTGGGTCAAAGCGTTCGCCTTCGCCGTCGCTCGCTGCGCATGTCGCAGCAGGCCTTGGCCGATGCCATTGGCGTGAGCTTCCAACAGGTTCAGAAATATGAGCGCGGCACCAATCGCGTCAGCTTTTCGCGACTGGTTGAAATCGCCCATACCCTAGGCTGCCGCGTCAGCGACCTGGTGGATGATCTGGACGAAGATAAGGGTCGCTCATCCGAGCGGATCGCCGACCTGTCCAAGCTGCGCCTGCCCGGTGCGGCCGAACTGCTCGACGCCTATTCGGCCATTTCCTCGACCCGCCTGCGCCGCTCAGTTTTGGAACTGGCTCAGTCGATGATGGCCAATGCACCAGCCGCTATGCCGGAAGACTAAAGACCCTAGGCCAGGTTCTATTGAACCAGGCTCAGGCGGGGCTTTGCCCAAACACGTTTAAGATCTTCGACCACGGCGAGGGCCACGTCCTCGCCGTGTTGTCGTTCTATAGTGGCGATCTGGCCGATCATTTTGACAACGAGGTCCACGGTCACCTCGTGAAAGCGCGGCGCACCAGATCGACCACGCCCCTTTGGGTCCCAGCTCGCGGACAGTTGAGACTGCGCCTGTTCAGCAGAGGCGTCCTGAAGATAAACCACAGAAGAGGTTGCGAGCGGTGGCATGGTCGTCCTTTCAGAGTCTCGCCGAGGCGGTAAGATCCATCCGTTGGGGCAAGTAAAGGCCGGGAAATGGGTAGTCGCAACTAAATTCTCAATGAAAACAAAAAGTTAGCTATAGCTATATTATTTTTACTCGGAGAAATAGTAAGTCGAGCCCGCGCCTGACTTTCCGCCGCCGATGTTCCCCGCTAGTCTTGGGTCTGCCATTGTAGGAGGCTGCGTGAACCCGATCTACGACCAGATGCCGACGACCATCTTCGAGGTCATGTCCGGCCTTGCGCGGCAAACCGGCGCGGTCAATCTGGGACAAGGCTTTCCAGATGGCCCGGGGCCGCTCGATATTCGCCAAGCCGCCGCCGACGCTGTTCTCAATGGCTATAACCAATATCCGCCCATGGCAGGCCTTCCCGAATTGCGGCTCGCCGTCGCGGACCACTATCGGCGGTTTCAGGGTCTCGATCTGGATGGCCTGTCAGAGGTTACCGTAACCTCTGGCGCGACCGAGGCCATTGCGGCAGCCCTCTTCGCCTTGATTGTGCCGGGCGACGAGGTGGTGCTGATCCAACCGCTCTATGATGCCTATCTGCCGTTGGTTCGGCGCGCGGGCGGCGTGCCGCGTCTGGTCAGCCTGCAACCACCGCACTGGCACCTGACCGAAGAGATGCTGGAGGCGGCCATCACGCCCCACACCCGTCTGGTGCTGTTTAACAACCCGCTCAATCCGGCAGGCAAGGTTCACGGCAAAGACGATCTCGCGGCGCTGGCTAGGGTCTGCGTCAAGCATGACCTCATCGCTGTCAGTGATGAGGTCTGGGAACATGTCACCTTCGACGGCCATGGCCACACGCCGCTCATGGCCATGCCAGGCATGAGGGAGCGAACGGTCAAAATAGGATCGGCGGGAAAGATGTTTGCCTTGACCGGCTGGAAGGTTGGCTTTGTCTGCGCGCCCCCCCGTCTCAATGCCATTGTCGCAAAGGCCCATCAGTTCCTCGCCTTCACCACACCACCAAACCTGCAAACCGCCGTCGCCTTTGGCTTGGACAAGGGGGCGGACTTCTTTGACGCCCAGCGCCAGACGCTGTCCCGCAGCCGAGACCGCTTGGCTCTGGGCCTGCTGCAAGAGGGCTATGTCACCCTGCCCAGCGACGGCACCTATTTCATCAATGTCGATCTGAACGCGTCGGGCATTGGGGTGGATGATGAGACCTTCTGTCGCCGCGCTGTGCAGGAGGCGGGCGTCGCGACCATCCCAGTGTCGAGCTTCTATGCCGAGGCCCCGGTGCGCCATGTGGTGCGTCTATGTTTTTCCAAGCAGGACGCCACGATCGATGCCGGGATTGCCGCACTGGCCAAGGCTAAGCGCCTGTTCTGAACCGCCAGCGCGCGTGAGCCTTGACGCCCTATGGGCCTGCCCTGTCTAGTGGGGTTCAGAACTGTTTAGAGCCCGCGCGTAAGACGAGGGCCATCCAAGGGAGCGTTATCCATGAAGGCTGTTATCCGCCGCGGCACAAGCTTGATCTGTGATGAGGTCAGCGCCCCCATCCCCGCTGCCGGTCAGACCCTGGTCAAGACCCTATGCTGCGGCATCTGCGGGTCCGACCTTCACGCCCTGCACTATCTGGACAATATGGTCGAGGCGGGGATCCGCTCGGGCGGCGAGAGCAGCCTCAATCCCAAGGCCGATGTGATCTTTGGCCACGAGTTCTGCGCCGAGGTTCTGGAGCATGGGCCCGGAACGACCGGTGCCTTGAAGGCCGGCACCCGAGTGGTCTCTATGCCGGTCCTAATCACCGCCTCTGGCTTTAATGCGGTCGGCTATTCCAACACCACGCCCGGCGGCTTTGCTGAGCAGATGGTGCTGAATGAAAATATGCTGATCCCTGTGCCCAATGGCCTGTCCACCGACCATGCGGCCATGACCGAGCCCTTTGCGGTCGGTGCCCATGCGGCAGCGGCAGCGGCCCTTGAGCCCGGCTCTCCCTGCCTGGTCCTAGGCTGCGGCCCCGTCGGTTTGGCGGTTATTGCGGCGCTGAAGTCCCGAGGCCACGGTCCCGTCATCGCCGCCGACTTCTCGCCCACGCGCCGCGCTACGGCTGAAAAGATGGGCGCGGATGTGATCATCGATCCGGCCAAGGAAAGCCCCTATGGCCGCTGGAGCGATCTGGGTGTGCCTGCCAATGGCAAGGAACAGTTCATGATGCAGATGATGGGCAAGACCTGGCCGCGTCCGATCATCTTTGAATGTGTCGGCTCACCGGGCGTGCTGCAAAAGGTCATGGAGGGCGCGCCGCCTCGGGCCCAGATCATTGTCGCGGGAGTCTGTATGCAGCCCGACACGATCGAGCCCTCTATCGCCATCAACAAGCATCTCGATCTGCGGTTCGTACTGGGCTACACGCCCGAAGAGTTTGCCGGAACACTGCACGACATTGCTGAGGGCCGGATCGAGGTGTCCCCGATGATCACTGGCAAGGTCGGCCTGTCCGAAGTGGCTGGGGCCTTCAGCGCCCTCGGCAACCCCGACAATCACGTGAAGATCCTCGTCGATCCTCAACGCGCCTAAGAGACGGGGGATGATAGACCGGTTCGATCATCCCCCACATTCTCATACAGTTGGTCTATTTCCGAGCTGTATAGATCTCATCCAGCCGCGCCGGGGCGCCGACAATCGGCTCAAGGCGAGGATAGCGCAGGCCGCCCTGATAGGTCAGCTTGACGGTCCGATAGCGGTCGCCAGACTTGACCAGAAGTTCGACAGGCTTGGCCGGATCGGTTGCCGCCGTAATGGCGGTCTTCAACAGGTCTGCGTCATAGGCCACACCCCCGACCGCAATGACCTGTGCGCCTTGGATCAGCCCGGCCTTGAAGGCGGGGCCATCCCAAGCCACGTCAGCCAAGGTACCATCCTTGTCTAGAACCACGCCAATAGAATAGGTCAGGTCGACAGACTTTCGCCTTGCCTCATTGGCCTTGAAGAAGTCGGTCGGCACGGGCGTGTAGACCAGCCTGTAGCCGCCGCGCGCCAGACCATCCAGCGGCGCGCCGGGTCCATGACCCTCTAGCCGTGTCTTCAGGAAGGTTGCCCAGTCATAGGGCTGCACCCCATTAAGCGTGGCGACCACATCCTCAAACCGATAGGTCTTGGGCACATAGCTGCCATTGTCGACGCCAAAGAAGGCCTTGGCAAAGTCGTCGAGCGAGCGCTTTCCGCCGCTCAGCTCTCGGATCAGGGTGTCAGCATCAAGCCAGATCAACTGACCTTCGGAATAGTAGTCTTCCGACCGCTGCCAACTGCGCCATGAGATGGGGCGGCGGGCAACCATGATCGGGTCATTGGTCGTATCACTCATCGCCCGCCAAGCGCGGCCCACTCGGTTGTCATAGACGGCGGCGGTCAGGGCGAGGGAGTCCAGCCCCTGCTGCTTGGTCTGGAGGCCGGAGCGGGCGGCCAGCACATTGCCCCAATATTGAGTCTGGCCCTCATAGACCCACAGGAGACTATCGCGCATCGGGGTATTGAAGGTCTCTGTCCAAAGGTCCTCGCCGCGCCGGAACTTGCCATTCCAAGAATGGGTAAATTCATGGGCCAGAAGATCACGGCCAACAGCGCTCTTGTCCCACTCGGTGAAATAGTTTGGCGAGGTTCCGTTCTCACTCGACCGATGGTGCTCCAGTCCGATGCCGCTCATCTTGTCACTGAGGGCCAGAAGGAAGTCATAGTGATTATAGTGGTGGGCCCCGTAGAGCTTGTAGGCCTGCTGCACGAGGGTACGGTGGACCGCGATCTGATCGGGCAGAGCATCCAGTAGACCGGGGCGGTCAGCGACAATATTAAGGCGCACCGGCACCGCCGCGCCGGGATCTAAGTCGATCTGCCGGAAATAGCGTCCCGCAAAGAGGGGCGAATCCACCAGCGTGTCGAAATCGACAGGCTTGAACCGAACGAGGTCGCCGTCCCGGCTCGCCGTTTCTAAGGCGGTGCCCAATTGCCAGCCTTCGGGCAGACGCAAGCTGGGCTCGACCATGATCTGCCGGGCAAAATAGCCTGTTGGATAGAGGGCCACAGCGTTCCATTGCAGGTTCAGCATGTCCGGCGTTACCACCACCCGGCCCATAGACTTGTCGGTGGGCGACAAGAACTGGAAGCGGATATCAAGCGCCTTGGCACCTGCAGGCACCGTGACATGGAAAGCATAGATGTCGACCGGATCACGGGTCCAAGCGACGGACTGTCCGCCTGCCGTAATCATCAAACCGGCTAGTTGCTCAATCGCACCACGCGGAGCGTGGTTGCCGGGCAGCCACGCTGGATAGAATAGGGTCAGTGGGCCAGCTTCACTAACGGGCAAGGTCTCTTGAACGGTAAAGATCCGCCGGTCATTGTCCGTAGCATCCACTGCCAGCTTGATCGACCCCGCCGCATAGGGTACGTCACGCGCGGCCTCGATCTCAGGGGCTGGAGCAGCAGGCATAGGCTTGGCGAGCGCTGGCCCAGACAGGCTCAAAAGTGGGACCAGGGCAACGGCGGCGAACAGTGACTTCACGGGGCATATCCTCAGCAGGCGGACCGCCACATTAGGCAAGCTTAGTCGTCGATCACAGTCGAAATATAGCTAGCCCTTGTGAAAAAGCTCTTCAACCACAGGATAGAGGGTCGCCACCAACAGCAGGGCGGCGGTCAGGTTGAAGGCGCGCATCTTAGCTGGCTGGTCCAAAAATTGGCGCATCTGGACGCCCAACAGCGCCCATAGGCCCACGGACGGCAGATTGATCGCGCCAAAGATCACCGCCACGGTCACGAGGCCTAACAACGGCCTTTGCGAGGGAGCATAGACGGTGATGGCGGTCAGGGCCATGGTCCAGGCCTTGGGATTGACCCACTGAAACAGCACCGCCTGATAGAATCGAAAGGGCTTTGCCTCAGCGGCAGCGGGCTCCCCCTCCTTGACGACAAGGGCGCCAGCCGTTGCGATATGCCAAGCCAGATAGAGCAGATAGACGACGCTGACCCATTTGAGGATCACATAGGTCACGGGGAAGGCCTTGAAGATCCCGACAAGACCCAGCCCAACCAAAATCACCATGAACACGAAGCCAATCGACACACCCAGCATATGGGGCACGGTTTTGGCAAAGCCGAAATTGGTTCCCGACGCCATCAGCATCAGATTGTTCGGTCCCGGCGTCAGGGACGAGACCAGAGCGAAGGCCGCGAGGGCCAAAAAGAGATTGAGCGTCATCATGGCGCAACAGTGCATCATTTTGGCTTAGAATAGCTTGCAATTTGCAGCGAAAATCTGGCATTTTCACAACAAATGACCAAATTTGACGCCATCACCCACAAGATATTGCAAGCCCTGTCTCAAGATGGGCGGATCAGCAATATCGACCTCGCCGAGCGGGTCGGCCTGTCACCCTCAGCCTGCCTAAGGCGGGTTCAGGAATTGGAGCGCAGCGGCGTGATTAGCGGCTATCGGGCCGTGTTCAACCCTGCCGCCTTGGGTATTGGGGTCATTGCCTATGTCACGGTTGGCCTGTCGCAACATACCAAGGCCAGTCAATCGGCCTTCGAAGCGGCCATGCAGCCCGTTCAAGAGGTGCGCGAGTGCCACAATATTACCGGCACCGTCGAATATCTGCTGAGGGTCGAGGCGGCTGATCTGGCGGCCTATAAGCTGTTCCATACTGAAACGCTCGGTGCCCTGCCCATGGTCGCCAATATCGTCACCTTCATCGTTATGGGCTCGCCCAAGGATGAGCGCGGATAATGGCCCGTCCCGAACTTTTCTGACGCGTCCTAACGATTTTGGACTAGCCTCAGTCAACAAGACCAAAAGAGGGAGAGATTGGGTGGATATTGACGCCATGAGACGCGGGGCCGAAGCCCCTGTGCTGGCCGATCAAAGCACGGTCGGACAGGCCGCTCAGGACCTTGCCGATGCCTTTGTTACCGATCCGCATGTCAGCTGGTTTGTTCGCGGCGACCGGCACTGTGACGCGGCCCGCCTGAAATTCTTCCAGTTCATTCTTTCGGGCATGGCCTTGCCCGATGGCGAGGTGCGCCGCCCCCAAGCGGGTGGGGCCGCCGCGGTCTGGATTCCGTCTGAAACCCTCGGCGATCAGCCCCTCATCGAAGAGATCAAACTCCTGCCTCGGCTCTTGTCGGTCACAGGCTTTTCGCGTTTTGGACGGCTGGCCGCCTTGCGCGCGGCCATGGACAGACACCACCCCATGGACCGGCCCCATAGCTATCTGTGGTTCATCGGCGTCGCCCCTCAGGCACAGGGCCTTGGCATAGGCTCACGCCTTCTGAAGGCGGGGCTGGACCGGTTGGATGCAGAGGGTCGGCCCGCCTTTTTAGAAACCAGTACTGAGCGCAATGTTGCCCTCTATCGCCGTCACGGCTTTGAAATCATCGCCGACTACAAGCCCAGCCCGACGGGACCACAGACCTATGGCATGTGGCGCAATGCCACCTGAGATGCCGCAATGAGTTCACGTGACAAATGCGCTTTTTTCTGCTGACTTAAGGGCAGAAAAAGACCGCTAGGGACAGGGCGTCCCAAAGGCGCAACCGAACCAATTGGAGGATATGATGAGCGACGGATCCATCGATCAAAAGGGCAGCGCGCCCGTCGACGTTTGGTCGATCCCGCTCGACAAGCTGGATGTGACCAATCCAGACCTCTGGACCACCAACAGCCACTGGCCCTATTTCGAGCGGCTGCGCAAAGAGGCGCCGATCCATTACTGCGCCGAGAGCGAATTTGGCCCCTATTGGTCGGTGACCAAGTATGACGACATCATGTCGGTCGACACCAATCACGGCGTGTTCTCGTCCGAAGCCCATCTGGGCGGCATTACGGTGGCCGATCAGGATGCCGACTTCATCCTGCCCATGTTCATCGCCATGGACCCGCCCAAGCACGACGCTCAGCGCAAGGCCGTCAGCTCCATCGTTTCGCCCAGCAATCTGGCCAAGCTGGAAAGCACCATCCGCGAGCGGGTCAATACGATCTTTGACAGCCTGCCGATCGGGGAAACCTTTGACTGGGTCGACAAGGTGTCGATTGAACTGACGACCCAGATGCTGGCCACCCTGTTCGATTTCCCTTGGGAAGATCGCCGCAAGTTGACCTTCTGGTCCGATACGGCGACGGCACCTGAAGGCAGCGCGCTGGCCCCGACCAAGGAACATCGCCAGCAGGTTCTGCTCGAGTGCTTGGCCTATTTCACCGGCCTGTGGAACCAGCGGGTCAATGCTGAGCCCACCAACGATCTGATCTCGATGATGGCCCATAATGAAGCCACCCGGTACATGGAGCCCATGGAATATCTGGGCAACCTGGTCCTGTTGATCGTTGGCGGCAATGACACCACCCGCAACTCGATCACCGGCGGCCTGTTGGCCCTGAACGAGCATCCCGACCAGTACCAAAAGCTGCGCGACAACCCCGCCCTGATTGACTCGATGATCCCCGAGATCATTCGCTGGCAAACGCCTTTGGCCCATATGCGCCGCACCGCCCTGCAAGATTATGAGTTGGGCGGCCAGCAGATCAAGAAGGGCGACAAGGTCGTCATGTGGTACGTCTCGGGCAACCGTGACGAGACCGCGATTGAGAACCCAAACCAGTTCATCATCGACCGGGCCCGTCCTCGCCAGCACCTGTCCTTTGGCTTTGGCGTACACCGCTGCGTCGGCAACCGTCTGGCCGAGCTTCAGCTCAAGATCGTCTGGCAGGAAATCTTGAAGCGCTGGCCCAAGATTGAGGTCATGGGCGAGCCAGAACGGGTCCCATCGGCCTTTGTGAAGGGTTATGTGTCCCTTCCGGTCCGTATTCCCGCCTAAGGGCCTTCCGCCAAGGGGTGGGGGTGGTTATGAAGCAACCGCACATGACCCAAGCCCCCACCGCCTCAGCCCCACCCCTTCATTTGGTCTATGGCCGCCCACCTCTGGGCTTGGCCGACGTCCTGCCGGCTGCCGTTCAGGTCAGTCCGCTGATCCCAGGATCGCCAGCGATTGAGGATGTCGCAGAGGCCAGCGTTGATAGCGCTATAGTTCTAGCCCCCGCAGGTACGGCCGAGCGCGACTATGTCATCGCCCAAATGTTACGGGTTCTGAAGCCCCGCGGCGAACTGACCGTGATGGCGCTGAAGGACAAGGGCGGTTCGCGTCTGCGCAAGTCGCTCGAAGCCTTCGGCTGCGATGTCGATGAAAGCTCCAAGGCCCATCACCGCATCGCCTTTGTTGAGCGCCCCGGCCTGGTTCAGGGCATTGAAGAGGCACTGACCGGCGGGGCCCCGCGCGATCTGACGGGGCAAGGCCTCTGGTCACAGCCCGGCGTCTTCAGTTGGGACCGTCTGGACCCCGGCAGTGCCCTCTTGCTCAAGACCCTTCCCGCCCTGTCGGGCAAGGGCATGGATCTGGGCTGCGGCATCGGCCTTCTCGCCCTCGCAGTATTGGAAAGCGCGGCGGTCACGGGCCTGACCCTGATCGATATTGATTCTCGCGCCCTCAAGGCTGCAAAGCGCAATGTGACAGACCCCCGCGCCGCCTTCGACTGGTCCGATGTCCGAAGCCAAGAGGGTCTTGGCGATCAAGATTTCGTGGTCATGAACCCGCCCTTCCATGATGCGGGATCCGAAGACAAGGCGCTGGGACAGGCCTTTATTCGCCGCGCCGCCTCGGCCCTTCGCAAGGGCGGAACCTGCTGGCTGGTGGCCAACCGCCACCTCCCCTACGAAGAGACCCTCAAGCCGCTCTTTGCCAAGGTGACCCTCAAGGCCGAGGCTCAGGGCTATAAGGTCTATGAGGCACGAAAGTGAGCAAGGCCTCGACCGCTCGCCTCGACCGGATGCTGGCCAATATGGCCTATGGCTCGCGCCGGGAGATCCAGCAAATGATGGATGCGGGCTGGATCGTGCTCGACGGGGCCAAGCTGCGCGATGCCTCAATGCGGGTCGCGGTGACGCCCGATCTGGTCGATCGTATGACCGTGCGCGGAAAGCCCCTCGACCCACCGGCACCCCTGACCTTGATGCTGCACAAGCCGCTGGGTCACGTCTGCTCGCACAAGGAGGACGGTCCGCGCATCTATGACCTGCTCCCATCACGCTGGCGCTCTCGCGAACCGGCCATGTCCAGCATCGGCAGGCTGGATAAGGAAACGTCAGGTCTGCTGCTTCTGACCGATGATGGCGGCCTCCTCCACCGCGTCATCTCGCCCAAACATCATGTCGCCAAACGCTATCTGGCCACGCTCGACCGTGCCTTGAAGGGGGACGAGGCGGCGATCTTTGCCAGTGGCACCCTGTTGCTGGAAGGGGAGGACAAGCCCGTCCTACCCGCCAAGCTTGAGGTCATTGATGACCATCATGCCTATCTGACCCTAACCGAAGGGCGCTATCATCAGGTCCGCAGAATGTTTGCGGCCGTGGGAAACCACGTCAACGCCCTTCACCGTGACCGGATCGGGGCGCTCGATCTGCCGACGGACCTTGAACCAGGCCAGTACCGGGTTTTGGATGCTGAGGGGCTGGCCCCGATCTTTGCCGGCGACCGGATCTAGACCGCGACGACCTCAAGTCCATCGAGATTGATATCTGGGATCACATGATCGAGGCTAATCACGGTCATCATGCTGTCACCCCGAATGATATAGCCCTCGACAAAGTCGCGGGTCTGGCGCGAGGCGACATTCGGCGCGGCATGAATCTGCTCGGAGGGAACAGTAGCCGTTTCTGACACGCCCTCGACCATTAGCCCCGTCCATTGGGCATTGATATTGACGACGATAATCACGTGAAGATCGGTCGGCACCGTGGCCGCAAAACCAAGCCGCGCACCGATATCGACAACCGGCATCACGGTTCCACGTAGATTGATCACCCCGACGACAAACTCTGGGGCATGGGGCATGGCGGTGACGGAGGTCCAGCCCCTGATCTCGCGCACCTGGCGGATATCCGTGCAGAAATCCTGACCGGCGATGCGAAAGGAGATGAGTTCGCGATATTGCGCAGACTGGATCGATGCGGCTTGGCTCATAACAAGATCTTCCCTGATCACCTAAGCCCGTGCCCGAGCAGCCGTTTCAAGCAGGATCATGCTCGCAAGTCGTAAAGGAAGGGTTGGCACTTTAGATTTCCATAAAATTGCACGCCCGCACAAAGACAAAGAACCCCGCAGTGCCAGAGCGGCTGCGGGGTCTTGATGGTCGGTCATAGGGGCTGCGAGTTCGCCGCAGACGCTAAGGGCTTAAGCCTTTTTACCACGCGCCTTTTCGATCGTGGTCTTCTTGCGCACACCGCGACCAAGGCCAATTTCCTTGGCGAAGTTCGAGCGGCGTTCCGCATAGGCCGGAGCGACCATGGGATAGTCGGCAGGCAGCTTCCACTTGCGGCGATATTCTTCTGGGGTCAGGCCATACTGAGTACGCAGATAGCGCTTCAGCATTTTCAGCCTTTTGCCATCCTCAAGACAGATGATGTAGTCTTCCGTGATCGACTTGGAGGCAGAAACCGCTGGCTTCTGAACCGTCAAAGTAACCGTAGCAGGTTCAACCTGACCAAGGCTTGAAAAGGTCGCATGGATGTTGCGAATGAGATCGGGAAGGTCTGCCGCAGATATACTGTTCTTCGTAACGTAGGCCGCAACGATGTCGCCGGTCAGTTCTAGAAAATCGACGTCGTCATGCCCATCGTGGTTCAGATTTATAGTCTGAGCGGTCATTCATATCTCCACTTAGTGATAGCGCGATCAAAGGTTTGTGGCTCAAGCCTTAGCCATCGATCAGAGTAAATGCTACTAATAAGTAGTACAATTTTCATGTTATTTTGAGACCAGAGCCGCAAAAGGCACATTCAATTGGGATACCCAATCTGGAAAATTCGTGAATCAAATTCTCGTATTTAGAAATTAGACCTAATTAAATATAGTACGGTAAAATTTTAAATATATTTTGGCACTCACGCAGAATTTCATGAATTTAAAAATTTTATTTAAAAGCCGGTTAGAATTATCACGTTAAATCTACATGAAATTAGTCAAAATTCAGAATTAATTTTACAAGCATTTTCATATATTAAGAAATTTGGTTCAAATTTTTGGCACAGTAGAATGTTGCAAAGGCGTCATATTCAAATTCATTTTCCAGTAGATTAATCTTTTGAGAAATCTTTTGGTTGATTAGATCTTGGGGATAGGTCGCCGGTATGGTTAGAGCGCCCGTGCCGTCTGCCCGGCGGCACCTTGCCTCCCCCCTCAAGGCAAGAGATGATCACAGATGGGCAAGGCAAATCCGGACCCGCCCAAATGAGATGAGGCCCGAAGACCGGGTCCGATATAGAGGGGAGTGGAGGGCTTGACCCGCTTAGCTGCTGAGCAAAACCAGCCGACAACTGACGATCCCGATATCGTCCGCAATCGGCTGATTTTTGGCTTTGGCGGCATGCTGATCGGCCAGTTCCTCGCCTATCTCGATATTCAAATCGTCAATTCGTCATTGGCCCAGATTCAAGCGGGAACGAGCGCCAGCAGCGATGAGATCAGTTGGGTTCAAAGCGCCTATCTCATCGCGGAAGTGGTGATGATTCCCCTGTCCAGCTATCTGGCCCGTTGGTGGGGGACCCAAAGACTGTTCATGATGTCCTGTGCGGGCTTTACAATTATGAGCGTCTTGACGGGCCTATCGTCGGACATTGACACCATGATCATAACCCGCGCCCTGCAAGGCTTTATCGGCGGCGCGATGATCCCGACCGTATTTGCCACCGCCTTCGCCGCCTTTCCGCCAGAGCGAAGGATGATCTCTAGCGTCATCATGAGCACGGTCATCTCGATGGCACCCACTATAGGCCCAACCCTTGGCGGCCAAATTACCGAGCAACTCAACTGGCGCTGGCTATTCTTTATCAATGTCCCATTCGGCCTTTTGGTCCTGTTTTTGGTCGGAAGATTTGGCGATTTCGACCGGCCTGACCCCCGCCTTGCGCGAAATTTCGACTGGGCTGCCTTGATCTGTATGGCTCTATTTTTGATGTGTGGTCAGTATGTCTTGGAAGAGGGCACGGGGGAGGCTTGGTTCCAAAGTGACCTGATCTTAGGCCTAACGGCGCTGTCCCTCATGGGTGGAATTCTATTTGTTTGGCGATCGCTAAAAAGCGCCAATCCGATCGTTGAACTGAGCGCTTTCGGGGATCGAAATTTCAGGGTCGGGTGTTTTTTGACCTTCATTTCAGGGGTCGGACTGTTCGGCTCGACCTATCTGTTGCCGCTCTTTCTGGCCCGAGTCAGAGGCGATTCTCCGGGGCAGATCGGGGCAACCATGGTCGTGTCGGGCCTCATGATGTTTGCCATGGGACCCATCTCGACGCGGCTAGCCCAATTCGTGCCCCCCAGGCCCCAGATCATTTTGGGGTTTCTCATTGCGGCAGCGGGCATGTGGATCAGCCGCGATGTGACGCCGGAATGGGGCTTTAATCAGTATTTGGTATTGCAAATCACCCGATCGGCAGGGCTAGCACTGGTCATGTTCACGACGCAGAACATCACCATGGGAACCTTGTCACCTGAACTGATGAAGTCCGCCGGATCCCTGGTTAATCTATCGCGCAATCTTGGCGGGGCCTTTGCCCTTGCCGTTCTTACAACGATCCTCGCGACCCATTCAGCTCAGCATTTTCACGACCTTGCGGCTGGATTTTCGGTGACCCAAGCGGCTGGCTTTGAAATGATCAATGGTCTAGCCGCCCATATGCAAGACCTTGGCCTTAGAGAGCCCGATGCCGCCGCGCGCAAGGTGATGTCCTCTATCCTTCGGCGCGACGCCTTGGTCATGGCCTTTAGCGATTGTTATACGATCTTGGCCGGCGGGTTTGTCTTTGCCGCCCTCATATCTCTAACAGCCAAGCCGACCCGCCTAAGCAACGTCCCGGTCGCTGCCCAAGACGGCAGTCGGAACGACCCGGTCGAGTGATCGATCCTCTGGGCTGAGATGACGCAGCGCCCAAATATCGAACATATCACGCAGCGCCTTTTCAAGACCGCGAGCAAAGCCAAGCACATCCCCATAGGGCGAGGATTGGAACAGGAGAGCCACGGCAGAGCGTTGGCGACCCAACGCTGCGCGGTCAAAGGTAAGCCGTATGATCTGATCAATATAGGCCTGCTCATTGACGGCAATGCAGTCGTCAAGGCCCAGAACCGCTAGCGGGTTGGTTGCGGAAGCGTTATCCTCTAGGCGCAATGTCATGACCGGCACGCCATCGGCAAGGGCCTGCAGGATTGACGTATCAAACAGAGCCTGAGGGCCAGTAGGGGCCAGCACCATGTCCACGTCGGCATGGATAACCGAACTGGCTGATGTCTCACCCCGTTCGAGATAGACCATCCGATCAGGGTCAATCCCGTGGGCGGCAAATTTGGAACTGACTGAGTTCTGAAGGACGGGGTCTACAAAATAGCGGTGCTTGAGCCAAAGCTGGGCCTTAGGCAGATTGCGCAGGGTTTGGGCCCATAGCCGGATTGTTTGGTCATCAAGGGTCGCGGGATGGGCGAGGCTGGCCAGCACGATCTGGTCCGCCGCATGGATAGGCGGGTTTAAGGTTTCAACTGAACCCGTTCGACCAAAGGGGCTAAGAACCGGGCCCACCGGCCAAAGGGTCTCGACGAAATTCATATGCTCAGCTGAGGCCGCTACGCGATCTGTAACCAATGCATAGTCAACGGTCGGCAGGCCACTGGTGATCCCGAACGGGTTCCAACTGACCTGAACCGGTGCCGCCCGTCGCGCCATAATCAACAGACGGCTTTCGGCACCATGGCCTTCGCAGTCCACCAGAATATCAATACCATCCGACAGAATAAGGGATTGGGCTTCGTCGTCCGACAGTTGACCAATGGAGCGCAAGTTGACCCCCGGGATGGGCGTCTCTTGATCGGCATTGTCACAATAGACCGTGGCGCTCACGTCGCTAAGGGCGGTCAGAAGAGAGGCCAAGGCCTCGGCCGTCGCTGACCCTGTGAGGCTGTAGATCAGAAATCCAACGCGCAACGGCCGGTTGGTGGCGCGACTATTACGGAAACTTGGCCACTCATCAGGGTGGCGTTGATGAATCGTGCCCCAGCGCATGGATTCAAAAGCATGCCGGATCGGTCCACCGGCACAGTAGGGGAGGATACTCAAGAGGGCACTGTGGGCAGGATGGAATTGATATTCGTCAGCGCCAACACCCAGCGCACTCTCCGCCTCCAGGGTACGCCCTTGTGCAAAAAGGGTTGCGCCATAGCCCAGCAATGCGGCGCCGGAGGCCTCACCGCCCATGACTCCCCGTGCCATGCCCAGGCTCGCCGGTCCCATCAGGTCAACGCCAATGAATTGATCAGCGACCGCAAGAGCATATCCCGTGTCTGTGTTAAACAGGGAAACATCGCCCCCATTATCCTGAACCATCTGCAGCCCGTGAAAGGTCTGCGCTGTCCGGAGGGTTTCGGCCTGTTCATCATAAAGTCCGGCAGCCCCGTAGGCTGCGGATAGCCAGTAGTGGAGAACGGGGGAGAAGCTATGGACCTCGATCATCTCTTTGAGACGCTCAATCGCCAATCCAGCGCGGCCATAGAGAATTTCAGCCCGAGCCAAGGCCAGATCTTCGTCCGTAGCGGCAGTCTTCGTCATGATTAGGTCTCCCTTGATCCGGACCGCGAAAGCCCCGTTCGAGAGGCAAGACCAGAGAACGACTCTGTTCGACGCAGTCCTTCATACCGACCCAAGGGTGTATAATTAGGGTTAATGGAGGGTTAAATTGATGGGTAAATCTCAGCTTAATTCTAAATCTCTAAATCTCTTCCAGGCGCTTGGGTCTAGGGTTCACCCTAAAGCGCTTTCTGGCCGCGTCATCGAGGAGCGACACCCCTAACTCGCGGCCCTCAATATAGCCCCGGCATGTCGCGCTGCGCCGGACTAGGAACCTTGGCCGGAAGCAGACGCCCAGAGAAACCTGCAGGGCCGGCTGCTATATTTTCAACATCTGACATGGCCGGCATCCGCGCAGCACCGTCGGCCATAGGCGTACAACTTGCCCCGCTCAGGGCTGATATTGCAGCGGCGGTCTGCCCCTCGGCGGGGTTACCCATCGCCAATGTTGGCATATCAGACGCTGCGCAGGTCTTTTCGCCCCTGCGATCAAAGACCGACTTCAAGCCGGTATAGTAATCACCGTCACCATCAGCATTTTGGACCGCAAAGGCTATGACGCGCAGCCGGTCATCACAAACCGTCCGATCAATCGCGATCTGACCGATCGGCTTGCCATAGCTGTTCTCCCCCACCAGCCAGATATTGCCGCGTGTCCAAGGCAACATCCCTGCAGCGACCAATTCACTGGCAGAAGCCGTCGAGCCTGTGGTGATGAAGGCCAACGCCCTTGGTGTGATGGATTGCGGTGCATCTCGAAACAGATGTGTCGAATCTTGACTGGATTTTGAGGGGCGGAACGAAATGCGGCTGAACAGGTCTGTCGGCAGACGGCTTCGGCCCATAAGATCACCCATCAGGTCGGCGACACTCAACAGTCCCCCACCATTATAACGAAAATCAATCACGACCCTGTCGACGCCGGCGGTCCGGAACTTCTGGAATGCCTCACGTAAAGGGGTCTCTGCTGGGGCGATAAAGGTGCGCAGATTGATATAGCCAATCGATTGGCCGCCCCTATTGATGATCTGGGTGCCGAAGGTCGGTGATACGGGCGGAATATTGAACTCCGCCTTCGTGACCGTCACGGTCGTTTCTCCGCCCACCAAGGGCTGATAACGGATAACCCGACTAACGCCCGCGGTCGAGGGGCCGAGCGCGTCAGACACCGCCGCGCTACCCCCACGATCAAACAGGTCGCTGACGCTGACAAGACTATCGGCCCGTTCACCGATAGCCGTGATGCGGACGCCGCGCGTCAACCCGGCCGTAAAGGCGGGACCTGTTTCATAACTATCAAGAATCGTCACCGTACGATTGGCACTGTCATAGCCGAGGCGAATACCAAAGGCAGCGGTCTGGCCCGACGCATTATAGGCATTTTCCTGAGCGATACTCGTCACATAGGTTGTGAAACGGTCCTTGTTCTGAGCCCGCGCATTGGCAGTAAGGGCGTCAATATAGGCATTTACCGTCGCATAGGGTTCGGGATCAAGGCTAACCGGCAGATCCTCGGGGAACAGATACCATTCGCGAATCTGCTGCTCGGCCCAGAGTTGGCGATCGCGCAGGCTGCAGGACTGAGAGGGTGTCGGTGAGGTGGTCGTCGAGGGGGCCACGGCCACCGCACCCCCACCGCCGCCGCCGCAGCCGCTGAGGAAAAGGGTGGCCACCAAGGCTATGGAGGTGATGGAGCGCAACCTGAGCATGCGTCATGTTGGCTTGAACAGCCCCGCCTTGTCCAGCACAAGATACAGAAAAACCCCAGCTGAGCCGAACTCAAGCAGGTTCAGCGGATGTCTATGTCTGAAGGGTTATGAGAAGGCAAAGCTTTGGGTGCGGGGACAGGATTTGAACCTGTGACCTTCAGGTTATGAGCCTGACGAGCTACCGGGCTGCTCCACCCCGCGTCAAAGTCGGATCGGGCTATAGAGCGCAGCCCGGAGTCTTGTTTGCGAGATTTTTGACAAAATCTCTGGGG
>CANCJE010000033.1 GCA_947378235.1 Caulobacteraceae bacterium | reverse complement strand
GGTGCTCGAACTCATCAATCGCCCTACGGCTGCCTAGGAACACGCCTCATGGACCGCCGCACCCTCATTGCTGCTGGCCTTGCGGCGAGCAGCCTCGCCGCTTCCCCCGCCCTCGCAAAGGATAAGCCCATGTCTCGCCTCTATCCGGTTCTTGAAGCCATCATCACGGCTTGGCATCACCAGGATGTCGAGGGTGTGCTGGTCAATGTCACGGACGACATTATCTGGCGCAACAGTGGCGGCTTTGCTCCGGCCATTCGCGGCAAGGCCGAGATGCGCAAGGCCCTGCAGGCCATGGCCCCTCGGATCAAGACCAACAGTTGGCGCATTTTTGACTATGCAGAGTCGGCTGACCGATTGTTCATGGAAGGCGTCGACGAGTTCTGGACCGTGGACGGCCACCATGTTGCCATTCCCTATGCGGGCAGCCTTATGTTCCGGGGCGGACGGGTCTGCGAGTGGCGTGAATATTTCGACGGCCGCATCAGTGCGTCCATGAAGGCTGGTGAACCTATGAGCGACGAGGTCAAGGAAATGATCTCCCGCCCGCTCGCCAAATAGTCAGGGCCTTACGCCCCAGCGCGTTGGTAGTCCCGGACCAGATCGTCAATGATCTGGGCAAGGGGCTCTATGGCATGGACCTCACCGACCCCATGTCCTGCCGACCAGACGTCGCGCCAGCGCGCGGCGGCCTCTTCAGGGCGGCCAAGGTCGATCTGGGCCTTGGCTTTTAGCCCTTCGGCATCATAGCCAGCCGCCATCAGGCTCGCCTTCAGCCAGTTGGCCGGAATACCCGTCAGGGCGGCGGACAGGATGATGTCCTCGGCGCTCGCTTCGATCAGCATCTGCTTATAGGCCGCCACAGCGAGGCTTTCGCTGCAGGCGATCAGGCGGGTGCCGAGATAGGCCATGTCAGCGCCCAACATCTGAGCGGCCCGGATCGCGCGGCCAGAACCAATGGCACCGCCGAGGATCAGCGTTCCATCAAAGAACTCGCGCACCGCTGGCGCAAAAGCAAAGCCCGAGATCTGCCCCGTGTGGCCACCGGCACCGGCGCCGATAAGGATCAGTCCGTCCACGCCCGTCGCTGCCGCCTTACGCGCAAAGCTCACCGAATTGACATCGGCATAGACCAGACCGCCATAGGCATGGACGGCTTCAATCACCGCCGTCGGGCTGCCGAGCGCGGTGATGACAATGGGCGGCTTGTGCTTGAGCACCAGCTCCATCTCTTCTTCCCAGCGCGAATAGGACCGGTGGACCATGATATTGATGGCCCAAGGCGGCGCATCGGCGGGCAAGGCCTTGTTGATCTGCCCCATCCAGTCGTCGAGAATATCGAGCGTGCGGGCATTATTGGCCGGGAACGACCCAATCATCCCGCCCTTACAGGCCGCGAGCACCATCTCCAGTCCCGAAACCAGAAACATGGGCGCGGCGATGGCCGGTAGACGCAGGCGATCAGCAATCGAGCTTGGCAATCCCATCTCTAGTCGACCTGAGCAGGCTTGGGCGGCCAAGGGATGAAGGCCGAGGTGCGGCGCTTATAGTCGGCATAGTCCGGGCGGGTGCGGCCTAGGCGATGCTCGACCGTGGGCATGCCGCTCCAACGGGTCAGGGTGAAGACCAGATAGATCGGCCCCACCACCGAGAACAGACCCAGCGGAGTTTCCGCCGCAATCAAGAACAGCCCCCACCAGGTCAGGGCATCACCGAAATAGTTCGGATGGCGGGTATAGCGCCACAGCCCCCGGTCCATGACCTTACCGGCATTGTCGGGGTTCTTCTTGAAACGAACCAGTTGCCAGTCGGCGAGGCTTTCAAACAAAATACCAAAGATGGCCACCCCGGCTCCGACCAGACCCAATGTGCCCAAGGTCGCTGGTTCCGCCGCCACCTGTCCGAGTTGCACCGGCAAACAGACCAGCCACAAGAGCGGCATCTGGATTAGGAAGACAAGCCTGAAGGCCGCATAGCCATAGTTCCAGCCCTTTTCGGCCTTGGCCTTCTCCATCATCCGCACATAGCGCCGATCCGGCCCATGGTCGCGCCAGCGCCAGAGCATATAGCCGCCCAGTCGCACGGCCCAGGCCACGCAGATGGCGGTCATGACGATCCGCCGCTCGGTCCCACCACCGGTCTGAAGGAAGGTCGAGAGCGCCACGACTCCCATGCCAAGGCCCCAGAGGCTATCGACCGGCGTGCAGTCCCGCTGCGCCACACAGGCGGCCCAGGCCACGGCAAACAGGACCATAATGGCCACGCCGTTGATCAGCAGGATGTTGACAAATTCCGGCATAGTTCCCCCGTATGCATCTTGGACATTGCCCGCACGGTGATCGCGCTTTGACACTATCTCTATGCAAGCTAACCTATGGCCCAAAGGCGCACAAGCGATCCTAGAAAGCAGACAGACCCATGAACAGCTTTAAATCCAAGACCGCTCTGATCACGGGTGCAGCCGGTGACATTGGCGCAGCGACCGCTGCTGCCTTCGCCAAGGCCGGGGCCAATATTGTTCTAACCGACCGCCGTGCCGATGCCCTGGCCTCTGTAGCGGAGGCCTTGGCCAGCCATGGGGTCGAGGTCATGGCCCATGCCTGCGATCAGACCGATCCTCTGGCCGTGGGCGAGATGTTCGCCGCCATCAAGGACCGTTTCCAAGGCTTAGATGCGGCCTTCATCAATGCCGGTTATGGCCGCAATGGGGCCCTGATCGATCTGTCATTCGACCACTGGCGCAAGCATGTTGACGTCAATCTCAATGGCGGTTTTCTGATGGCGCAGGGTGCGGCGCGGCTGATGCGTGATGGCGGACAGGGCGGCGCGATCGTTATGAATGCCTCGACCGCCGCGACCGACATTTGCGACATGCTGGGGGCCTATGCCGCCTCCAAGTCTGGCGTTCGGATGTTGGCCAAGTCCTTAGCCTCAGAGCTGGGGGTTTACCGCATCCGGGTCAATCTGGTCCTACCCGGCGTGATCGAAACGGCCATGACCAAGTCCTTGATCGATGACCCCACGGTGCGCGGCGATGTTCTGGCCAATACGCCAGCGGGACGTCTCGGCAAGCCCGATGACATTGCCCAGATGGTGACCTTTCTGTGCAGCGAGGCCAGCGGCTATATTACCGGCGCTGAGATCCTGATCGACGGCGGTCAGACCCTGCACGGCTATCCGCGCTGGTTCAGTGCCGACTATCGGGAACTGGGCGCAGACTGGACGCCCCACTCGTCCTAAGGCGCTAGCCCAGTACAATCACATCAGCGTCGGGCTGGTCTGCGAACAGACGCTCGACCTGATCGGCGCGGCGGTCGATGACGGCGCGGCGGTTGATCGTGCCCTTGTCAGACATTTCGTGGGCATTAGGGTCTGGCGGCTCGGACAGCAAGAGCGCGCGGCGGATGCGTGAGGCATCGCCCCTTTGACCGGCGTTAAAGCCAGCCAGCCGTTCGGCGATCTCAGCGCGCGAGACCTCGCCCTTGGGCCAAGCCATCAAGGTCAGATAGGGCCGATCATCGTCGCAAAGGACCAGATCCAGCACGAGAGGCGACAGGGCCTTGAGCAGGCCGTCACGCAAGCCCCCGCCATAGACCCATGTCCCGCTCGACAGTTTGAACTCTTCTGCCGCCCGGCCGACAAAGGCGAGGCCTTGAGCCGGATCGCTCGGATCATGGAAGACGGCCAGATCGCCGGTGCGATAGAAGCCTTCATCATCAAAGGCCTCAGCATTCTTCTTGGGATCGTCCAGATAGCCTTTGGTGACATTGGGGCCCTTGACCCGGACCTCATAGCGATCATCAACCGGAGCCAGCTTCATGGTGATGCCCGGTGTCGGCAGGCCAATCCCCACCTTGTCGGTCAGGAAATGGATCACCGAAAAGGCTGAGACCGTCTCGGTCATGCCATAGCCGCTGGTCATCATGATCCGGTGGCCGGTCTCAGCCACAGCGAGGGCTTGTAAGCGGTCATAGACCGTCTGGGACAGGCCCGCGCCGCCATAGAGCATCAGGCGCATCTTCTTGAAGAAGGTCGCACGAAGGACCGGATCGGCCTCAAGCGCATCGACCAACATGGTGTAGCCGAGCGGCACATTGTTGAAATAGCTCACCGAAATCTCTCGCAGATTGCGGATCGAAGCCTCAAACAGGCCCGGCGCAGGCTTGCCATCATCTATATAGAGCGTGCCGCCTTCCAGCAGGGTCGCGCGCATGACAAAGGCCCCGGCCGCATGGTGCCACGGTAGCCAATCGAGCATCACCTCGTGCCAGCCCGCCGCTTCACCGATGGTTTGCAGGCACTGGGCCGTGTTGGCGGCCAGATTATCGAAGGTGATCGGCACGACCTTGGGCAGGCCCGTCGAACCTGAGGTCAGCATCAGGGCAGCGCGGTCTTGCGGCTGCAGGCGCGCAATCGAGGCGGCAACATGATCTGTGACAACTGTTGCCAGCAGATCGGCATAGGCCGTCGCGGGTCGCTTCAACAGGTTCGGCTTGGTGGTCACCACCAGCGCATCGCCAAAATCAAGGCTCTCCAGCGCCTTGGCGGCCATGGCCGTGTCTTCGGCAAAGACGATACCCGGATGGGTCTTGGCAATCACATGGGCCAAGCGGCCATAGTCGCCGCCCATGGTGGCATAGGTCGTGCTGACCGGGCAGACCGGTAGGCCTGCCGCTTGGGCCGCAAAGCTGATGATCGTGAAGGCTGGACTATTGCCCGCTAAGATCAGAACCGGCGCGCCCGGTTTGGCGTGGTCAAGGAACCACTGCGTCGCCGCATCCATTTGCTGCTTCAACTCAGCGAAGGTCAGATAGACCCATTCCCCATCCGCGCCGCGCTGAGCCATGGCCTGTCGATCCGACGACTGGGCGGCTCGCTGGGCAAAGGCCAGAGGGATGTTGGCCTCATAGGGCTTTAGCGGGATGTTGGAGGCGATGAGGATGCTGCCGTCCGCCCGCCGATCGACCTTTAGATCGACCGGCAGCATCTTGGCCTCGCGAAAGGGCGCAGCGCTGACCTCTTGCGTCATGGCTAAAGGCCGACCACGAGGCTCACCGTGGTGGTGGTCGAACCACCAATATTGAGGGTCTGAACCGTCTTGGCCCCCTCGACCTGACATTCGCCCGCCTTGCCGGTCACCTGCTTGAAGGCATCCAGCGCCATGCGGACGCCGGTCGCGCCGACAGGGTGACCCACGCCAATCAGACCACCGGACGGATTGATCGGCAGGCGCCCACCCCTATCGATGGACCCATCCTCAATCGCCTTCCAAGACTCGCCCGGAGCCGTCAGGCCCAGATGCTCGATGGCCATATATTCGGTGGTGGTGAAGCAATCATGGGTTTCGACCGCATGGATTTGCGAGATGTCCGCCACGCCAGCCCGGCTACGCGCATCGTCGATGGCGCGCTTGACCTGAGGGAACACATAGGGCTGGCCTTCGCTCGCCCTGATCTTGCGCTCATAGCTGATGGGCGAGGAGCGATGGCCCCAACCCTTGATCTGCGGCAGGCTTTCCAGAGGAATGCCCCGGTCCGCTGCATATTGCGCCGCACGCTTTTCGGAGGCCAAGAACACAACAGCCGAGCCGTCCGTGACCTGTCCGCAGTCATTCTTGCGGATCATCCCTTCGACGACGGGGTTGGCCTCGTCATCTTGGGTGAAGCTCTTATCGTTAAAGGCCCACTGGCGAGTTTGAGCGTTGGGGTTGCGCCGACCATTGGCGAAGTTGATCTCTGCGATCCGGGCCAGATGCTCATATTTCAAGCCCCAGCGACGGTCATATTCCTCGCCAAGATCGGAGAAGGCGCGCGGCCAGAGGAAGGCGGCATCTTGCAGTTCATGACCGGTCCAGGCGGCGGCACCAAGGTTCTGAGCGGCCTTTTGACCGGGCACATTACGCATCATCTCCAAGCCGACCACGCAGCTCAGATCATAATGACCCGCTTCAATCTCAGCCGCAGCGGCGAGAATGGCGACACTACCCGACGCACAGGCCGCTTCATGGCGCGCGGTGGGCATGCCGTCAAAGTCAGGATGGACAAGCCCAAAGAACCCGCCCAGCAGGCCTTGGCCCGCGAACAGTTCGCCGACAAAGTTGCCCACATGGCCGCTGTCGATGTCCTTCGGTTCAAGATCAACCGCTGCGAGACCCTCACCAACAACCTCCGCAAAGGCATCGGCAAAATCCATGCCCTTCCGCGCCCAATTGTCCGAAAAGTCGCTCTGCCATCCGCCCAGAATATAAACCATGGTTTCCTCGCCGAACTGCCGTTCTGTTGGTCAGTACCATTACACAAGTTTTAGGGCTGCGCCACGCCTCAGCCTCGATATCAATCCAAAACCGGCTTGGGATCCGCCGCTAAAAAGGCTCCAAAGGCGGTCATGGCATCACTGAAGCTCTGACGCGTTTCATCGGCCAAGGCGGCATGGACGGCGGCGGCCACAGTGGGGGCCGTTCCAAGGTTAACCGGCGCGGCCTCGACCGCATAGGCGGCCGCAAGATGGCCTCCCCCCGCGATTAGGGTTTGGCCGGTGACGTCACAGTCCTGTCCTGCCAGCCAGACGACCAAGGGGGCGACCGCATCGGGCGACATGCGCCTCTGTTGCTCAGGCGACAGATCCTGACCGGTCATGGCCGTGGCCGCATAGGGGGCTATGGCGTTGACCAGAATGTTCTTCGCCTGGCCCTCAATGGCCAAACTGCGCGCCAGTGTGATCAGGGCCGCCTTTGAGGCCCCATAGGAGGCCAGGCCATCCCCGCCATGGAGCCCTGCCGATGAGGCACTGACAATCACCCGTCCTGCGGGCGAGGTCGACAGAATCGGCCAAGCTGCCTCGATCACCGACAGGGTGCCGTAGAAATTTATATCCATCAGCGCGCGAAAGGCCTGCGGCGTCTCGCGGTGAAATCTTGTCGGCGCGGCAATACCGGCATTGGCCACGACCGCATCCAGACGGCCAAAATGCTCCAGGGCCAAGGCCACCATCGCGGCCCCCGCATCGGGCGCTTCTGCCGCCTCAAGGCTGGCCACCGCCAAGCCGCCTGCTGCCTTGATCTCATCGACGACCGAGGCGGTACTGGAAGGCTGACTACGATCGGTCCAGCGATTATTGACCACCACCGCCACGCCCTGGGCGGCCAAGGCCAGCGCATAGGCCCGGCCAAGCCCCTTGCCTGCACCCGTAACAATGGCGACCCGGTCTGGCCTAATCAAAGCTCCACCCCCTGATGGGGCGTGCTCATCGGACGGGTCAGGACGCCAGCGGGGGCATCGCAGATCAGCGGGATCGTATTGATCACCGCCCCTGCCACGCCCAACTGCTCAGCAGAGGTCGCGGTCTGATCGCCTTCCGGCTTTTCCAGATCGATGGTCAGGCTGATATTGGGCGTACCGGTCACATGGATGCGCCACAGGGGAGGATCTGCCCGATTCAGATGACCATGCTCCATGTACCAAGCGATGCCCATATTCAGAACCGGCTGGCCCTGAACAATGGCCCTCCAGCGCAGGTCAATATGGCTGACCGTACCCTTGGCGATGGGCCCTGCCCCAACATCAAGGTCCTCGGTTGCCCCGCGCAGGACGTGGTCGGTCTCGATCCGCTCGATGGTCAGACCCAGGCTATTGGCCATTGAAGCCAGAACCTCGCTGTACATCCCGTTCAGAGAGGTCGCGACCGACCAGTCTGGATCGTTCGGATTGATGCTGGCCGGATCAGAGCCAAAGCCGAGGATGCCAAACGCATAGTCCGGGCTGCGGATCTGTCGGCAATCGACGCTTTCAAGCACCTCGATCGCCTGGAGCCTTGAACAGACCGCCGTTGCTGCCACCGCGATCTGTTCGGCGGCAAAGCCCGGATTGAGCCCCGCCGCCATCAGGGACGATCCGCCCTTGGCGCAGGCCGCTTCAAGGGCGGCCAATCGCGCACCGCCCCAATAGTGCGGGCGGCTATAGCCATTGATGCTGATGACATTCTTGCCGGACTCCAGCAGCCGGATCAGGTCGGCATCATGCGAGCCATAGGGCGGAGCGAGGCGCGCACAGTGGATGACCACATCGGCGTCCAGCGCCAAAATCTCCTCGACATCCTGCGTTGCCAAAATGCCGGTCAGCGGCCTGCGGGCAATGTCACCGGCGTCGCGGCCAAGCTTATTGTCGCCATAGACGAACAGACCGACCAGCTCCATGTCCGGATGGTCAAGCACTGCTCGCAAGCAAGACTTGCCCATGGCCCCTGTCGCCCACTGGATGACACGCCGCTTCATCGCCTGTTCCCTAACGTCTTTTGCCCGCCCAACGACGGTTTCGACGCGAGCCTAGCGGCTTTAGTATCGTTATGAAAGTGAAAGCGCAGGCTCAGGGTTGGCTTCAAGTGCACCGACAGGCTCGACGATCTCGAAGGTCACATCGTGCGGATCGACCGGCACGCCGCAGCAGGAGCAGGTCACCGCTGGCTCAAGATCATGACCGTCAGCCTTATGCCGTAGCAACAATGGCGGGCCTTCAGGAGAGCAATAGTACCGGTCTCCCCAGATCATCAGCATCAAGAGCACGGGATAATAGTCGATCCCCTTGGCCGTCAGGCGATATTCAAACCGTCGGACCCCTGCGCCATATTCATGGGCCTTGATGATGCCCTTCTCGACCAGCCAAGACAGGCGCTCGGATAGGATGTTGGTGGCTATGGCCGTGTCGCGGTGGATCTCGTCAAATCGGCGCAGGCCGGTGAAGATCGAGCGCAAGACCAGGCTCGCCCAGCGATCGCCGGTAATTTGCGCCACCTCAATCATAAGGCCTGCCGAGCCGAGACGCTCGGCAACCGACTGCCGTTGCTGACGTCGGCGGCTATAGTGGGCCGACATCCAGCCGACACCTGGGCCTTCGGTCCAGTCCACATCGCGCGCACTGATTTCGTCGCCGCATTTCAGGCAGGTCGGGACCGGCTCAAACAGATGGCCACAACGTTTATGGCGCAGGTTGACGGTCAGCTTCCCCTCCAGCGAGGTCCAGCGCCGCTCCCACCGCAACATCATCAGGGCGGGCCAGTAGAGGTCCCTGCCCTTTTGGGTCATGTGATAGTCAGACCGCGGCGGAGACTGGCTGTAGAGCACCTTTTCGAACAGACCCGCTGTGACCAAGCGCTTCAGCCGGTCACTCAACAGGGTGGGCAAGAGGCCTGTCCGCGCCCTGAACTCATCGAACCGACGCGCACCGATCCAACTGGCCTCAAGGATCAACAGAACCGAGGCATCGCCCACGACCTCAAGCGCGCGCCAGATCGAGCAGGTGCGAGTCATTTTGATGGGCGGCATGGCCACAGGCTAAGGGTCCAAATCTAAGGGGGCTTCGATCGGCCTAGAATCCGGGATCACCCCCCGCGATGCAAGCAAATTTGCACAGATGAGATTGGAAAGGGCCTGTCTGCGCGCATTTGCATCAGCCTCAAGACGCCGCCACACCTGCCAATTCACGGCGCAGAACCTTACCGAGCGGATTTCGCGGCAAGGCCTCAACGATGCGGAGTTTTTCAGGTAGCTTATAGGTGGCGATGTCAGCGGCGCGCAGGTGGTCACAGACCTCTTGAAGCGTGAGATTTTGACCGTCACGCAAGGCGACAACCGCGCAGACCCGCTCGCCCAGACGCTCATCGACATAGGCCGCGCAGCAGGCCTCGCGCACCTTGGGGTGGCTTTCGATCAGCACATCTAGCTCGGCGGGCGAGATGTTCAGGCCACCGCGAATGATGATCTCCTTGCTGCGGCCGACAAACTGATAGAAACGGCCGCCAGCCTCAGGCGCGATGGTGAACAGGTCTCCGGTCTTGAAATAGCCCTCAGCGTCAAAGGCTGCGCGGCTTAAGGCCTCCGCGCGCCAATAGCCGTCGAAGGTCATGGCCCCGTCGATGCGAAGTTCTCCCTCGAGCCCCGGTTCGACTATCTCAGTCTCGGTCGCGAGGTCGACCAAGCGCGTCCGGATCTTGGCCGGAAAGACCGCAGGCCACTCAACACCCGTCGCGCCAAAGCGTGGGAAATAGCGGGCTCGCTGCTCGGGATCAGGGATGGCCTCGCCGGTCGAGAACAGCGACGCGCCTTCGTTGGAGCCAAAGACGTTCATCACCGTAACGCCGTAGCGATCCTGCCACCCCTTGACCATCCACGGCGCGAGGGGGGCCGAGCCGGACCCCAGACAGCGCAGACGGCCCAAGTCGGTCGAGTTCAGCAGCGCCTCATTCTGCAACAGCATGTTTAGGACGGCGGGCGGCGCGACCGTATAGGCGATCTCTTCATCCTGCATCTGGCGCAGGAAGATGGGCAGGTCGAAGGGATGGTGCTGCACCAGACGGCCCTGACAGAGAAGCCAAGTCATGACCATGCCCCCGATGGCGGCGATATTGATCAGCGGGAAGGGGTTGAGGATGCTGTCACCCGGCCTCAGGCCTGCCGCCTCAACGAGCGCCTCGCCATTGACGACCCAGTGATCATGATGGCGCGGAACCCCCTTGGGACTGGCTTCGGTGCCTGAAGTCCAACAGATCGTCAGGGCCTCACTGGCCTCTAGATCCGCGGGCGAGACAAAGGGCTGGGCTGGACCTTTGGCCACCAGGTCGGAAAGGGCATGGGCACCGATTGGCGCGGTCTGCCCCACGCAAACCACGACAGCCGCGCCCGCAAGAACCTCAAGGGCCATCAGGCCGTGGTCCACGCCGTGAAAATGGCCCACGGTTAGATAGAGCTTGGGCTCGATGGTCGGAAGAATCTGGCGCAGTTCATGGGTGCGATAGGCCATCGCAATCGGGCTCAAGATCGCCCCCATCCGGGCGCAGGCGAGAAAGGCCAACACGCCCTCGACCAGATTAGGAAGTTGCATCGCCACCACATCACCGCGCCCAACCCCTAGGCTCGCAAAGATGTGGGCCAGTTCGGACACTCGCGCATCGGCCTGCTCGTAGGTCAGGCGCTGTGGCTCAGTTCCGACCAATGACGGGCGATTGGGGGCATCCACCAGCGCTTCGGCGCTCGGCCGTGCGGCCACCGCCCTGTCGAACAGAGCACCAACCGTCTCGCCGCGCCACCATCCGCGACGGCGGTAGTCGGCAACGCGCTCTGGGGAACTGGGACGCACGCTCTGGCTCCGATGGCTTGAAGAGTTGATGGGGCCAATCGCGGCGCCCATCGCCCAGCTTACAGCGTGACTATTCTATTGCAAGTTAATCGCCCCCAACGCATGGCCGTATGGTGCCAGAAAATCTGAGCAAACAGGCGATCTGTCCGACGATCAGACCGACTGCTTGCCCTTGGTTCAGCGTTGACGGATGACCCATTCGCCCGCGTGGTTCAAACAGGCGGTGCCTTCCACATCGTGGCGGGTGCCGTCTGAGAACACGACCCGATCGGTAAACCGTCGGCAGGTCCGGCCTGAGTCATCGGCGTAAGACGCCGCTCCGGGTGTGAATTCTCCGTGGGCCCCGCTCTGGGGATTGCGCCACGGCGAGGGACGGCCACTTTGATTGTCCCACAGGCCCGATCGCGCAGCCTCATCATGGTAGCGCCGGTCATCCTGATCCATGGATCGGCCAATCTCCGAGCCGAGATAGGCCCCTAGGGCCAGACCAAGGCCCGTGGACAGGGTCCGCCCGTCGCCATGCCCGAACTGGTTACCAACCAAGCCGCCCAGCGCGCCGCCGACGAGCATGCCCGAGAGCTGGCGGTCCCCCATTGAGCTGCTTCCACAGCCCGCCAAGGCGGTCGATAGGGAGATCACAACGACACCCATTCGGATCGTCACGGGGATAGAGAAGAGGGCTTTCATAACATAGACTCCTATTGCGGCAGCTTAAGCTGAGGCCCAATGCGGGCGATGATGTCGGCGGCGGAAAAAACTCTTGGATTGTCGGTCGGGAGCGGCGCTTGAAGCAGGATGATCTCTGCTGTGACCTCGTAGCGCTCATCGGTATGGACCGTTAGGCTCCGGTCCCAGAAGGGCGGGTCGAGCCATGGATCCCAACTGCGCCAGCCATATGACGGCTGGTAATAGCGCCAATTGGGACGCCAGTAGCGATAGGCCGGACCATACCAGGGTCGGTGAAAAGGATCGGGCTCGAGGTGGGTTTCGACGCTGCGCTCAACATTGCGCTCGACGATGCTGAAACCTTGGTAGCCATCGGCCAAGGACAGTTCCGCCGAACGATAAAGAAGATAACCCTCCACCGTATCTCGCGATGTCAGATCATTGCCCGAAAAGGTCACGCGATAGCGATCAGGTGCGAGCCGGGTTTCACTATAACCACCGAAAATAGCCTGGCCGGTCGTCTTTGGCTGATAGGGCGTCGCGGTCGAGCAGGCCGACAAGGTCAAAGACAGAGCGACCAAGGCCGCAGTGCACAGGCTCACCGGCAGTGGGCCTATTTTCCGGTTCATCGACGCCGCCTCCTGGGTGCACGGCGGCAAAGACCGACGACGCACAGGATGGAGACTATGGCGATCCAATCGCCACCACATTGACCCCGATCAATAGTTCGCTATTTGGTCGATCAGTATCTTTATCTGCAGAATGATAAGTTCGGTTGCCGATGAGGCAAAAGAGGTCGCATCTGACCCCAGAAATGGAGCCAAAACGATATGAAACATGCCCTAATTGGACTGATGTTTAGCGTTTTATGGATTGGAACCCCTGCGATGGCCACTGAACAACCCAGCTATACGGCATCACAGCAGAGCGGGAAGTTAGAGGTGCGTCAGTACCCGGCCTTGATTGCCGCAGAGGTTTCGGTGAGCGGCGACCGTGAAACCGCCGTACGTGCAGGATTTCGATTGCTGGCAGGCTATATTTTCGGTGGCAATGTCGCCAACCAGTCCATCTCTATGACAGCACCTGTCGTGCAGGCCCCGACCAAGGGCCAATCCATCGCCATGACTGCGCCCGTGATGCAATCGGGAGATGGTAAGGACTGGACCGTGCGCTTCATCATGCCCAAGGCCTACACAATGCAAACCTTGCCCAAGCCCAAAAATCCGGAAGTGAAACTGGTGCCGCTCAAGCCCGCCAACTTTGCCGCCATTCGGTTTTCCGGCATGGCCAGAGAGCCGGACATCCAGCTTAAAACCAAGGAGTTGGAAGACTATATGTCGGCGCGACATCTCAAGGCGACAGGACCGGCAGCCCTAGCGCGCTATGATCCACCTTGGACCCTGTCGATGATGCGTCGCAATGAGATCCTCATCCCCATCGCAAACCCCTAATCGACCCTCGAAATCACGCAAACGGCCTCGCACTGACGCTGTGCCTGTGTTTCAATCAGGCCAACGATAGAAACGATCAGGGCGGGGCCCATGAGTGCCATTACAGCCGAAGACCTGAAGGTCTTTGTGGAACAATTAAAGCGCCTTCTGGCGGACCGCAGTAGCGAGACTGAGGTCCGGCGCCTTTCCGAAACATCAGAAGGATACGACCCAACCGTCTGGAAGGCCTTAGCCGATCTGGGCGTGACCGGACTGATCATCGACGAAGACCATGGCGGCTTTGGCGGCGATGCCGTCGCGTTGGAACGGGTCATGGAGGAGGTCGGGGCCGCCCTGCTCTGCTCGCCGCTGCTGTCCTCGGCCATCCTTGCCCCTGCCCTGCTTCAGGCCCTCGATGACGACGCCGCCAAGGTGCGTCTGCTGCCCGATCTGGCCAGCGGCGCAAAGATCGCAACCGTCGCCATCACCGGCCCCTCGGCGGGCTGGATCGAAGGTCATGTGGCGGTTGATGCAATGGCAGTTGGCACCGACTGGAGCCTGACCGGCAAGGCCGCCTTCGTCACCCACGCCCATATTGCGGATGTCCTGTTGGTGGTCGCCAGAGCCCCTGATGGCGTGGCCGTTTTCGAGGTCGACCCCAAGGCGGCGGGCGTCAGCCTGACCAGCCTGCCGACCTTCGACCATACGCTGCGGATGTCGGACATCGATTTTGCCAAGGTCTCAGCCCGCCGTTTGGCCTGCAATGGGTCCGCTTGGCAGGCGGTGGAGGCCATGATCGATCTGGCGCTCATTGCTCTGGCTGGAGAGCAGGCCGGTGGCTCGCGCCGCGTCCTTGAAATGACCGTCGACTATGCCAAGAACCGCTATCAATTTGGCCGGGCCATCGGCAGTTTCCAAGCGGTCAAACATATGGCGGCCGACCTTTTGATGGATTCTGAATCCTGCACCTCTGCAGCACGCCATGCGGCCCAGTGCTTGGCCAGCGGATCGGATGAGGCCCCTTCGGCCATCAGCCTTGCCGCCTTTGCCTGCGCTGACGCCTTCAGCGCCATCACCGCCACCAGCATCCAGATGCACGGCGGCATTGCCTTCACCTGGGCCCATCCGGCCCATCTCTATCTTCGCCGCGCCAGAGCCGATGCCCATCTGTTCGGGTCCTCGGACTTCTATCGCGAACGCTATGTCCAGCAGTTGGGAGGCTAAGGCCATGACCACGCAAACCCTCACCGACGAGGCCTTGAAGGCCGAGGTCACCGCTTGGCTGGCCGACCATTGGAAACCCAAGGCTGGGGATCAGGGGGCGGGCTTTGGCCTTCACCCTCAACGCGACTTCATGGCCAAGGTCGTAGAAGCCAGATGGGCTGTGCCGACCTGGCCCAAGGACTGGTATGGCCGCGAAATGTCCCTCGCTCAGGCCAAGATCATCGAAAAGGCCTTCGCCGCCGTCGGTGCGCCCGGTGCCGGACAGGACCGGTCCAACCTTTGGGCCAATACGGCCATGGCCCATGCCACGCCCGCCTTTAAGAAAACCATCGTTCCGGCCCTGCTCAAGGGTGAGGTCGGCATGTGCCTGCTCTATAGCGAGCCGGGCGCGGGCTCCGACCTTGCCGCCATCCGCACCCGCGCGGACCGCAAGGGCGATCATTATGTGGTCAATGGCCAGAAGGTCTGGACCTCCGGCGCGGCGGTGGCCGACTATGGGATGCTGATCGCCCGCACTGACTGGGATGTGCCCAAGCACAAGGGCATCAGCTTCTTCTTCCTGCCGATGAAACAGCCAGGCATCGAGGTGCGGCCTCTGCGTCAGATCACCAATGAGGCCCATTTCAACGAGGTCTTCATCACCGATGCCATCGTGCCTGCGGACAATATGTTGGGCCCGCTTAATAACGGCTGGGGCGTGTTGCAAACCGCGCTGGCCTATGAGCGCTCGGTCATGGGCGACGCCGCCCGGGGTCCGCGCAGTGGTCAAGACAATCCCAAGGGCGACAGCGCCTTGGTCGAACTGGCCCGCGAGGCTGGCCGACTGAACGATCCGGTCATCCGCCAAGAGGTGGCTCAAGTCACGGCCTATAAGGTGCTCAACCGGCTCAACAATGCCCGGGCCAAGGCCGAACTGGCGCAGGGCAATTCCTCACCGATCATGTCGCTGGGCAAGCTGGCCATGTCGCGTATCCTGCATGAAGAGGCGCGGTTGCGCTCCAAACTGCTGGGGGCTGGAAGCCTGCTCGAAGGGCCAGACCATCCCCGCGCCGAGGATGCCAACTTCCTCAGCCTCAATGCCTATTTCACCTCCATCGGCGGCGGCACCGACCAGATCCAACGCAACATCATCGGCGAACGGGTCCTCGGCCTACCAAAAGAACCCGAGGTGGATAGAGATATGGCTTTCCGCGACGTGCGAAGCGGCTAAAGTCGGTTGGGTCAGGGCGCACCATAAGCGCCCGGCCATCTGGCCTACGGGTCAGACAAGAGGAAACCTTTGGGAGATTATGAGATGGCCTGGAATTTCGGCGACATACTCGACACGATTGAACCGATTCTAGACCCTCAAAGCATGGCCTTCATCCATGGCGACCGCCGTATCACTTGGGGTGAGGCGACAAGGCTGTCGAACAATCTGGCCCGCGCCCTGCTGAGCCGCGGCGCCCAGCCTCGGGACAAGATCGCGCTCTATATGCGCAACCGTCCGGAATATATCATCACCCTGTCCGCCGCGTTCAAATCGCGCATGACCCACGTCAATATCAACTACCGCTATACGCCCGACGAGGTCTGGTACATTTTCGACAATTCCGACGCCCAGACCGTGGTCTATGCCTCTGAGTTTAGAGACAATATCGCACAGATCCGCCCGCGCCTGCCCAACGTCAAAAACTGGATCGAGATCAGCATGGACGGGCAACTGGCCCCCTTTGCGGAGGCCTTCGAGGTCCTGTCCGCCGAGGGCGATGGCTCGGCGCTAAAGATTGAACGGTCAGGCGAAGACCAACTCTTCATCTATACCGGCGGTACCACCGGCATGCCCAAGGGCGTGATGTGGAACCATGATGATATGCGCGAAATCACGCTGCAAAATGAGCGCAAGCTGGGTCCCGTACCAGAGACCTATGACGAATTGCGCGAAAAGATGAGGACGACCCCGCCGGTCAGCCGCCTTTTGCCGGCACCGCCGCTGATGCATGGCACAGGCCTTCTGACGGCCATGGGCGCCCACCTGAACGGCGGCTGCGTCATCACCCTGACCGGCGAGAGCTTCGATGCCGACGAGATGTTGCAGGCCATTCATGACCATCAGCCGACCGGTCTGGTTCTGGTCGGCGACAGCTTTGGCCGTCCCTTGCTCAATGCGCTTGATGCCAATGTCGGCAAGTTCAATGTCTCCAGCGTCGTCGGCATGGTCTCATCCGGGGTGATGTGGAGCCAAGAAATCAAGCGCGGCCTGCTGAACCACATGCCCAATGCCGTATTGAGCGACGGGTTCTCCTCGTCCGAAGCCATCGGCATGGGCAATTCGATCATGACCAAGGATGGCGAGGTCCCAACCGCGAAGTTCGTGCTCAGCGACCGCTGCCGCGTGTTCGACGAGAACGACCAACCGGTTCTGCCCGGGTCTGGCGTTCGCGGCCTTGTGGCCTTGGGCCCACCCAATCCCGTCGGCTATTTCAAGGATGAGGAAAAGTCGGCCCGGACCTTCCGCGTCATTGACGGCGTCCGCTACTCCATCCCCGGTGACTGGTGCGAGGTTGAGGCCGATGGTTCGCTGACCCTGCTGGGCCGAGGCAGCGCCTGCATCAACACCGCTGGTGAAAAGGTCTTCCCCGAAGAGGTCGAGGAAGTGCTCAAGCGCCACCCCGCCATCGACGATGCGCTGGTCATTGGCCTGCCCGATGAAAAGTGGGGCCAGTCGGTCACGGCTGTTGTGGAGATGGTCGAAGGCGAAACACTGGATGCCGCCGATGTCCGCGCCTTCGTGCGAAAATCCCTCGCAGGCTATAAGACACCCAAGCTGATCGTCGTCACCGACCGGCCCCTTCGCGCCAGCAATGGCAAGGCCGACTATCCCGCCGCGAAGGCCTGCGCCGAACAAGCCCTATAGGGCTTAGCTCGCCGTAAACTTCGCGCGGTGCTTGCCAACGGCGTTGGCATAATAGGCCTTCAGCTTGACCATATCGGCGTCGATATCCCCGGTGGGGTAGAAGAGGTCTGCGACATGGATGGTGCGCGTGCCGTAGTCGAGGATGGTGATAACGATGGGCACGTTGGCCGACTTGGCAATGTGATAGAAGCCCGTCTTCCAGGCCGCTGTCAGACTGCGTGTGCCTTCGGGCGGAACCAGAAGCATCATCTCGGAGGAGTCGGCAAAGGCTTGGCTCATCGACTGAACCAGATCATGACTGGCTGAACGGTCGATGGGCACACAACCCAGCGCCTTAACGATGCCGCCAAAGGGACCGGTGGTCAGGCTCTTCTTACCCATCCAACGCACCTTGCTGCGGTAATAGCCCACCGCCGCCAGCATATAGATACCATCCCAGTTGGAGGTATGGGGCGCAGCCAGCAGGACAGCCTTCTTGGCTGTGGGCCAGTCGCCCTGCATCGTCCAACCGGAAAGCCGTAGGAACAGGTAGCAAATCCAGTGAACCAGCTGGGCCAAAATGCCGCGATAGGGCGCAGGCCTAGCGGTCGTTTGTTCCTGTCCCATAGATGCTCCCCGATCTCTACCCCGCGCAATATACAGGTACGCGAGGCAGGACCAGAGGTTTACGATCAGTATTTTAGTTGCGGCCCGGCATCGTAACCTTGCTGGATACTGGCGCGCCGCCCGCAAAGGGCAGATCTACCCGCATACCATCAAAGCCGACCGCCCAAGCGGCAGGATCACGAATGGCAGCAACCCCATCGAAAAACAGCTTTTCGAGCACGGGCATGGGCAGGTTCGGCGCGAGGTGACTGAAGATCAACAGCTTCACGCCGGCCTCATTGGCGGCCTTTGCACCATCAGCAGGGTCCATATGATAGTTCTGCACATCCCCCATGAGCTTCGCTTGGCGGATATTTCCGGCGGCCTTGGCCCCTTCTTGAATATCTTTCATCATCCGCATGGACAGGGCTTCGGCGATCAAAATATCGGCTCCCTTGGCCATCTGAGCGACCATCGGGGTTGGCGCCGTATCGCCGGTCACGACAACCGAGCGACCACCCGCATCAAACCGATAGCCGACAGCGGGACGGATCGGGTCATGATTGACCTTGAAAGCCGTAACCTTGAGATCCGCATTTTGGAAGACGACCTTCGTTCCATCGGCACCCAGCGCAAAGGTCGAGGCCTTCAGGTTGGCTGCAGCGGGCGGCATGACGTCCGCACCGTGGTGGGCTGTACGATAGGTGTCGTCGAGGCTGAAGGCCTGATTAAATCCGGAAACCACAGTTTCAATGCCTTCGGGACCATAGATCGGCAAGGGAGCCGCACGGCCACCGGCCCAGCTATTGAACCGCAACTCACCAAGATCGCCTATATGGTCCGAATGATAGTGGGTGATGAAGACACTGGAGATATGATCCATTGGAAAGCCCATCAGCATCAGTTCATTGACCGAGCCGGGCCCAATATCGACCAGATAGGCGTGACCCTTGACGATCACGGCCGTGCAGGACTTGGCGCGCAGGACATCTGGGAAGGGGGCCGACGTGCCGCAGAGAACGACCCGCATCGCCTGATCGTCGAACAGATCAGACTTGACCAGCGGCGCCTTCATCCGAGCCGCGACCTGGCCCTTATAGGCATTTTCAATCATTCCGACCGGCTGAGCTGCGGCGAGCGTCGCCATCACCATTGCCGCCGCGCCCGCTAGGGCTCCAAGCCAAACCCGCATCATTGTCTCTCCCGCGACTGAAATATATTGGCGCTATAAATGTCATATTGAATGGGCCAGTTCAACCAAACACGGCACTGGCGCGACGAGGGTACAACTATTGTTTGAAATCCGACAAAAATCATCGCCGAACATCGTCGCTGCGCCCACCGTAAAGGCTCGCCCCGGCCCACAGGATCATCCTTTTGGCACGGGCCGAATAAGGAATTGTCCATGCGCCCCTCGGTAACGCTCATAGTGGCATCCATTGCCAGCCTGTTGGCCGCAGATCTCGCGTCGGCCCAGCCGCGTCCCGAACGGGATGGACCACGCTACGCCCCTCAAGTGCAGATGCAGCACGAAGGACAGCAGTACTATTATAATGGTCGTTGGGTTGATCAGAACGAATGGCAACGCAGGGACAGTGAACGCCAGCGTTGGGCGCGCAATCACCAACGTCGCAGAGGCAATTACAAAAGTGATGACAATTCATCCCTCGTCGCCGGGATCGTCGGCTTTGCCTTAGGGGCCGCGATTGTTGGGTCACAGCAAGATGCTGACCAGGCCCGCAACGCCGATCGCTCCGGCATCGACAACTGCGCTCGGCGTTTTCGCAGCTATGACCGCAATAGCCGCACCTATCTGGGCAATGACGGCTTAAGACATTACTGCGTGCGCTAAACTGTTCGTCTAAACGGCAGGGCTGCTTGTCGGGTTAATCTTGACAAGCCCCTGTCGATCGGTGCTTTCCTGCCCGCATACCACAGCATTCGACAAGCAGGCCTGCGGGCAGAGAGACGGCCTTGATGCGTGCGAGCGCCCCGATCACGCGCGATCTTCTGCTCATTGGCGGCGGACACGCCCACGCCCTTCTGCTCAAGATGTGGGGCATGACGCCCCTGCCCGGCGTAAGGCTGACCCTCGTCAATCCAGACCCCACCGCGCCCTATACCGGCATGCTGCCTGGGTTCGTCGCCGGGCATTATGACCAGGACGAGGTCGAGATTGATCTGGTCAAACTGGCCCGATTTGCCGGAGCACGGCTCATCCTCGGCCACGTCGAGGGCCTAGACCTCAAGGCGGGGCGAGCCACTATCGCCGGTCGTCCCGACATCGCGTTCGACATCGCCTCGCTCGATATTGGCATTGCCTCCGGTCAGCCCCGAATGGTCGAAGGCGAGACCGCCCTTTGGCCCGCCAAACCGATGTCACGCTTTGCGCAGGCTTGGGGACGTCATGTTGAGCAGGTCAGGGCGGGCACCCGTCCAGTGACCACCGCCGTCATTGGAGGCGGCGTCGGCGGGGTCGAGCTGGCCATGGCCATGCACCATCGCCTCACGCGCCTGTCGCCCAGCGCACAGGTCACTGTGATTGAGGCCGCCGACCAGATCCTGCCGCTCGCCTCACCGAGCCTTCGCCGCACCTTGGCGCGGAAACTTAAAGCGCTGAATATCGATCTGTGTACCGGCGCGAAGGTGGATCGGGTCGAGGGACACTGCGCCCATCTGGCCAATGGTCAAACCGTCGAAGCCTCGTTCTTCGCCTCGGTGGCCGGAGCCCTGCCCGCGCCATGGTTGGAACAGACGGGCCTGAGCCTGAAGGGCGGCTTTGTACGGGTTGACCGGGCCTTGCGCAGCATCAGCCACGATACCCTCTTCGCGGTCGGGGACTGCGCTCATATGGACTTTAGTCCGCGCCCCAAGGCTGGGGTCTTTGCCGTGCGCCAAGCCCCGATCCTCTTTGCGAACCTGCAAGCAGTCCTGTCCGGAGGCCGGTTACGCACATTCCACCCCCAAGGGGACTATCTGAAACTGGTCAGCCTCGGCGCTAAGGCGGCGGTTGCGGAAAAATGGGGCGTGAGCCTAAGCCTTCCGGGTCTTTGGGCGTGGAAGGATCAGATCGACCAGCGGTTCTTAGACCGCCTTAGTCCCCCTTCAACACCGATGGAACGCCCGAGCTCGTCAGGCCCGGTAGCTCTGGACGTGATGGCGCTTGAACAGGCCCAGCCCCTTTGCGGCGGATGTGGTTCAAAGGTTGGACCGGATGTCCTGAACGCCGCACTCTGCGACCTAGAGCCCCCCCGCCGCGCCGATATCGTGCGTGGACGCGGCGATGACGCGGCTGTGTTGTCGGTCGGAACAGAACAGCAGGTCATCAGTTGCGACCACTTCCGCGCCTTTACGCAGGACCCCTATGTTCTGGCGCAGGTTACCGCCAACCATGCCTTAGGCGACATCTGGGCCATGGGCGCAGAGCCGCAAGCGGCCGTGGCCAGCCTCATCCTGCCCGCCATGTCCGAAGCCAAGCAGACCGAGACCGTGCGTGAGATCATGGCAGGCCTGCAGTCCGCCCTCTCTGCAGCGGGAGCCGATATGGTCGGCGGCCATACGAGCCTTGGGGCGGAACTGACGGTCGGCCTGACGGTGACCGGCCTAATGAACGGACGCACCGCTATCGGCCTTGGCGGTGCTAAGGTCGGCGACCGCCTGATCCTGACCAAACCCATCGGTGTGGGTACCATTATGGCCGCTGAGATGAGGGGCCTTGCCAAAGGCGATTGGGTCGCTGCGGCGCTTCGCCAGATGATCCAGTCCAGCGGACCAGCGAGCCAGATCTTACGCAGCCAAGCCCATGCCATGACCGACGTCACCGGCTTTGGTCTTGGGGGCCACCTTCACGCGATGTTGGAACAGTCGGACCTGTCGGGCCAAATCAGCCTTGAGGCCGTGCCCTGGTGCGATGGGGCGATCCCACTGGCCAAGGACGGGGTCCATAGCTCGATCTATCCGCAGACCTCGGCGCTGGCGGGCCGAATATCTGTCGAAGAGACATTGCGCTCTGACCCGCGCTTTACCCTCCTGTTCGATCCCCAGACCGCTGGCGGCATGCTCGCCGCGGTGCCTGCCGATGGGGTTGAAGGCGTGATGTCGCAGATGGCCACCCTCGGCCAATCGGCTTGGATCATCGGCAGCCTATCGGTGCCCACGGACGGCCATCGCCTGACCGTTACAGCCTGAGCATCAAGGCTGCGATCTGGTCGGCAGCGGCCTCTTGGCCCTCATCCTCCAGATTGGGTGGGGTGATGGTCCCCAAACAGGGGCGGGTATCTTGGCGGCTAGATCGGCCATAGGCGGGGTCGTAATGAAGCTCCATCAGGGCTTCAGCGAGGCTGTCAAAGGCCTGATCGGCAACCATCTGTTTCCAGTCGGCGAGGCGTTGGCGACCATAGAGCGGCGGCAAACGGTCAATGGCCTCATAGAGCGCCGTCTGATCCTCGGAAATGTCGCGATAGGCCCGCACCAGATAGCCCACCCGGTCGGCGGGCGAGGCCTCAATGACAATGCGCGGCGCGGTCTGCATGGCCTTCCACAGGATCGGCGGCACCATCCGGTCGCCGATCTTGCTGGATTCTGCCTCAATCAGCACCGGACGGCTGGGATCGAGCGTCGCCATGGCTTGCAGGAGACGCCCCTCGAACATCTTCTGGCTCGGCTGACCGTCACGCGACATGGCCCCGAACACGGATCCCCGATGGGCAGCCAGCCCTTCAAGGTCTAGCACCTGAACCCCGCGCGAGGCCATGCGTCCTAGGATTTCGGTCTTGGCCGAGCCGGTATTGCCATCAAGCAAGATGACCTTCAGCGACGGTTCTGCATCATAGAGGCTCTCGCTGACAAAGCGCCGCCAAGTCTTATAGCCACCGGTCACCAGCACGGCCCGCCAACCGACCTGACGCAGGACCGTGGCCATGGCGTTGGACCTTTGCCCCCCGCGCCAGCAATAGATCAGCGGCTGGTAGCCCCCCGGTCGGTCGGCGAGTGTGGTTTCGAGATGATGGGCAATGTTGCGGGCCACATAGGCGGCACCGATACGCCGCGCGAGGAAGCGGGATTTCTGGACATAGAGCGTGCCGATCTCAACCCGCTCGGCATTGCTCAGTACCGGCAGATTGATCGCGCCGGGCATGTGGTCTTCGGCAAATTCACCGGGACTACGCACATCGATGATGTCGTCAAAGGCCGTCAGGGCGGCGAGGTCGATCTGGTCAAGCGTATCAGCCATACCCTCTCCTACCCTCGTGTGGCAGGCTTGGACAGTCTCTTGTCAAGACCAGCAAAAAGGCCTCTCCCGTTAGACCGAAGCCAAACAGGAGAGGCCGTCATGGGAGGACTGATGGGTTAGGGAACCTTGGTCACCGGTGGCAGGCGATAGCGGCCATCGCGCAGTTCCTCGCGCGGCAGGTAGGCCCGCAAAGTCATGCTGTAAGGACCAGATACGGGCGCAGGCAACCAGTTGGCTGTCCGGTCTCCACCGGGATCGGTGCGCGAAATCCACAGGTCCAGACTGCCGTCAGCATTACGCTTGATCCCCGGCGTCCGGTCACCGATGGAATAGCGATTGATCGGGTTCTGCGTCAGAAACTTCTGCTTTTGCCCATCGATCTCGTACATGGTCAGGGACCAGAAGGCATCGACCGGCGGGTCCTTCGGCAGGCTCAGTCGATAGACCCCATCGCCTGTATATTCACCCGTTCCATCGGGGTTGGCGGCGTTCATATAGATGGCCTCTTGCGGGACCAGAGCGCCAATGCCGATCAGGGCGACAATGGCGCGCAAAGCATATTCCTGCCCAAACAGACCAAGACGCGCGGAGGGATAGCTCCACCCCTGAATATAGGCGGCCTTACCGGCATAGGCGGTGACCAAGGCTCTCGCCTGCGCCACGCCCTTTTCGACCTCGATCCACTGTTCGGGCGATAGGGTCTTAAGCCCTTCAGCGCCAAGGCTCTTGGTCCAGCCTAGGAACGGACGGTCGGCAGCGCGGGGTGGGTCGGAGGCCATGAGATCGGCGACAGCCGCGAAATAGTCTGAGGCCTTGGCGTTGCGATTGGCATAGGCGCGTGACGGCGCGATCTTGGGACCGGACAGGATGATCTTGTCTTGCACCGCGTGGGCGGCGGCCATGTCGGGCTCACCGTCGACCAGAACACGAACAATCATCCAGCCATGCGGCGTCGTCATTTGAACCGCGGACTTAGAGGTCGACGATTGGCCCGGCCCGACGATTGTAAAGGTACCGCCATTGTCACCAATCGTGCGTTGGCTGAGCACCGCATCGGTATCGGTATACATGTTGAGCATATGGACAGAGACGTAACGCTTGCCCACCGCAGGAA
>CANCJE010000032.1 GCA_947378235.1 Caulobacteraceae bacterium | reverse complement strand
CCCATGCGCGGCATGACCATCGCCACCGACAGGCTGATGATCGCCAGAACGATCATCATTTCGAGCAGGGAATAGCCGGCCTTGGCGCTTTGAGGCGGGGCTTGGGTCATGACCCGTCCATCACAATCGGTCAGGCCTCGACAGCGAGGCTAGACAACGATATCGGCATTATTGCCTTCACCGCCTGGCTTACCGTCCGCGCCCAAGGTGCTGAGCGTCGGGCTGTCATTGCTGGTCGCTGGCGGCGTATAGAGATAGTCCCGGCCCCAAGGATCCTTCGGTAGCCCACCATCCAAATAGGGTCCGCCCCAGCCCTCAACCTCGGTTGGGGCCTTTTCGAGCAGCTTCAAGCCCTCGTCGCCGGTCGGGAAACGGTCAATGTCCAGACGCATGGTCATCACCGCAGACTTCAAAGATTTCATCTGAACCCGCGCCGCCGTAATCTTGGACTTGTCCAGCTGGGCAAAGAGCCGAGGGCCAACCAGGGCGACAATCATGCCGATAATGGCCAGAACAATGAGGATCTCAAGCAGGCTATAGCCAGCGACTCGGTCAGCAGGATTTTTCGAACGGGTCATAAATGAGCCATCATGTCTGTTCAGGGAAAGGTAACTAAGCGTAGGTAAAACCGCTCAAATCATTGAAATACCTATCTCATTTTCACCTAGACACTGCAAGGGAAATTCACCATAACAAACAGCGAACCCGTCATGCGCAGGTTGTTTTGCTGTTCGGTTGTTCACTCCTTTCTTGGTCCGTAACCACATGCCCTTTCAATCCATATGGAGCGCCATCTCCACAGCCTACGCGGGATGGACGGCGCGTGAGAGGATGCTGGTTGTCGGCTTAGGATTGGTGCTGCTCCTGTTGGCACCGATCAAGAGTTACGACCTTGCGCGAGCCCTTCAGGATCGGCAGTTCGAAACCCAGATCAGCCTGCGCGAAGCGCAGGTGCGCAATCAATCCGGTGTCGGCAATGTCGCGGCCTCGCTCAAGGGGCGCCGGGAGGCGGTCTCTAAGGGATTGCGGACCGTTCGGTCGGTCGCTGTTGGCAAGGTCTTGCTGGTTCAGCAGGTTACGGAACTGGCGGTTAATGCCGGGGTGACCGGCGTGGATGTCTCCGTCGGTGACGTGACCGATACGGTCGGCCTGATGACGGTGATCCATATTCAGCTCAACGGAAACTTTAGCTGGCCGAGTTTCACCAAGCTGCTCACCACCATCGCGAGCTCGAAACAGAAGATCATTATCAGCAGCATCTCGATCAATAAGGAACAGTCCAATCGGCTGCGTCTGGGTTTTGACGTGCCGGTGATCATCGGGACGCCAAGCCAATGATCAACCGTAGCCTTGTGGTTCTGATTGCTTCGGCAGGACTAACAGCCTTCGGGCTGGGCCTGATCAGTACGCCGTCCGTGCCCATCAGCGCCCAGCGCGCGCCGCGTCCTCCAGCTTCGGCAATCACCCCAACGCCTGCGATCAATCTGCCTCAGATTGCCAGCTATTTTGTCGGGCTGAACCCTCCGCCGCCGCCTCCGCCCCCTCCGCCGCCGCCGCCGCCTCCACCGCCGCCACCCGATGTGGCGATCCTGTTTCGGCAAGATCTGGCGGCTGTTGCTGATGCCGGACAGGGGCTCAAGCTTCTGATAGATGATGGCGGCGGTCGCATGAGATGGCTCGGCATCGGCTCTGAGTTTAAAGATGGTTGGAAAGTGGATGGGTTTGATCGTCAAAAGGTCGTGCTTCGGCGTGGCAAGGAGACGAGATCCATTTCGTTATTTACGCGCGTTCAGCAAAGCCCTCTGGGGAAATAGAGAATGAAGACCCGCACCCGCTATTGGGCCACAGGTTCAACCGCAATAGGCCTTTGCCTCGTGCTGTCGGGCTGCGCCGCGTTCCCCAAGCTGAGGACAGGAACGACGCCCGCCCTGTCCGTTCAGGATGTGACACCGTCCGATACAGTGCAGGCCGCTTCGGAGCGTCCCACGGTCAATGCGTCGACCCTGATCGATATTCCCAAGTCGAGTGAGAGTGGCATAAAGCCGAGCGAGCCGGAGGCTTCGGCTGAGCAGATCGCAAGTCTGTTTCCAACCGACGCGGCGGTGGACGCCACCTTGCCGCCGCAAGCCTTGCCACAGTTCCTCGATGCGGCCTTTGGACAGATTCTCAAGGTGCCCTATGCCTTGGGCCCCGGGGTCGCGGATCGTCAGGACGTCATCACCCTGCGCAGCGGCCCGCAGATGTCGCAGCGTCAGTTCCTGCTGCTGCTTCAGACCTCATTGCGCGACTATGGGCTGCGGCTCTATGTGCGCAATGGCACCCTATCGGTCTTGGACGATAAGACCCCCGCCTCTGGCGCCGCTGCCATCCTGCGCAGTCGCTCGGCCAATGATACACCTGAAGGCTCGCGCACCGTCGTGCAGTTCTTCCAACTCCAGACCCTTGAGGCCAATGCGGTTCAGGGCCTTTTGACGGACCTGTTCCCACCCAGCCGCGCGGTCAGTATCCGCATGGAGGGTCTGACCAACTCGCTGGCGATCAGCGGCGCGGCCCGTGATGTGCAAAGCGTGGTCAGCTTCCTGCAGCAACTGGACAAGCCCATGTTCGAGGGGGCCCAGGTGGTACGCCTCGAGCCGATTTTCTGGGGCGCGGATAGCTATGCCAAGGCGCTGGAAGATGCCCTGACAGCCGAGGGCTATAAGGTCTCGCGCACGCCGATGGTGTCGCGCACGGCCTTGATCCTCTCCATGCCTGCAACCAATCAGGTCCTGATCTTTGTCAGCGATCCCGAAGTCATGAAGCGGGTCAAGTTCTGGGCCCACGAACTGGACCAGGCCAATGCCTTTGGCGATCAGAAGGCCAGCTTCGTCTATGACGTCAAAAATGCCAGCGCCAAGGATCTCGGCGCTCTGGTGATGGGCAATGGTGGTCAGGGTCGTGAGTCCGCCTCGGGCTCTTCGGGTGTTGCAGGAACGGCACCAGTCAGTTCGGTTGACCGCGGATCTATGGGCGGGGTGTCCGGCTCTGCGGCCGGGGGCTCGATCATGGTCGATCCGATCGGCAACCGGATCATGTTCACCGGCACGGCGGCCCAGTTTGCCCAACTGCGCAGCCTGCTTGAAAAGCTCGACAAGGCCCCGCCTCAGGTCATGATTGAAGTGACCGTGGCTGAAGTGACCCTCACCGATGCGACCCAGACGGGCTTGGAATGGTTCTTCAATCGCTCCGGCGGCAATATTAACGGTGCGATTTCTGGCGGCACGCAGGGTGGTTTAGGGATCGGTGCTTCTGGCCTGTCGCTCAAGTTCGTAGGCTCAACGGACCTTCGCGCGGCCTTTAATGCCTTTGCGTCGAACAATAAGGTCAACATCATTTCGCGTCCGCGTCTTGTCACCAAGAGCGGCGAAGAGGGTCATATTCAGGTCGGTACAGATATCCCGATCATCACCTCGCAGGCGGCGTCCAACGTCCAGAGCAATGGCGCAACCAGCGTCCTGCAGTCGGTACAATATCGTCAGACCGGTGTGATCTTGACCATCAAGCCGGTGGTCTATGGCGGCAACCGCGTCGATTTGGAAATCAAACAGGAATTGTCTAAGCAGGGCTCGGGGGCCAGTGCCGCCATTGCCAGCCCGCCCATTCTCAATCGCAGCCTAGAGACCAAGCTGTCGATTATGGAAGGCTCGACCTCGGTCCTCGGCGGCTTGATCGACAATAACTATAGCAAGGCCAATAGCGGCATCCCGTTCTTGAAGGATGTGCCCCTCCTCGGCACGGCCTTCCGCCAAGACAAGATCGATGGCAACAAAACCGAGTTGGTCATGCTGGTGACCCCATTCATCATTCGCGACAGTAACGATATGGATGAGCTTTCCGCTCAGATGTCGGGCGAGATGAACAGGGCCTTCAGGGTCGGTGGTGGCGGTTCCTACACCCTGACCGGCATTCGGACAGGCATCAATGTGGGTCTGGCCCTGCCTCAGGCGGTGCTGCCCGTGGCTGGAAAGGGCCGGGTCGCGCGGCCTGCACCTAAAAGTCCGATTCCTCCGAAACCAGCGACTTCCAGCCCAAGCGATCGACCGTAAACTGGTCATTGATATTGCGGCGGCGATCCTTGAGCGTGACCTTGACGTGATAGAGACGCACATTGAATTGCCCGTCACCGGTGGGCATTCCGATGCTGCGCCGCACGGGCGTGAAGGGCACACTGGTCCAACTCATCTCCACAGTGTTGGATAGGCTCGTCTCTCCATTGGGCTGGGCTTCGGGATTAAGGGCCGTCACCAGACTTAAGGCGGATTGGCGCAAGGATAGCCGGTCCAAGGTCCTTTGATGCTTGATCTGATTGGCCGCTAACTGTTGTTGCAGCGCCAGGATTGCGGTCAGGCCGACCGAGGCGATGGCCAAGGCCACGACCGCTTCGACCATGCTGAAACCGGCGCGAGATCGGGTCATGCCAGACCTCCGAAGTCAAAGACTCCGCCCGCTAAGGCCAAGAACAGGCCAAGGGGGATCTTTATCGGTGTTTCAGGGGACTCGTGACCTCGGCCATGCAAGCGTTGCAAGGCAAGGCCCCAGACGGCTCCGGCCAAGGCGGCGCTGGACAGGACCCACATGCCGCGCTCTGGACCAAGCAGCAGGCCCAAGGCCGCCATCAGCTTGACGTCGCCAAAACCGAGACCATCAAGCCCCTTGGTTCTCTTCCACACCCACGCCACCAGAGCCATCAGCCCGCCGCAGATGACCGCGCCCAGAAGGTGGGCCAGCCATTGCTGATCGTGCCAAAGGGTCAGGCCCGCGCTGATCGCCACCGCTGCGGTCAAGACATCGGGAATGATCTGATAACGGCCGTCATAATAGACAATGCCGACCAAGGCCCCGGCTAGCAGGATCCTGGCCACAGACCCTGCGCCTTGGGCGCTCGGTAGGATCAAGGCGCTGGCGAGGCTCGCTGCGATGACCGCCCCGCTCAAAAGGATCTGTACTCGGCGCGACAGGGGTGTGAGGCCGATTTCGCGAAGCAGTTGCCTTGGCACCCACACGGCCAAGATTGCCATGATCAGGCTGAGGCCGACCGCTAGGCCAATGACCTTAAAGGACGGTGTCATAGACGCTGGACAGGGCAAGGACCAAGGACAGGGCCACGACGCCGACCAGCACCGATATGATGCCGATGGCCAGCGGCTCGATCAGGGCGGTGAGGCGCTTCATCATGTCTGACAGCTTGTCGTCATAGCCATCAGCGAGGAAGTCGAACATCTTGCCCAGGCTGCCCGACTTCTGCCCAGCGCGCAGCAGGCTGAGGTCCATAGAGGTCAGGGTCGTGTGCCGTCCCAGCGATTCATCGACCGCCACACCGGCCTTCAGATCGCGTTCAAACTGTTCGAGCGCCAGTTGGAAACCGCCCTCAGGCGTGGCCTTACGCCCCAGATTAGACGCCTCCAACAGACCGACGCCATTGCGCAGCGCAAAGCCGGTCAACCGCGCCCAGGTCGTGATCTCTCTATATTTCAGAAGGTCACCGATCAGCGGGATATTGTGCGCCATCCGATAGGCCGACTTGCGAACGGCGGGATTGAGGAAGGCAAAGACCGCGCCGCTGATCACCGCCCCAATCAGGGCCAATAAGAGCAGCACATGGTTGCTGGCCAGTTCGCCGGTCTCGATCACCCAGCGCGAAATCATCGGCAGCTTGTCGCGCTTATCGCCAATCATGACTGAAAATCGCGGCACCACCTGAGTGAAGATAAACAGCACAGCGGCCAAGCCGACACCGCCCAAAAAGGCGGGATAGGTCATGGCATTGGCCAGATCGCGCCTGAGGCGATCCTCGTTAGCCATCTGATTGGCCCCGTCGCGTAGGACCTCGTTGAGCTGGCCCGTGGCCTCACCTACCCGAATCATCGAATAGACATAGAAGGGAAAGATCGGGGTCTCGGTCTCCATCGCGTCGGCAAAGGTTGCGCCGCGCTTGAGCGCCGTTGAGAGCTTGGTGAACTGGGCCTTGGCCTCGATGCTGGTAATGCCGATGGCCACCGTATCGATGGATTCCAGCAGGCCCACGCCCGCATCCATCATCAGGGCCAGCTGGCGCAACACCGTGACCCGGTCGGTAAAGGACAGGGCCCCGCGCTTGCCTTCGGCGGCCTTTTCGGCGCGCTCTTCCAGCTTGATGGGCGTCAGGCCCTTGGCGGACAGGGCCTTGATGGCGGCGCTTTGATCCTTGGCGCGAATACGGTCAGCAATCTTCGCGCCCGCGCTATTGATGGCGGTAAACTGATAGAGGCGTTCGGGGCTGTCGACGCTGCTCATGAGGCGCTCAAGGGCACGTCAGATCGGACCGGATCATCATCCATGTCCGACTCAGGGATGGCGATAACACGCTGAATTTCGGTCAGGCTGGTCTCGCCTCGGGCGGCCTTGAGCATGCCGTCTTCGAACATGGAGCGATAGCCGGTGGCCGCAGCGATCTTGGCGATCTGCACCTCTGACGCGCCCGCGCGCATGGCGCCGGCAATTTCAGGTGTGAACTGCAAGATCTCGTAGATGCCGACCCGGCCTGAATAGCCGGTCTGGTTACAGCGCGCGCATCCGACGGGATGGCGGAAATCCGCACCGCAATCCTGCACCGCTTGATGGAGATTGGCCGGAACGAATGGGCGCCAGTCGCTGGCCTTGGCCGGCATAGAGCAGGCCTTGCAAAGCCGCCGCACCAGCCTTTGGCCCACCACCCCGCGCAAGACATCGGCCAGAAGGTAGTTCTCCACGCCCAGATCGATCAGACGTGGCAAGGCGGCGATGGCGGAGTTGGTGTGGACGGTGGAGATCACCATGTGGCCAGTCAGGGCGGCTTGAACCGCGATACGCGCGGTCTCTGAATCGCGGATTTCGCCGACCATGATCACGTCCGGGTCTTGGCGCAGGATCGAGCGCAGTCCGGCCGCAAAGGTCAGGCCAATATCACTGCGGACATGGACCTGAACCACGCCGGGCAGGTCAAATTCGACCGGATCTTCGACCGTGACGATCTTGCGCTGACCATCATTGAGACCGCTCAGCAGGCGGTAGATGGTAGTGGTCTTACCCGATCCGGTTGGACCGGTTATCAGCACAATACCGTTGGGTTGCTCAACCAGCTTGGCCAGCCCCTCAGCATCGGCCTTGGGCATGCCCAGTTCCGTCAGCTGTGGAATGCGGCTGGTCTTGCCCAAAAGACGCATGACGATCGATTCGCCCCATGCGGCGGGCAGGGTCGAAACCCGAAGGTCGATATCTTGACCCGATATACGGATGGCTTGGCGGCCATCCTGCGGCAGGCGGCGCTCGCCAATATCCATGCCAGACAAGAGCTTGATGCGCGAACAGACCGCGTCAAAGGCCGAGCGCGGCGCGGCGCGAACCGTCTGCAAAATGCCGTCGACCCGCATACGCACAAAGAACTGGTCTTCGAAGGGCTCGACGTGAATGTCTGAGGCCCGCATCTGAATGCTCTCGGCAAAGACCGCGTTCACGAAGTCGATGACCGGGGCCTCTTCGGCCAGTTCGCGCAGGCGTGCAGCGTCTGAGGTCAAGGTGCCACTGATGCCCAGACCATCACGGTCCAGATCATCCATCGCGGTGGCGATCAGGTTGCGCGGCGATAGACGCCAGATGATGGGCCGGTCCGCGACCTGTTCGAGCACGCCGCGCAGGGTCAGGCTGAGCGGGTCGACAGCCGCGCAGATGATGCAGTCTTCAACCGGCCTGTGTGTCCCGTCGGCCAGGTCTTCGCCATCGACGGACGGCCGCGCGCGCCAGGCGACAGCCTCTTGAGCCGCCCACCAGCCACCTTGGGTCCGGGTCTCTTCTATAAAGCTCTGCACCGCGGAGGGCGGAGGCATCTCATCTCGAATCTGGATGGTCCAGCCGGTCTGCTCCGACAGGGTCCGCAGCAGGTCGAGTTCTGATACCGCACCCAGCCGGACGAGGATCATACCGATCCGACCGCCCACGCTGCTTTGCACCTCAACAGCCGCGTCAATGTCCGCCGCCGTCGCAAGGCCTTTGGATATCAGAAGTTCGCCAATCGGTTTGCGGCTCATAGGCACGGTCTTTACCTGATCCTTGCCATCGTGAAAAGCGGCTCTGCCGAAGCGAGATGGGGCAAGTCGGCCCTATCGGTCTTAGCCGCCGGTTGGGGCCATCGGCCGTTCTCTGAACGCAATCAATTGAATGCGGAAGATCAGCACGCTGTTGGGCGGGATCGGACCGGCACCTTGCGCGCCATAGCCCTGTTCAGGCGGCACATAGAGCAGCCACTCATCGCCAGGCTTCATCTGCTGCAGGGCTTCAACCCAAGCTGGGATCAGACCGGCGAGCGGGAAGGTGGCTGGGGCCCCGCGCTGGAATGAGCTGTCAAAGATCTCACCCGACAGCAGCTTGCCTTCATAATGGACCTTCACCTCGTCCGACTTTTTCGGGCTCGTGCCGTCTGCGGGACCGGAGGTCACGATCTTATATTGCACGCCACTGGGCAGGGTCTTGACCCCATCAGCCTTGGCATTGTTGGTCATAAAGGTTTTGGCAGCGTCCATATTGGCTATTGCTTCTTTGCTTTGCCCGCAGGCGCTGAGGGACAGGGCGACCAAGAGGCCAGCGGCCAAGGTGGTCAAGAATCGGGTCATAGGAAAGGCTCCGAAAGGGCAGGATCAGACCGTGCGCGGGGGATAGCCGCGCTCGCGCAGGGCATCGATAATGTCTTGCGTATGCTGGGCGTCGCGGGTCTCGATCATGATGTCGAACTCCGCGCCCTTGGCAGGCACGTCCAAGGATAGGCGATTGTGGGCGACCTCAATGATGTTCGCGCCCATCTGGCCGATCAGGGCCGAGACATTGGCCAAGAGGCCGGGACGATCATCACCAATGATCCTGAGGCTGACCAGACGCTGGGCGCGGATCAGTTCGCGGGTCAGGACCGAGGTCAGGAGCCTTGTGTCGATATTGCCGCCGCAAAGGACCAGCCCACACTTCTTGCCGCGGAACTTTTCGGGAAAGGCTAAGAGGGCGGCAAGCGAGGCAGCGCCAGCGCCTTCGGCAATGGTCTTTTCAACCGTGCAATAGAGCGAAATGGCCCGCTCGAAATAGGGCTCTTCGACCAGAAGCACATCCTCGACCAAGGGCCGGGCGACGCTATAGGCCAGATCACCAACCTGCTTGACGGCGATACCCTCAGCGATGGTTTGGCCACCCGTATTGGTGTTCATGCCGCGCATACGGGCGGTAAAAGAGGGGTACATGGCCGGTTCGACGCCCATGATCCGGATATCGGGATTGATCGACTTGGCCGCCACGGCCATGCCCGCAATCAGCCCGCCGCCGCCGATGGGCACGGGTAAGATTTCAAGATCCGGCACGTCCTCCAGCATCTCAAGGGCGATGGTGCCCTGTCCAGCCATGACGTCATAGTCGTTAAAGGGATGAACAAAGACCAGACCGCGCTGTTCGCGCAGGCGCTGGGCGACATCCGCCGCCTCGTCATAGCTTTCGCCCTCGAGGACGACTTCAGCGCCGTGCCCGCGTGTATGTTCGACCTTCACCATGGGCGTGCCCTTGGGCATGACGATGGTGGCCGGAACACCCATGCGGGCGGCGTGATAGGCAAGGCCTTGGGCGTGGTTGCCAGCCGATGCGGCAATGACCCCGCGCGCGCGCTCGTCTGCCGTCATCAAGGACAGCTTGTTCAGCGCGCCGCGCTCTTTAAAGGCTGCTGTGAACTGAAGATTCTCAAACTTCACCCAAACCTCGGCCCCGGTAATTTCCGATAGCGTGCGCGAATGACGGCAAGGCGTACGCTCGATATGGCCGTGCAACCGGGTTGCCGCCGCTTTTATATCGTCGAAATTTAGGGTCATGAGAGGCCAGAAGGGTCTGCGCCCAAAGATCTAAGGGCAGGAATGGAATATGGCCAAAGAAGCCAAGGCTGCGCTTTACCGCAATTTTGCGGACAGGTCCAAGGGCCGCATGAGTTTTTGAGATAGGCTGCGCGCCTAAACCGCATCAAACTCCGCGACGCGGTGGCCCGGCTCGACCTCTCGCAACTGCGGAATATAGATCGGGTCTGACGGCTGGGCGGGCAGGCGCGAGGGCAGGAACTTAAGGCCCGACAGGGGATCAAACGGGCTGGGGGCCTCGCCGGTCAGACGCACGCGCTGGCGGCTGCGCTCTTGCGCGGGGTCGGGAATGGGGGCTGCCGTCAGAAGCGCGCGAGTATAGGGATGGCGGGCATCGCTATAGAGCTGATCGCGGCTCGCCTCCTCCATGACCCGGCCCATATAGAGCACCATCACCCGGTGGCTGATCTCGCGCACAACCGCGAGGTCATGGCTGATAAAGACCATGGCCATGCCCAGATCCTTTTGTAGGGAAATGAGCAGGTCGATGATCTGGGCCCGGATTGAAACGTCGAGGGCCGACACAGCCTCGTCACAGATGACCAGTTGCGGCTTTAAGATCATGGCTCTGGCAATGCCGACGCGCTGGTTTTGACCGCCGGACAGTTCGTGCGGATAGCGGTTGATTAGGTCGGTCGACAGGCCCGCCCGCTCCATCATCGCCCGAACCTCAACCTCGCGGCCAGCATGGTTCAGATCGCCTCGGAACACCCGTAGTGGCTCACCGATGGAATCGCCGATGGTCATGCGCGGATCAAGGCTGGCCAGCGGGTCTTGGAAGACGATCTGAAGGTCCTTGCGCGCGGCCATCATCGCCTTACGGTCAGCCTCAGTCAGGTTGGTGCCCAAAACGGTGACCGATCCGGCGGTTGAAGGGATCAGGCCCAGAACCGCGCGAGACAGGGTGGACTTGCCACAGCCGCTTTCGCCCACAACGCCAAGGGTCTCGCCCTTGCGGACCTGCAGGCTCACCCCATCGACGGCGCGCAGGACCTTCTTGGGCGCGAACAGCCCATCAGCCAACGGGAACCAGACCTTGATGTCCTTGCCCTCGACCACCACGGGCGCATCCTTGGCCACGGGTTCCAGCATGGGGCGGCCGCCCCGGTCAGCGCGGTCTAGGCGCGGAATGGCGGCCAACAGTTCGCGGGTATAGTCAGACTGGGGGGCAGAAAAGATCGCTTGGGCTAGGCCCTCTTCGACATAGAGGCCGTTCTTCATCACGCAGACCCGGTCGGCCAGACGGGCAATGACCCCCATATCGTGGGTGATCAGCACCATGGCGGTGCCGGTTTCACGCTTGAGCTCATCCATCAGGTCGAGAATTTCGGACTGGACGGTCACGTCGAGCGCGGTGGTCGGCTCGTCGGCTATCAAGAGGGCCGGATTGCCCGCCATGGCCCCGGCGATCATCACCCGTTGGCGCATGCCGCCGGACAGTTCATGGGGGTACTGGTTGAGGCGCCGCGCGGCCTCAGGAATGCGCACTCGGTCCAGCCATTCGCGGGCCTTGGCCATGGCGTCGCGGGCGCTGAGCCCAAAATGCAGACGCAGAGGCTCAGCAATCTGTTCGCCAATGCGCACATGGGGTGTCAGGGCGGTGAGGGGGTCTTGAAAGATCATGGCGATCTTGGAGCCGCGAATCTGATTGAGCTTGGCCGGGGCCAGACCCAAGATCTCTTGGCCCTTGAACCGGATGGATCCGCACGCCTTGCCGTTGGCGGACAATAGACCCATGGCGGTCATGAAGGTCTGGCTCTTGCCCGAGCCGCTCTCGCCGACCACACCCAGACATTCGCCCTGCGCCACGGCGAGGCTAATGCCCTTCACCGCCTCGATCTGGCCATCAAAGGTCTGGAAGCTGACCTTGAGATCATCAATCGCCAGCACGGGCAGGGCGGCGGTGTCCAGTTCGGTGGAGGGCGTTGTCGAGGCGGGCAATCGCGAAATCCTTGAGATCTAGGGCTAAGGAACGACTCTAACCGGGTCGTAGCCCGTTGCAATCGTTCAGGAGGCAAAATGCCCCCCTTTTCATTCCCCCCCAAGTCAGGGCAAATGGCCTTACAACAATGTGAGAGCTGTCATGCCCGTTCTGTCGATCGTTAACACCGCAATTTTCGATTCTGGCGCGATCCAGAAGCTGGCCGCCAATCTAACCCAGCAGGGGGTCAAGCGGCCTATGCTGGTCACCGACCAGGGCCTCGTTGCCGCCGGTATTGTCGCGACCGTGACGGCAGCGGCCGGTGAGACGGGCTTTGCCGCCGTCTTCGATCAGACCCCGCCCAATCCGGATGAGGATAGTGTCACCGCCGCGACCAAGGTCTTTAAGGACAATGACTGCGACGGCGTCGTGGGTCTGGGTGGTGGTTCGAGCATGGACCTGGCCAAGGCTGTGGCCCTTATGGCCAGCCACGAAGGCCCGCTCGAAAAGTACGGTGCGTCGGTGCGCGGCATGCGCCTGATCACCAAGACCTGCCCGATCATTGCCATCCCCACCACCTCGGGCACGGGCTCAGAGGTGTCCGTCGGCGCGGTAGTCGTGCTGAACAATGGCCGCAAGGAGACCTTTGTCTCGCCGCACCTGATCCCCGGCGTGGCGATCTGCGACCCGGACCTGACCTTGGGCCTGCCCGCTGGCCTGACCGCCGCCACAGGTATGGACGCGGTGACGCACTGTATCGAGGCCATCTTAGTTCCCACCGTCAATCCGCCGCTCGAAGCCATCGCCTATGACGGTGTTGAGCGCGCCATCGGTATGGGCTGGCTAGAAAAGGCCGTCGCTGACGGCTCTGACCGCGAGGCCCGCTGGCACATGATGATGGCTTCGGTCGAGGGGGCTCTGGCCTTTGCCAAGGGTCTGGGCGCGGTTCATGCCCTGTCCCACTCCTGCGGTCGCCTGCCCGGCCTCAAGCTGCATCACGGTGCGCTAAACGCCCTGTTCTTGCCCGCCGTCCTGCGTTTCTCTGAAGGGGCGGCGCCGGAGAAATATGCGCGCCTGAAGCGGGTGATGGGTCTGGCCCCGACCGATGATCTGGCCGATGCGATTACGGCGCTGAATGCCCGTCTGGGCATTGTTCCCAAACTGTCGAGCCTTGGCGTTACCCGCGACATGTTCCCAGAAATCGTCTCTTACGCCCTCGGCGATCTGGCGCACCTGTCGGCCCTGAAGCGGCCAACGGCTGAAGAATATGAAGCCCTGATCGAGGCGGTGTTCTAGGCGCGGAAACTTGCGTCTGAACTTCGTCCTGCACGGCCCTAAGGATTAGCTTTATGTTCGCCAAGCCTCGTACCGATCTGGTTCCCAATACGGCTGCCTATGAGAATGAGGCCTTGGTCAAGGCCACCGGCTTTCGCGAATATGATGCGCGGTGGCTGTTTGGTCCGGACATCAACCTTCTAGGCATTCAGGCCCTAGGGCTGGGGCTTGGCACCTATATTCACGAGCTGGGTCAGTCCAAGATCGTCATTGGTCACGACTATCGGTCCTATTCCTTGTCGATCAAGCAGGCCCTAGCTCTGGGCCTGATCGCGGCGGGCTGTGAGGTGCTGGATATTGGCCTGGCCCTGTCGCCAACGGCCTATTTTGCCCAGTTCGATCTGGATGCGCCCTGCGTGGCCATGGTCACGGCCAGCCACAACGAAAATGGCTGGACGGGTGTGAAGATGGGGGCCCAGCGTCCCTTGACCTTTGGCCCAGACGAGATGGGCCGGCTGAAGGACATCGTCACCAACGGTGCCTTTGTCGAACGTGATGGCGGATCGCTGACCCGTATTGACGGGGTCGCAGAGCGGTTCATCGCCGATGCGGCGTCGCGCGTGCAGGTCAAGCGTCCGCTTAAGGTCATTGCCGCCTGCGGGAATGGCACGGCCGGTGCCTTCGCGCCGCAAGCCTTGCGGGCGATGGGGGTTGAGGTGATCGAGATGGACTGTGATCTCGACTACAGTTTCCCAAAATACAACCCCAATCCCGAAGACCATGTCATGCTGATGGCCATGGCCGAGGCGGTGCGCACGCACGGTGCCGATCTGGCCTTTGGCTTTGATGGGGACGGCGACCGCTGCGGCGTCGTTGATGATGAGGGCGAAGAGATCTATGCCGACAAGATCGGCCTGATGCTGGCCCGCGATCTGGCCCCGCTCAACCCCGGCGCAACATTCATTGTCGATGTGAAGTCGACGGGCCTCTATGCCACAGATCCGGTGCTGGCGGCCAATGGCTGCACGACGGTCTATTGGAAGACCGGCCATAGCTATATCAAGCGAAAGACGGCTGAGCTGAAGGCCTTGGCAGGCTTTGAAAAGTCCGGCCACTTCTTCCTCGCGGGCGATCTGGGGCGCGGCTATGACTGCGGTCTGACGGCGGCGGCGGCGATCTTGGCCATGCTGGATCGAAATCCGGGCCACAAACTGTCGGACCTGAAAAAGGCCCTTCCGGTGGCCTTCACCTCTCTGACCATGTCGCCCCATTGCGGCGATGAGGTAAAGTATGGCGTGGTCGAGGCGATCGTCAGCGAGTACCAAGACCTTGCGGCTGCAGGCGGCGAAATTCTCGGTCGCAAGATCAAGGACGTGATCACGGTCAATGGCGTGCGTGTGGCCCTCGATGACGGTAGCTGGGTTCTGGTCCGCGCCTCGTCCAACAAGCCCGAGATCGTGGTCGTGGTTGAGAGCACCCAATCGGCTGACGATATGCGCGCCCTGTTCCATCAAGAGGTAAAGCCTCGGCTGGCTAAGCGCCCAGAGGTTGGGGCCTATAACCAAGAGGTCTAGGGATTAAGGTTTGGGACGGGGATCGGTTCAGTTGGGAAGTTCAGCGCCTTGACGAATTGCAAGATCACCCCGGTCATATTGAGCGGCGGCGCAGGCACGCGGCTCTGGCCCCTGTCCCATCCGGGCATGCCCAAGCAGTTCCACGCCCTAGGCTCTGAGCGCACCATGCTGCAGGACACGGTTCTTCGGGCGAAGGACAGCGGTGCCCTGACCTTTGCTGCCCCCGTAATCATCTGCGCTGAAGACCATCTGGCCACCATCGATGAGCAACTTGCAGCGGTGGATCGCGCGGCCGCCAAGATCGTGCTGGAGCCCTTTGGCCGCAATACGGCGGCAGCGGCCTATATTGCAGCGGCGGCTGTGCGAGATCTGGACCCTGCGTCCCTCGTCCTGCTCTTGCCTGCCGACCACATCATTGCCGACCCTGAGGCCTTTATGAGGGTCATAGCCACCGCCGCGAAGACCGCTGCCAGCCACATCGTGACCTTTGGAATCGAGGCCGACCGTCCCGAGACCGGCTATGGCTATATTCAGCAGGGTGACCGGCTTGATGAGGGCGTTTTCGCTGTCCGCCGCTTTGCCGAAAAGCCTACTCGCGAGCGTGCTGAACAGTATCTGGCCGAGGGAGACTATGTCTGGAACGCGGGCATATTCCTCTTCGCCCCAGAGGTCATGCTGAGCCAGATGGCGGCTTTGGCCCCCAAGATTGCCGAGCAGGCAGGTCTGTCCTGGTCCGGGGCTTCGACCGAGGGACGGGTTGTGCGGCTCGATGCGGAGGCTTTTGGAGCCTGTCCGTCTGAACCGGTTGATATTGCCGTCATGGAAAAGACCAAGCTCGCCGCCGTTGCGCCCTGTTCCATGGGCTGGGCCGATGTCGGTTCGTGGAGCGAGATTCACCGTCTGGGGACCAAGGACGCTGCGGCTAATCTGCTGCACGGCGAGGCTGTGGCCATCGAGACATCAAACAGCCTGATCTGGACCGATGGCGTGCCTGTCGCTGTGATCGGGGTCGACAATCTGGTCGTGGTGTCGACGTCAGAAGGTCTGGTGGTCCTGCCGATGGACCGCGCTCAGGATCTCAAACTCGCCATTGCCGCCATAAAGGCCCTGCGAGAGGCTAAGACCTAGCGCGCCTTAGCCCTCGGCCTGCACGGCTCGGTGCAGTTCCACGATGGCGCAGATAATATGGTAAAACGAACTGGCCGGTGCGGCCTCGTCGATGAAACGACCATCGGGCTGCATGCGGTCATGCCAAAGGCCCCTGATCGGCACATCGAGATATTTGAGAAGGCCAAGGGCCCCCTCGACCACGCCGCGCAGGGCATCCGCATCGCCGGTCATCTGAGCCAACAAAATCCCCGCCTTGATCCGCTCGGTTTGCGGCCAGAGCCGAGACTGAGCGTCATGAACGCTAAGGTCGCTGAGCAGTACATTATAGGCCACGCCACGGACCGGATCGATGCCGTGGGTTTCGGCTAGCGCGATCATCTTGCGGGCCGCAGCAATGGCGTCTGGTCGGGACTTGGCCTTGCCCCAGCGAAGAAGCAGCCAGCCCCATTCGAACTGGTGACCGGGCTCGAACTTGAGGCCCTCAACGCCCGCGCTCGCATTCCAATCCCCGTCGAAATATTCGCGGACACAGCCTAGGCTCGGCTCAATGAACTTGGATAGGCATAGCTTCGCTATCTCGTCGGCTTGGGCTTGCCAGATCGGATCTTCGCTGACCTCGGTCCAGGCTAGGGTGGCCTCAAACAGGTGCATGTGAGGGTTGGACTGGAGTGGGAGGGTGCGCGGGGCAGTTTCGTCAAACCCGCCTAAGGGATTGGCTTGCCGCGCCTTGAGCTGCTCGAGCAGACGCTTGGCGCGCGCCTCTAGGCCTAGGATCTGGGGTTGGGTTCGGGTGACGCTGGCCAAGGCAAAGAGGCCAAAGGCCTGGTCATAGAGTGAGACGGTATCGTCCAGCGCCGAGCCATCGGCGGCTACTAGGGTGCGGATCAGGTCATCGGGACGGAAGAACCGTGCCAAATAGGTTTCGACACTGGCTTGTAAGATGGTGTTGCTATCGAGGGGCGAGCCCAACTCCGCAGCCATCGCGAAACAATAGAGCTGTCTGGGCGTGACCCGGCCTCGCCTTGGCAAGGCGACCGGATTTCCGTGATGGTCGATTTTTTCGAAGAAACCGCCTTGATCATGGTCAATGCCGAGCCTCATCCAGATCGGATAGCCGTGACCGATGGCCCACTGGCGCAGGTCCTCACAGAGGCTCACGGTCTGAGACCACAGGGGCATCTGTTGTAGGTTAGACAAGAACCACCTCGAAACTCCTGCCGTGACCATTGGCGCCGTCGGGCGTCAAGAGGTTGGAGGATAGGGCACCAATGACTGAGCCTATGGATTGGCATGATTGGCTATGTTTGATCAACCGCTGGGGTCAATTTGGGTTCCAAAACAGCGATCCGGCTGTTAAGGCAAGGCATTGGTCGCTAAAAAACATAGTGGTTTAGGTCGGTTATGAGAGTTTTAGTTACCGGAGGTGCGGGGTTTATCGGTTCAGCGATCTGTCGCCATCTGGTCCTGTCTGAGAACGCCACAGTCCTGAATATTGACAAACTAACCTACGCCTCAAGCCTAGCTTCGCTCAATCCGGTAGAAAACTCAGACCGTTATAGCTTCCTGCAGGCCGATATTACCGACGCCCCGGCCATGGCGGCGGCCTTTGCTCAGTTTCAGCCCGATCTGGTCATGCATCTGGCCGCCGAAAGCCATGTCGACCGGTCGATCGATGGGGCCGATCCCTTCATCTTCACCAATGTGGTGGGCTCCTTTGTCATGCTGCAGGCGGCGCTGGTCTATTGGCGCGGGCTTGAGGGGGCAAAGAAGGAGGGCTTCCGCTATCTGCATGTCTCGACCGATGAGGTCTATGGCAGCCTTGGCGACACGGGCCATTTCCTCGAGACGACCGCCTATGATCCGCGCTCGCCCTATTCGGCTTCTAAGGCCGCGTCCGATCATCTGGCCAAGGCCTGGTTCCATACCTATGGCCTGCCGGTGGTGGTTTCCAACTGTTCGAACAATTACGGCCCTTATCATTTTCCAGAAAAGCTCGTGCCCCTGACCATCTTGAACGCGATGGAGGGCAAGCCGCTGCCGGTCTATGGCAATGGCCTGAACATCCGCGACTGGCTCTATGTCGATGACCACGCCCGCGCCCTGACCTTGATCGCGACCAAGGGCCGACCGGGCGAGACCTATAATGTCGGGGGCAATAATGAGCGGACCAATCTGGATGTTGTGCATTCGGTCTGCGATCTGTTGGACGAACTGACCCCCGTCCTCGCGACAGGACCGCGCCGAGGCCTCATTACCTTCGTCAAGGACCGTCCCGGTCACGATCAACGCTATGCCATTGACGCAACCAAGCTCAAGTCTGAGCTGGGCTGGTCGGCGCAAGAGACCTTTGACACGGGCCTTCGCAAGACCGTGGAATGGTATCTCGCCAATCGTGATTGGTGGCAGCCCCTTCGTGATCGTTATGATGGCCAGCGCCTTGGCGTCGATGTTAAGTCTAAAGCCTAATGCGCATCGAATCGCTCGCCCTTCCTGAGGTCAAACTGCTGTGGCCGCGCCAATTTGGTGATGATCGAGGCTTTTTCAGTGAAACCTGGAATCGCGCAACCCTGCGCAAGTCCGGTATCGAGATCGATTTTATCCAAGAAAATCAGTCGCTGTCGCGGCCCGTCGGCACGGTTCGAGGCCTGCATTTCCAAGCCCCACCCTTTGCGCAAGACAAGCTGATCCGCGTGCTGTCGGGCCGGATCTATGATGTGGCAGTCGATATTCGCAAAGGCTCGCCGACCTATGGTCAGTGGGTCGGCGCGGAGATTTCAGCGGAAAAATGGAACCAGATTCTGGTGCCGGTAGGGTTTGCCCATGGCTTTTGCACCCTCGAGCCCGATACCCATGTGGCCTATCTGGTCAATGAACATTGGTCGGCTGAGGCCGAGGGGGCCATTGTCTGGAACGATCCGGATCTGGCCATCGACTGGCCGGTGAACGCGGCTGATGCGGTATTGGCCGACAAGGATCGGGCGGCCGGTGGCTTCAAGACCTTCGTCTCGCCCTTCTAATCCGATGCAGAGCGCCCCCATCCTTGTCTTTGGCCGGACCGGGCAGGTGGCCCAAGAGTTGGCGCGTCTGTCTCGCAGCCAACAGATCGCCATGATCTTTGCCGGTCGGGAAACTCTAGATCTGGCCGCAGGTGGCGACCCCGGCGCTCTGATTGCTCAGATCAAGCCGTCTGCCGTGATCAATGCCGCCGCCTATACAGCGGTTGACCGGGCCGAGCAGGAAGAGGCGCAAGCCTTCCAGCTTAACGCCCACGCTCCAGGCCAGATGGCGCGTACCTGTGCGGCGCAAAACATCAGCTTCATCCACTATTCCACCGACTATGTGTTCGATGGCCTTTTGGATCGACCCTACCGAGAAGATGACGCGACCGGCCCTCGGTCGGTCTATGGGCTCTCGAAACGGGCGGGCGAGGAGGCTGTTTTGGCTGCTGGCGGCCGGGCCATTGTGCTTCGCACAGCCTGGGTCGTGGGCGCTTTCGGCAGCAACTTCGTCAAGACCATGCTGCGCTTGGCACAGACCCGCGACGAAATCGGCGTGGTTGCGGATCAGATCGGTCGGCCGACCTGGTCACGGTCCGTCGCGCAGGCAGGGCTTGCAGCGCTAGAGCTTCTGGCGCGCAGCCCGCAAAGCGCCGGGACCTATCATGCTGGGGGCGCGGATGATGCCAGTTGGGCCGATCTGGCGGCGGGTACCTTTGAGCGCTCAGGCGCTCTCGGCCTTGCGAGCGCACGGGTCAAACCGATCACCACGGCCGACTATCCCACCCCAGCGGTGCGACCTGCCAATTCTCGTTTGGACAGTTCGAAATTCGCGAGCTTGGCAGATTGGCAACCCATGGCTTGGACAAAGGCGCTGGATCACATATTGAAGGACATCGCGACCTCCCCAGAAGGACCAGACGCATGAAGGGTATCATCTTGGCCGGAGGCAGCGGATCGCGTCTGCACCCCATGACCCTCGTCACGTCCAAGCAGTTGATGCCGGTCTATGACAAGCCGATGATCTACTATCCCCTGACCACGCTGATGCTGGCGGGGGTCCGGGATATTTTGCTGATCACCACACCCCATGACCTGCCGCAGTTTCAAAAGCTGCTCGGTGATGGCTCGCAGTGGGGGCTGTCTCTGTCCTATCGTATGCAAGCCGAACCCAATGGCTTGGCTCAGGCCTATGTCATTGGCGCAGATTTTGTCGCGGGTTCACCCTCCTGCCTGATCCTTGGTGACAATATCTATTATGGTCAGGGCCTGCCGGAGTTGCTTGGCCGGGCCCAGACCAATGGCGCGGGGGCAACCGTCTTCGCCTATCATGTGCAAGATCCTGAACGTTACGGTGTGGTCGAGTTCGACGAAGACAAGCGCGCCATTTCCATCGAAGAAAAGCCGGTCTCGCCGCGTTCCAACTGGGCGGTGACGGGACTGTATTTTTACGACGAGGCGGTGGTTGATATTGCCGCCAACCTCAAGCCCTCGGCTCGGGGGGAATATGAGATCACCGACGTCAATCGTACCTATCTGGAGCGGGGCCGCCTGTCCGTCGAGTTGATGGGGCGCGGCTATGCTTGGCTGGATACGGGTACGCCCGACAGCCTGTTGGAAGCGGCCGAATTTGTCCGCACCTTGGAAAAGCGTCAGGGTTTCAAGATCGCTTGCCCTGAGGAGGTCGCCCTCCATATGGGTTTCATTGATGAGCAGACCCTGCGCGCCCAGACCATTTTCAATGGTTCATCGAGCTATTCGCACTATCTCAGGGCCTTGCTGACGCGCCAAGGTTCACCCTCCGGGTGGACTGCCTAGGATTTTTTCAACCATAAGGAGCGACGGATATGATCGATCGTAGACAGCTTCTGATAAAGGCCGCCGGTTCGGCCCTGCTCATCAATCTGTTGGGTGAGGCATCGGCCTTTGCTGCCTCCACCGCCGGTGAGCGGTTCGAGGTCACGCTCAGTGAGGCCGAGTGGCACAAGCGCCTTTCGCCCGATCAGTATGCTGTGCTGCGCGATCACTCCACCGAGCGGGCTGGATCCAGTCCACTGGACCATGAAAAGCGCCGAGGGGTCTTTGTCTGCGCGGGCTGTAACCTTGATCTCTATCGGTCGGAGGACAAGTTCGATTCTGGCACCGGCTGGCCCAGCTTCGTCCGGCCCATCAAGGATGCGGTGCGCACCTCAATCGATCAGTCGCTCTTTAGCGTGCGCACTGAAGTCCATTGCCGTCGCTGTGGCGGCCATCTGGGGCACGTTTTTGATGACGGTCCGGCCCCGACCGGCAAGCGCTACTGCATGAACGGCATCGCCATGAAGTTTAGGCCCGCTTGAACAACAGGTTGACCTAAGGTCTGGGCTGACAAGGGCTAAGGCCTCGATATATCGTCATGTCAAAGGCTAGGTCGAGCAAACGACCGGCTAGGTTCGGGAGAGACCCCTATGGAAGATCGCATCACAGTAGAGATTCAAGACGGCGTCGCTGACGTGCGTTTGGTCCGCGTCGACAAGATGAACGCGCTGGATGACGCCATGTTCGAAGCCTTGGTCAAGACCGGTGAGCGGTTGAAGACTGAGGCCGGTGTTCGCGCAGTGGTGCTCTCCGGCGCTGGCCGGGCCTTCTGCGCTGGACTGGACATGGGCAATTTCGACAAGATGGCTTCGGGCGAGCGCAAGGGCGGGACCGGTCTGGTCGAGACCCCGCGCACAGAGGGCGGTGCCAACCGGGCTCAACATGCAGTGATGGTCTGGCGCGAAATTCCGGTTCCGGTCATAGCCGCGGTCCACGGTGTGGCCTTCGGGGGCGGCTTTCAATTGGCCCTCGGGGCGGACATGCGTTTTGTGACGCCCGATGCGCGCATGGCCGTGATGGAGATCAAGTGGGGCCTCGTGCCAGACATGGCTGGCATTGCGTTGCTGCGCCGTCTGATCCGCGACGATCAGGCCCGCGAACTGACCTATAGCGGCCGCCAATTTACCGGTGAAGAGGCCCTGAGCCTGGGTCTCGCGACGCGGGTCTGCGCCGATCCCTATGCCGAGGCTTTGGCCTTTGCACGCGATGTGGCCAGTAAGAACCCTGACGCCATTCGCGCCGATAAGCGCCTGATGAATCTGGCTGACGATGGGGATCAGCGGGCGATCTTGCTGGCCGAAAGTGTCGAGCAGTCGGCTCTGATCGGCTCGCCCAATCAGATCGAGGCGGTACTTTCCAGCATGCAAAAACGCGCGCCCAATTTCGTCAATTGAGCGCGCGCTACTGTCTGATCGTTAGGCTTAAAGCGCGAGATTAGCTCGTGCGCGGCTTAACGAAGGGCAGGGTCGAGGTCAGGCCACCGTCAACCGGGAAGGCTTGGCCATTGACATAGGAGGCCTCGTCCGAGGCGAGGAACAGGACCATATTGGCGATCTCTTCAGGTTCGCCATAGCGGCCCATGGGATTGAGCTGGCCGATCTTGTCCTCATTGCCGCGCGCGCGGGCATTGTCGAAGATCGGCTTGGTCATGCCGGTCTCGATCAGGCCGGGGCAGACAGCATTGACCCGAACGCCGGTGCCGTAAAAGGCGTTGGAACTGGTCTGAACCAGAGAGATCACCCCGGCCTTTGACGCAGAATAGGGCGAGCCGCCAGCATTGGCGCGGATGCCTGCGACCGAGGCGGTGCAGATGATCGAGCCCTTACCCTGTTTGATCAGGTGCGGCGCGACATGCTTGATGGCCAAGAATGGACCGATCAGATTGACCCGCAAGATCTCGTTCCAATAGTCCACGGTCTGGTCAAAGAAAGGCACCATCCCGCCCGAAATCCCAGCATTGGCATAGATAATGTCCAGCCCGCCAAATTCGGCGATGGCCCGGTCGACATAGGCGATCACCTCAGCCTCAACCCCAACATCGGCCGTCATGCCAATCGCATGGCCGCCCGCCGCAAGGATCGCTTCGACGGTCTCATGAACCGCGTCGGTCTTGTCGACGCAAAGGATGCTGGCACCCTCGCGGGCAAAGGCCTTGGAGGTGGCGCGGCCAATGCCTGAGCCTGCTCCGGTGATGATTGTGCGCTTACCTTGAAGCCGTCCCATCTCTGTTCTCCCTAGGATGATCTTATGAGCCCACTATAGGCCCCGAACCTGCCGGTTCCAGTTCAAACCTGCGTCGCAGGCCCTTTAGCGAAGGCCGCTCGACCAGCCGCCAGAACAGCCAAGCGGTCGGGAGGGCCATCGCGATCACGGCGGCGCCATAGCCAAGGCCATGAACGCCGGGCCAATGACGGCCCAACATCCAGGTCACGGGCCAGTGGACCAGATAGAGGCTGTAGGAGATCTCGCCCAGACCTTCGAGTAGGGTCAGACGCGGCCAGCGCCTTGAGGCCTCTAGCCCCGCCACACCGGCAACGATCAGGGCCGACGGACCACCCCAGACCAGAGCCCGCCAAAAGCCAAAATCGGTGACGGCCGAATACTGCGCCGCCAACAGACCTATGCCCAGGACCAGCAATAGGCCTGAAAGGCGAGGGCCGGGCAGGGCGCGACTGAGCAGGGCTTGGCCGATCAATAGGCCAAGGATAAATTCGGTCAGCATGGGATTGGCGATCAAAAAGGCTGCGTCACTACTGATGAAGCCAAACATCCAACAGCCGATCAGGCCCATGGTGACAAAGATCAGGGGGTTAGAGGGTTTGCGCCAAAGACTGATGGCCATGATCAGATAGAACAGGGCCTCATAGGTCAGGCTCCAGCCCACGGGCAGAAGGGGGAAGGGCTCGCCCGCCGGATTGAGGTGCGGGATCAGGAACAGCGACAACACCAGATGCAGCGGCGAAAAGTGCGCCGCCGTCAGGTTCTTGGCATCGATCAGAACCAATGAAGCGACCACCAGTGTGGCGATCCAATAGGCTGGAACGACCCGCAGAGCTCGGCCGAGCAGGAACTGTTTGGCGCTCTGGTCCCGCTGATTGACCGATAGCCAAAGGACCACGCCGCTGATCACAAAGAACAGATCCACACCCGCCGACCCGATGGAGGGGGTGCCGGTCAGGCCTTCGGGGATCGGCATCCACTGGCTGATATGAAACAGAACGACCGACAGGGCGGCAATCCCGCGCAGGGACTGGATCGAGCGCAGCGGCGCGAGGGGCAGCGCCGCGCCCTTGGTCATTTCGGCTCTTGGTGAATACGCAGGATCAGGGATTGGCTAGCTGTGGCCAGCAGTTCCCCGGTCTGGGCGAACATCGACATCGAGCCGTGGGCAAAGCCGCCATGGATGGCTTGAACATGGATGTCGCACAGCACCCATTCGGTCGGCACGAACTGGCAATAGCGGATGGTATTGTCGAGACTGTTGCCACCCGCCGCACGGCCAAGCGCGCTGCCGATGCCGCTGGGCACAAAGTCAGCAATGACCGCCAGCATGGCTCGGTCGATCATGATGCCCGGTGTTGGCCGGATCCACAGGATCGAGCGGCCATCGGGGCTGAGCGTGCCGCTCTTGCGGTCCTGCCCATAGGCGACGCGGGTCTGGAGGCGGCCATGCAGCATGTCGCGTTGATCGCGCCAATGTTCGCGCAAGGGACAGTCCAACGGGGGCGGAACATCGGGGGCCTTGAGCCAGGTCTGTGAAATCTCATTGTCGCGCTGACCCAGGGCCGCATTGACCGTGAAGATTTCCTTATCGCCGACATGGCCGATGACTCGCGCCTGACTGTTCGACTTGCCATGGGCCGGGACCCAAACGTCTAGATCGACAACCGACGGCGGCCGCGCAAAGGACAGATATTGCGCCGTAGCCCATACCACAGGCCGCTCGCAGGTCTGCTCCATCGCGCGGATGGCGCTGGCCAGACCGACGCCGCCAAACATGAAACATTTGTCCGGCGGTCCGACGCAGATCTTGGGATCAATCGGCAGATACCAGCGATGCGGGTTATGGGTCGGCTGAAGATGGAAAAAGGGCTCACTCATCGAGCCTATATGACTCCCGAAGTCCTATGGTGCAACAGGACAAGGGT
>CANCJE010000031.1 GCA_947378235.1 Caulobacteraceae bacterium | reverse complement strand
TCTGCGATCAGGCTTTGGGCCAGCAGAGCGAACTGCGTCACCGGCCAGCGCTTTTCGGGCCGGTGGGGCGAAGCGCCGGGCACCAGCAGGGCCAGAGGTCTGTTCAGGTCCCTTGGCAGGGGCACGGGCGTTTGGGCGGCGAAGGATAGGTCTGGCGGCGGCGCAGATCCCGGCGTGACCGGTGCATCGGGCCAGATGCCCGCATCGCGCAGCTGATCGGCCTGCCGCTCCAGCGTGTGCATGGCGTCGCGCTGAGGATTGCGGTGGGGCAGGGCGCAGAACTTGGCGATGCCCGACCATTGCGGTGCAAAGGGCAGGAGGCCGAAGAAATATCGGCTCGAGCGCGATGAGGTCTGAAGGTCATAGACCCGGCCATAGCCTGCCCGCCTCAGCCGCCGGATCAGCTCTAGGGTCTCGCGCCAGCCCTTGGGACGGCCGTCGGTCTCGATCATGTCGACCAGACCGCTGGCCTTGGCGAGGGCCTGATAGGGCGGGGTAGTCAAAAGGGTGATCTTGGCCTCAGGGTGGGCGAGGCGGATGCGCTTCATTGCTGCCAGCGCCAGAACGAAGTCACCGAGGGCCCCAAGCTTGATGATCAGGATCGGCTTCATGCCGCGCTCCCGACCAGCCGCTCATAGACCTTAAGGGTCGCAGCCGTCATGGCCTCGACGCCAAAGAGCCTGACCGCCCGTTCGCGGCCCGCAGCGCCCATTTCGGCCCGGCCCTTGGGGCTGAGGGTCAAGAGCTTAGCCAGACCCGCTTGCCACGCCTTGACGTCGCCGGGGGCCAGCAGAAGGCCCGTCTCGCCGACGATCACCGTTTCCCGGAAAGCCCCGTGATCAGCGGCCAGAACGGGCCGGCCCATGATCTGAGGCTCGACGGCTGTGCGGCCAAAGGCTTCGGGCTCGAGCGAGGGGGCGGCGGCGGCGTCGCAGGCCAGATAGGCCGCGGGCATGTCATCGCAATGGCCGACCAGCCGCACTTGATCCTCCAGACCGGCAGCCTTGGCCGCCGCGATCAGTTCATCCCGGTAGCCATCTCGCCCCTGAGCATCACCGGCCAAGATCAAGATCACCTCGCCCTGTCCCGCAGACTTAAGCGCGGCCAAGGCATCGATCAGCAGGCGCTGGCCCTTCCAGCGGGTGAGGCGACCGGCCAACAACAGCACGAGGCGCTTATCGCCTGCCTCCAATCCCCATTTGGCTCGCTGGGCTGCGACGCGTTCAGCAGAAACAATCGCCGGATCAAATCGCGTCAGATCGACCCCGCGCGGTATGGCAATGACCTTCTCAGGTGCCACGCCATGCTCGGCAATGACGTGGGCGCGGGTATAGTCGGAATTGGCGATGGTCAGAGCGCCCCGCGTCATGATCGAATTATAGAACCGCTTGAGGCCTGAGCGCGCATTATAGACCCCATGATAGGTCGCTAAGAACGGCACTTTGGCCAGCTTCGCTGCGATCAGCGCGCTGAAGGCGGGCGCGCGAGACCGGGCGTGGATCAGGCTGACCTGCTCGCGCTTGATCAAAGCCGCCAGGGCCAAGCCGTTAGCGATGATCTTGATTGGGTTCTTGGTTTTCAAATCCATGGTCAGAAGCTGCCCGCCAGCCTCGGCCAGTCGGGCGCTCATCCGGCCACCTCGACTCGCGACCATCGAGCGGCCCCCGACGCGCACGACCGCAGCCGAGACATCCAGCGCGGTCTGCTCCGCCCCACCGGTCTCCAGTTCCGGAATGACTTGCAGCAAGGTGAAGTGTGCGGGTAGCGACAGGGTGGTAATCCTTGGACTTGACCCTTGAGTCTGCCTCACTGTTTACCTCAGTGATTCGGGACGGTCGGCGGGTCTAAGAGACACCGACCATTACCTAAGGAAAGGATTTGGCGCCATGGCAGAAAAGGTAGGGCGTCTGGATCGCGAAGATGGCGGCTATCTGGCTTGGCGGCGGATCGACGGTGAGGGGTCAACGATCATTTGGCTTGGCGGCTTTCGCTCCGACATGACCGGCACCAAGGCGCAGGCCCTGTCCGGTTGGGCGCAGGCAACCGGGCGCGACTTTCTCAGGTTCGACTATTTCGCCCACGGTCTGTCGACAGGGGATTTTAAGGACGCGACCATCACGCGCTGGCGCGAGGATGCGCTGGCGGTGATCGATGAGATGACCTCTGGACCGGTGGTCTTGGTCGGATCGTCCATGGGCGGATGGCTGGCCTGCTTGGCCGCCTTAGCACGGCCAGAGCGCGTGGCCGGTATGGTTCTGATCGCGCCCGCAGCGGATTTTACCCATCGCCTGATGCTGCCCAATCTCAGCCCAGAGGCCAAGGAGGCCTTGCTGAGTGAGGGGCTCTATATGCAGCCTTCGGACTATGGTGAGGAGCCCTACCCCCTGACCGCGACCCTTCTGGCTGATGGGGTTCAGTGGTCGATCCTGCCCGGCCCGGTTGAGATCCGCTGTCCGGTGCGGGTGTTACAAGGAGGGCAAGACCCCGATGTGCCTTGGGCCCACGCTATGGCCTTGAGCAACGCGCTCCAGAGCCCGGATGTCAGCTTCAACCTGATCAAGGACGGTGACCATCGTCTGTCGCGGCTTGAAGACCTCGAGCAACTCTTAGCCCTGACTGAAGATCTGATGGGGCGTCTCTAGGCGTTTTCGTCGGCCCAGATGGCGTTTAGGCCCTCGCGATAGGTCCGATAGGCCGGTTTCCAGCCCAGTTCCTGCTTGGCCAAGGCGTTGGAGACGCGTTTGTTCTCGGCATAGAAGCGCTGGGCGATGGGGCGCAGGCTGTCGACCGACACTTCAGGCGGTAGGGGCAGGCCTGCGAGGGTCGCGGCGTAGGCAATCACGTCTTGCGGCGGCGCAGGCTCATCATCACACAGATTATAGATGCCGCCCGCGCGGGGCCGGTCGATGGAGGCCGCAAGGCCGCTGGCTATGTCCTCGACATGGATGCGTGAAAAGACTTGCCCGGGCTTGATCACGCGCGAAGCGTTGCACGCCCTTAACCGGTCAAAGGCCGAGCGGCCGGGGCCATAGATTCCCGGCAGGCGAAAGACGGTGACGCTCAGCCCCATCCCCTGTCCGACCTGCCGCCAGTCCTGTTCAGCCCCCACCCGGCGCGCGCCTTCCATCGAGCTGGCTCGGAGCGGCGTGCCCTCGAACGCCCAACGCCCTTTCAGATCGCCATAGACGCCGGTGGTCGACAGATAGCCGATCCAGTCTGGAAAGGCGCCGGACTGGGCCAAGGCTGGGACGATCTGTTGCAGGGCAGGGCAGCCCTCCGGTCCCGGCGGTGCGGTGATCAGAACCGCGCGCGCTCGGCCCATGGCGGTAACCATCGCCGCTCGGTCGTTGGGATCGACGGGGGTAATGCCCTGATCTCTCAGGTCCTTTGCCTTTTCAGGGGTGCGCGCGGTGGCTGACAGGCTCCAGCCTCGCTGGGCCATCCGCCGCGCCAAGGCCTCGCCGCTGAACCCAAAGCCATAGATGAACAGTTCCGACGCCATCCGGCTTTCCCCTGATCCTTGCCTAAGGGATAGCAGGATGGCGGGGGAGGTCACTGAGTTTTAATGGGGATGATCACCCCCTCACTTAGGCCCTCTCTCCCAACGGGGCGAGGGCTCAATCGGTTCTAGCCCTCTCCCTGTGGGAGCGGGCCGTAGTGAGTGCCTTGTTTTTACCCTCGTCATTGCGAGCGCAGCGAAGCAACCCAGGGGGCTGACTCGAACCGGAATTGACATTCCCCTGGGTTGCTTCGGCGCGCTGCGCCTCGCAATGACGCGGAGATGTTCGAGGAAGCCCCCTACCCCGGCTTTGCCGGTACTTCCCCCTTTGGGGGAAGCGATGCGTAGCATCAAAGGGGGTCTTGTTTGCCTAACCCAACAGGTCTCGCATCATGGCCCGTACATCGGCTTCCATCTCTGGCCGGGCGAGGGCCAGCGCGATGTTGGCGCGTAATAGGCCGAGCTTGTCGCCGCAGTCATAGGTCACACCCTCATATTCTAAGGCGTGGAAGTCCTGTCTCTTGAGCAGGGTCAGCATGGAGTCGGTCAGTTGGATCTCACCGCCCGCGCCCTTGCCCTGTTCGGCCAGCAGGCCAAAGATTTCAGGCTGAAGGATATAGCGGCCTGAAATGAACAGGTTGGAGGGCTCAGTGCCCTTGGCGGGCTTTTCGACCATGCCGGTCATGCGGTTTAGGCGGCCGGAAGGATTATCCAACGCGACAATGCCATATTGGTGCGCCTGACCCTCTGGGCAGGGCTCGACCACGACAATATTGCCGCCCTTTTGATTGTAGGCCTCAATGGCTTGAGCCAGAGGTGCCTTGGCGGCGCTCATGACCATATCGGGCAGCATCACCGCAAAAGGCTCATCACCGATAATGTCGCGGGCACACCAGACCGCATGGCCCAGACCCAGCGGGGCCATCTGGCGCACAAAGCTCATCTCACCGGGCCTCGGCAGTTCCCCGAGCAGCTCTGCCAGAATGTCGAGCTTGCCCTTGGCCTGAAGCTGGGCCTCCAGTTCCACCTGATGGTCGAAATAGTCTTCAATCGCGCCCTTGGAGCGGCCGGTGACAAAGACGAAATGCTCGATCCCGGCGGCGCGACCTTCGGCGATGATGTAGGACAGGATCGGCCGATCAACGACGTTGAGCAGTTCCTTAGGGGTCACCTTAGTGCCCGGAAGGACGCGTGTTCCAAGACCCGCCACGGGTAGAACGGCTTTGCGAACGGGTTTCATAGGCTCTCCGTACCAATGCGGGACCATGATCTGACCCGTTAGGCGTCCTTATCTCCGTCAAGCAGACCAAAGACCCCTTAGCCTTTATTCCACCGTAACCGATTTGGCCAGATTGCGCGGCTGATCGACATCAGCGCCCTTCTGGACCGCAACATAATAGGCCAGCATCTGGATCGGTGCAGACATGACCAGAGGCGTGATCAAGGGATCGCTGCTTGGGGCAATCACGACACGGACCCCGGCGGGTGCATGGGCGCCGCCTTCTTCGTCGGTGAACAGGATGACCCGTCCCCCGCGTGCGATGACCTCGGACATGTTGGAGGCGGTCTTTTCGAAGAAACTGTCGTGCGGGGCGATAATGATCACCGGGGTAGCCTCGTCGACCAAGGCGATGGGGCCATGTTTCAACTCGCCTGCCGCATAGCCCTCCGCATGAATATAGCTGATTTCCTTGAGCTTTAGCGCGCCTTCCAGAGCCAGGGGATACATGGGGCCGCGCCCCAGATAGAGCACGTCCCGCGCCTTGGCCGTGTCGATGGCCAGGGCGCGAACGGCCTCTTCGGTCTTGAGAGAGGCCGCGATGAGGCGCGGGGCCTCGAGCAGAATCTTGACCAGCTTGGCCTCTTGGCTGGCATCGATGCGGCCGCGTTGCACGGCGGCGGTGACAGCCAAGGCCGTGAGGGCTGTGATCTGGGCTGTGAAGGCCTTGGTTGAGGCGACGCCAATTTCTGGACCCGCATGGGTTGGCCACAGGAAGTCGGCTTCGCGGGCCATGGTCGATTCATGGGAATTGACCAGAGCGGCGGTACGCAGGCCCGCCGCCTTACACCAGCGCAGGGCCGCGAGGGTATCAGCGGTTTCCCCCGATTGCGACACGGCCACAGCCAGGGTCGTGGTTAGGAGGGCCGGGTCGCGATAGCGGAACTCAGAGGCGATCTCGACATCGGTCGGCAGGCCCGCCAATCGTTCAAACAGATAGCGCGCGATCTGGGCCGCATAGGAGGCGGTGCCGCAGGCCACGATCTGAATCCGGTCAACGCTGGCAAAATCGAGGCCTGGCGTGGGAAGGGTGCGGCTGGTCAGGGCGTCGGTATAGGCCCCCAAGGTGCGTTGGCAGCTTTCAGGCTGTTCATGGATTTCCTTTTCCATGAAGTGGCGATAGTTGCCCTTTTCGACCAGGGCTGCGGCGGCGGAAACAATCTTGATCGGGCGGTCGACGGCCGAGCCAGAGGCATCGAAGATCTGGGCCCGGTCATGATCGATGACCACAAAGTCGCCCTCATCCAGATAGGCGATGCGGTTGGTAAAGGGACCCACGGCGAGAGCGTCGGAGCCTATGAACATCTCGCCCACGCCATAGCCGACCACGAGCGGGCTGCCTCGGCGCGCGCCCATAATCATATTGTCTTCGCCGGCAATCAGGACCGCGAGGGCAAAGGCCCCTGTGATCTGGTCCAGCGTGTTCTTCAGGGCGGTAACCGGACTATCGCCAAGGCTAAGCTGACGATCAATCAGATGGGCAATGACTTCGGTGTCGGTGTCGCTCTCGAAACTGTGGCCTTGAGCCGTCAATTCGCCCTTCAGTTCGGCGAAATTCTCGATGATGCCATTGTGAACCAGGGTGACCCGGCCGCAGGTGTGGGGGTGGGCATTGCGCTCACTGGGCGCGCCATGGGTGGCCCAGCGCGTGTGGCCGATACCGATGGTGCCGCTCAGAGGCTGATTCAGCAAGCGATCTTCGAGGGCGCGAATCTTGCCTTGGGCACGTCTGCGCTCAATCTTGCCGTCGACAATGGTTGCCACCCCGGCGGAGTCATAGCCGCGATATTCTAGGCGCTTGAGACTATCCATCAGCCGTTCGGTGACGGGCTGCTTACCGACAATGCCAATGATTCCGCACATCTTAGGTCTGCCGCTCCGGTCCGAGGCGCTGCGAATCACTTCGCGCTAAATTTACCTTGGACATGATTATAGGTTACAATGGCTCAGCCCCGGTGGGCCGCTGCGGATTTAGCACTCGTTGAGGGTTTGGCGGGTAAATCCTCATTTCTGATCATTTCTCGGATTATTCGTCTCCATGACCAAGCGCGCCTATTTTGGAACTGACGGCATTCGCGGTGAAGCCAATCGCCATCCCATGACCGCCGAAGTCGCCCTGCGGGTCGGTCTTGCGGCGGGCAAGCTGTTCCAGCGCGGCGGGGACCGACGTCATCTGGTGGTGATCGGCAAGGACACCCGGCTATCGGGCTATATGATCGAACCGGCTCTTGTGGCGGGCTTTACCAGCGTGGGTATGGATGTGCGCCTGTTCGGCCCCCTGCCGACGCCTGCGGTGGCCATGATGACCCGTTCTATGCGCGCCGATATTGGCGTGATGATCTCCGCCTCGCACAATGATTTTGCCGACAATGGCATCAAGCTGTTTGGTCCTGACGGCTATAAGCTCTCGGACGAGCACGAACTGCAGATCGAGGCCCTGATGGATGAGGGTCTGCAAGAGGGCCTCGCCTCGCCGCGCGGTCTCGGCCGAGTCATGCGCATTGACGATGCTCAGGCCCGTTATGTCGAAATTATCAAGGCCACCTTCCCGCGTAACCTCAGCCTTTCAGGCATGAGGGTGGTGATCGATTGCGCTAATGGTGCGGCCTATAAGGTCGCTCCGACGGCCCTTTATGAGTTGGGTGCAGAGGTGATTTCGGTCGGTGTTTCGCCCGATGGCATGAACATCAATGCCGATTGCGGCTCGACCCATCCTGGGGCCATGGCCAAGGCGGTCCGTGACTATCGCGCCGATATTGGCATTGCGCTCGACGGCGATGCGGACCGGCTGGTGATCTGTGATGAGCACGGCAATGTCGTCGATGGCGATCAGATCATGGCCATTATTGCGGGCGCTTGGGCGGCTGAAGATCGGCTCAAGGGCGGCGGCGTCGTTGCGACCGTCATGTCTAATCTGGGCCTTGAGCGGTTCATGGATGCGCGCGGACTTAAGCTTGAGCGCACGCCCGTCGGGGACCGTAGCGTTATGGCCCGCATGCGCGAAGGCGGCTTTAATCTTGGCGGTGAGCAGTCTGGCCACGTCATTCTGTCCGATTTTTCGACCACGGGCGATGGCATGATCGCCGCCCTTCAGGTGTTGGCGGTGCTGGTCTCGGCGCAGCAGCCGATGAGCAGCCTTGCCCGCCAGTTTGAGCCCGTGCCGCAACGCTTAAAGAATGTTCGTTTTTCGGCTGGAAAACCGCTGGAAAGCGCGCTGGTCACGGAAGCCATTGCTGACGGTGAAGCCCAGCTTGGCAAGAACGGCCGCGTTCTGGTCCGCGCCTCCGGCACAGAGCCGCTGATCCGCGTCATGGCCGAGGGCGATGATGACAGGCTGGTGTCCAAGGTGGTGGATAATATTGTTGGCGCGGTTAAGGCCGCGGCGGTCGCCTAGGCGAAACAAGGCCCTCACCCAACCCTCTCCCTCAGGGAGAGGGCTTTGCCGTTCTTAGCCATCGCCCCCTTGGGGGAGAGGGTTGGCTGAGGGGGTGCTACCGGCCTAAACCACGCCTGCGCGCAGCAGATCATGAATGTGCAAGATGCCGACAGGCTTACCGACCTCGACCACGAATAGGACCGTAATGCGCCATTCGTTCATGAGGCGCAGGGCCTCTGCGGCGAGCATCTGTGGTCCGACGGTGCGGGGCTTGGCGGTCATGACCTGTCCGGCGGTCAGGCCGAGCAGGCCGTCCATGTGGCGGCGAAGGTCACCATCGGTAATCAATCCGCTCAGCTGTCCGGTCTGATCTTGCACCCCGACGCAGCCAAAGCGCTTTTCGGTCATGACCAGAAGGGCTTGGGACATGATGGTTTGCGGCCCAACCAGAGGCAGGTCCGCTGCGCCGTGCATGATATCGGCAACCGTGCGCAGCATTGCGCCGAGCTTTCCGCCCGGATGATAGATGCGGAAATCATCGGCGGTGAAGCCTCGGCGCTCGAGCACCGCTACGGCCAGCGCATCGCCAAGCGCGATCTGCAAGGTGGTCGAGGTGGTCGGCGCATTGACCCCGTCGGTGGCTTCAGGCGCATCGGGCAGGAGCAACAGAATATCAGCGGCCTTGCCTAAGGCGCTACCCGCAGAGGCGGTCATGGCCAATAGCGGAACGCCAAAACGCTTGGCATAGTGAATGACGTCGGTCAGTTCCTTGACCTCGCCCGATTTCGACAGGGCCAGAACCACATCATCGACGCCGATCATGCCCAGATCGCCATGGCTGGCCTCATTGGCATGGACAAACATGGCCGGTGTTCCGGTCGAGGCCAGCGTCGCGGCGATCTTGCGCCCGACATGGCCAGACTTGCCCACGCCGGTCAGGACCACGCGGCCCTTGGCGGTAAAGATGGTTTCAACGGCGGCGGCAAAGGCCTCGCCCAATCCATCGGCCATGAGGCCTAGGGCCTGGGCTTCACTGGCAAGGACGCGCCGTCCGACGGATATGGCATCAAAGGCGGTCATTGGGGCTGTTCCGGGGGTGGTGCCTTAACGGCCTTTGCCTTGGCCGCTTCGCTGGCCTGCATCTGTTGATTGGCATGATCGCGCTCGCGCTTCATCGCCGCCTGCATGGCGGGCGTCCGCTGGGCTGGGGGCTGACCAAAGGGCGCAGGCGAACGGTCCCCGAGGCCTTGAGGCCAGACGAGGGAAAAAGCGATCAGCGCCACGGCCGCTAAGGCCAGACTGATGAAAAAGAGACGATCAGACATGAGCTTCCTATAACAGGCCTGCGTGATTTGAGCCAACAGCCTCGGCTGTGCTGCAATCGGCGTCTTGACGGCGGGCCGTCTGAGCCATAGCCAGCAAGGACTTGTCACAGGAACAGTCTGGTCCCATGCCCACCCTCGCCCTCGTTCGTCACGGCCAAAGCCAGTGGAATCTTGAGAATCGTTTCACCGGATGGGTCGATGTCGACCTGACCGCTGAGGGCGAGGCTCAGGCGCGCCGCTCAGGTGATCTCTTAGCCGCCGCAGGCGTTGCCTTCGATCAAGCCTATACCTCCGTTCAAACCCGCGCGATCCGCACGGCCTGTCTGGCCCTCGAAGCGGCGGGTCAGGCTTGGGTGCCCCTGACCAAGGACTGGCGTTTGAACGAGCGTCACTATGGTGGACTGACCGGTTTGAATAAGGCCGAGACGGCGCAAGTCCATGGTGACGCCCAGGTCTTGGTTTGGCGCCGGTCCTATGATGTGCCGCCGCCGCCCTTGGCTCCCGGCGGGACCTATGATTTCAGCAAGGACCGCCGCTATGCCGGTATCGCCATTCCGGACACCGAAAGCCTGAAGACGACGCTGGATCGGGTTTTGCCCTATTGGCAGTCTGATATCGCGCCGCAGCTTAAGGCCGACAAAACGGTTCTGGTGGCCGCCCATGGCAATAGCCTTCGAGCCATCGTCAAGCATCTGTTCGCCGTGCCCGATGGCGAGATCACCGAGGTCGAGATCCCGACCGGCAATCCTTTGCTGATCGATCTGGACGCGGACCTCAAGCCAGTGTCGGCGCGCTATCTCGATGAGGCCCGCGCCCAGCCCCTACCAAAGCGCGCCTAGCCCGATGTTCAGCACCGGCGACATCCTGCTGATGCGCCGGGCCATTGCGATCGCGATGGCCAATCTTGGCTCGACCTGGCCGAACCCTTCGGTCGGCTGCGTCATTGCCAAGCATGGGGAAATATTGGCCGAGGCGGCGACGGCACCGGGTGGTCGGCCCCATGCCGAAGAACAGGCCCTCGCGGCCTTGGGCGATCGTGCGGTTGGCGCGACGGCCTATGTGACCTTGGAGCCTTGCGGGGCAAGGTCTTCGGGCCATGCCTCCTGCGCAGAACGTCTGGCCGGTTCAGGCGTGGTTCGGGTTGTGATTGCGTGTGAAGACCCGTCACCCTTTGCTTCGGGCCAAGGCTTGGAGCGACTGGGCGAGGCGGGTCTGCCCTTTGAAACCGGTCTCTTGGCCGATGAGGCGAGGATCCTATGCGCGGGCTTTGTCCATCGCCTGACGACGGGAAAGCCGTTGGTCGAAGCCTCTGACCATGGCACCTCTTTCGACGCCCTGTTCGAACCGAAGGCGGGAGAGGGCCTTGCGGCGGCGCTGCTTCGATATGGTGAGGCGGGCTATACGCGGCTCTGGACCCCTCGGGGCGGGCCGCTGGCCTGGGAACTTTCCCGCGCAGGACTGTTGGCGGCCGCGCTGTAAGATTGGTTTCATTAAGGGTTGAGGTCCATGCTGTTGATGATGGAAACGTCACTATAGGCAGCTAACATGGCCACCTCGCCTCCTCTCGAACCGCCATTGCGCCCGACCCAAGCACAGATCAATGAGATCTGTGACAAGCACGAGCGACTCAAAAGCGCCAGGCCCGGTGGCGCGCGAGCCGTCTTTTCGTGGATGGACCTTTCGGGACGGGTCTTGAGCGGTAAAAACCTTTCTGAGGCCGAATTTACCGGCGCGACCCTGCGCGGCACAAAATTTTTGCGAACCTCGCTCGAGAATGCCACGCTGTTTGGGGCCGACCTTTCCGATGCCGACCTTCGCGGGGCCCAACTTCGCCGCGCCGACCTACGAGGTGCCTCCTTGCGCGGTGCCAACCTGACAGAGGCCGACCTGTTCGAGGCCGATCTTCGAGAGGGCTCGATTGCTCTTTCGGACCACACACAGGGCCTCATTGCCCATTCACTCTGGGCCAATCGACGCGGCGCGCCCGTTGCCGATCTTTCAGGGGCCAATCTCTCTCGATCTCAATTGGGCGGTATTGTCGCCATGAGCGCCGACTTTTCGAATGCGATTCTCAAGGATTGCCGTCTGGTCCGAGCAAATTTGAAATCGGCCAATCTGAGCAATGCAGACCTTTCGGGTTGCGACCTATCGGGCACAACCTTGTCCGATGCCAATCTGTCTCGTGCGATCTTGATCGGGGCAAAGACCCATGGCTGCGTCATGGACCGAGCCCTTATGACGGGCATTATTCGTGATGGGGTAATGCCAGACCGCCCGTACGGCCAGCTCTTGAGAAACTATAGTCTGTGGTGTGACACTTCGGGCCGCGAGGGTGAGCTAACGATCTTTGATGATACAGATCTTCGGTCTGTCTCAGACGTGCGTGGCATGTTGCTGACGGGGCTCTCTGCGAAAAACGCGATCTTCTTTGGTCTCGATCTTGAGGGGGTCGGCCTGCAGGGTGCTCATTTGGAAGGTGCTGACCTTCGGGGCTGTAATCTTCGGTTCGCAGACCTTCGCGGCGCGCGGCTTACCGGGGCGAACCTGTCATTCGCCAATCTTGAACAGGTGCAAATGAGCACCCTCAACATCATGGATGGGCGCGCTATACAGACCGACCTGAGGGCAGCCAGTCTTCGCGGCGTAAAGGGCGCGACGGCGGATCTTCGCGATGCCTTACTCAATGATGCTGATCTCACCGGCGCAGATTTCACAGGCGCCAACATCCAAGGATGCCAAGTCCAAGGTGCCATCCTTGACCGGATTACGGGTTGGAGCGGCAACGGCTAGGTCAGGTTATGATGAGGGATAAAAACCCCGCCCCACACCATCCCCGGGGGAAGGACATGCAGGGCAGGGGCCATCCCAAGTCTAGGCGGGGTTATGCGGCTTGGGCTGTCGTCTCAATCAGGGGGGCTGATTGCGTCGTAATTTCAATCTTCCGGGTCTTGAGCTGCTCAGGAAGCTCCCGCTTTAGCGAGACAGAGAGCAGACCGTTGGCGAGGTCCGCTTCGGTCACGACCACATAGTCGGCCAATTGGAACCGGCGTTCAAAGCTGCGAGCCGCGAGGCCGCGATGCAGATATCGCTTGGTCTCTTCGCTGGCGGGTTTGCGGCCTTGGACGGTGAGCAGGTTCTCTTTGACCTCGATCGTCAGGTCGTCAGGCGTAAAGCCGGCGACCGCAATCTCGATCCGATAGGCGTTCTCGTCGGTTCGCTCGATATTGTAGGGCGGATAGCCCGTCGGACCTTCGGTGGCCGCAGCGGATTCCAGGAGCTGCGCCAAACGGTCAAAGCCGACCACGGAGCGATAGAGCGGGGAAAAATCAGTCGTACGCATAGCAACATCCTTCTTGGGTTAAGCAAGGTTGTGGTTCATGGGCAGGCCATCACACGGTCCCAAATGGGCCCCGCGTTGATCCTGAAAGGCCCGGTTATCCAGCGCCTTCGAATGATAGGTGGGGATCAAAATTGACGGCGCAAGGGGGGCGTTATTTTGGCCGGTTCTCACAGTTTAGAGAGGCTAAGCGAACGGGGTTGCCCTAAACGGCCGCAGCGGTCAGGTTCACACTTTCCTGAGGGCTTGGGCTAGGGCTGGTCGATGATGAGTTCAAAATCTGAACGGGATGGGTGTGGGCTCTGTGGTGTCGAAATCGCCCCCGCTGTCAGCGCGACGGCGCTCTCCGCTTGACCTCGCGCCGGTTTATTCTGGCTTCAGCGGCGGCTGCGTTCGCCTTGAGTGCCTGTGGTCGCAAAGGGGCGGCGGGCGACAAGGCTGCGGATCAGCCGAAGGCCGCAAGCAAGGTTGGCAGTCTGGCTTGGGCCGTCGCGGGTGACTGGCGTCCAGCACAGGACAGGGCCCGCGATCGCTGGCGCCATCCTATACAGACCTTAACCTTCTGGGGTTTGAAGCCGGGCATGACGGTGGTCGAGTTCTGGCCCGGAGCGGGTTGGTATACCGATATTTTGGGACCTTACCTGACCCAAAATCGCGGCACCCTCTATGCGGCCGGTCTTGAGGCCGGTGCGCAAGATCCGTCCCTCTCAGAGGTCGAGGAACAGTTTGCCAGCAAGATTAAGTCCTCCCCCCAACTCTATCACGCGGTGAAGATCACGAGCTTTGGGCCAAGGTCTGGTCCGGTCGCGCCCGATGGCAAGGCCGATCTGGTGCTGTTTCTGCGCAATGTTCATAACTGGATGTCGGCGGGAATCGCCGAAAAGGCCTTCGCCTCAGCCTATGCGGCCCTCAAGCCCGGCGGCGTTCTGGGCGTGGAAGAGCACCGGGCCAAGCCCGATCGTGTTCAAGATGCCCTAGCCTCTGACGGCTATGTCCAAGAGGCCTATGTCAAGCAACTGGCCAAGGAGGCGGGCTTCGTTTTCGAAGAGGCCAGCCAGATCAACGCCAATCCTTTGGACGATACCGATCATCCCTTCGGCGTCTGGACCTTGCCGCCCGTGCGCCGGTCATCTGCGCGGGGACAGGCACCGAACCCTGGCTTTGATCACACACCATTCGACGCCATTGGTGAAAGTGATAGGATGACTTTGCGGTTTCGCAAGCCCCTTAAACCCTAAAAAATGAACGAAATTTCATGTCTTTACGGTGTTTACTTCTGAGGGTTCTGTCGGCAAATTGGCGCTCGGCCAGACAATTGTTTTCCGGCTGAAATTTCATCTGCGCAAGCAACGGCGCACCTTCAGGAGACTGCGTAAAATGGCTACGCTGCAAGAAATCACCGCCGTTATGGCTGGCGCTGTGGGCGAAGATTCCGGCCTCGGCAAGACTTTGAAGTTCGACTTCAAGGGTGACGGCTTCATCCACATCGATGGCGGCTCTGTGACCAACGACGACAAGCCTGCCGATTGCACCATCGTCATTGCCTTTGACGATTTCCAGTCGATGGCCGATGGCAAGCTCGACCCCACCATGGCCTTCATGCAGGGCAAGATTAAGGTCAATGGCGACATGTCCGTGGCCATGAAGCTTCAGCCCATCATGGCTAAGGCCCGGGGCTAAGGATTTGACCGCCGCCGCGCCCCTGCTTGATTTACCTCAGGCACCCGTTCCGACGGGCGGTGCGGCGGAATGGTTCACGGGACAGGGCGGTGCGCGTCTGCGTGCGGCCCTGTTTGCGTCTAAGGACCCCGCAAAGGTCCGAGGGTCGGTGGTGCTCAGCCCCGGTCGGACCGAAGCGATCGAAAAATATTTTGAAGTGGTCTCAGACCTGCAGGCCAGAGGCTTTGTGGTTCTGGTCCATGATTGGCGCGGCCAAGGCCTGTCGCACCGCATGCTGCCCGACCGTCTCAAGGGCCATGCCGAAGGGACCCAACCCTTCCTAGACGATTATCAAGCCCTGCTCTCAACTTTTGAATTTCGCCTGCCCAAGCCGTGGATCGCGATGGGGCATTCGATGGGCGGTTGCTTAACGGCGCTCGCGCTTGGCCACGGTGAGCACCGCTTTAGCGCGGCGATCCTGTCAGCCCCGATGTTTGGTCTCAATACCGGTGGTCGGCCCAAGGCGGTGACGCGCTTGCTGGCCCAAGCCATGGTCCTGTTGGGTAGAGGCGGCGACTATGTGCTGGGTGATCCTGGCAAGCCCTTTGTGTCTGATTTTGCCAACAATGCCCTGACCCATGATCAGAGCCGTTTTGATCGGGCCTTTGCCCAGATCACGGCCTGTCCCGATCTGGCCCTTGGGTCTCCGACCTGGAGTTGGCTGAAATTTGCATTTCAGGCCTGTGATTGGCTGGCCAAGAATGAGGCGGTCACACAGATCAGAATTCCCGTCATTGTGCTGGGCGCGGGCGCGGAAGCCTTGGTTGATAATGCCGAGCAGGCGGTGGTTACCGCGCGCATGGCCAAAGGTCATCACCAGATGGTCGAGGGCGCGTTCCATGAAATCTTGATGGAAACCGATGTCCTGCGTGCACCTTTCTGGCAAGCCTTTGACGCGCTCGCTTCCGAGGTTGCGCCCTAGCCCTTGGCCGCTTGGGTAAGGCAGGCCAGAGCCTGTTCGAGGCAGGCCTGATCTCCGCCAATCGCCATCTGCCCACCGGCCAGAGCCGGCGTCGCGCCGATCGGGCGACCGTGCCAGTCTGATACAATACCGCCAGCCCCCTCGATCACCGGGATGGCGGCCTCAATGTCCCAGCTCTTCAGGCCGGTCTCGAGGATCAGGTCCATCTTGCCGAGGGCGACCATGGCATAGGCATAGGCATCGCAGCCAAACCGAGCCAGCCGGGACTTGGCGCGGACATCGGTCCAAGCCGCCGCCTCGTGGGCGTCAAACAGACCCGGATCGGTGGTGGCTATGACAGCGTCGCTGAGTTGAGGGCAGGCCCGGACCTGGAGCGGAACCGATGATTCGCCTCGAATAAGCCGCGAACCGAGGGCCTTGGAGCCGACAAAGGCCTCGTCGAGATAGGCCTGGCCGATCAGGCCAAGGACCGGTGCGCCCTGATAGCGCAGGCCGATGAGGGTCGTCCAAACCGGCAGGCCCGCTACAAAGGCGCGGGTGCCATCGACGGGGTCCAGAACCCAGACAAATTCCGCATCGGGGCGATCTTGACCATATTCCTCTCCGATCACGCCGTGATCTGGAAAGGACTTGGAAATCAATTGCCGGATCGCGGCCTCGGCCCCCTTGTCGGCCGCGGTCACCGGATCGAAGGCCCCGTGAGAGGCCTTGTTCTCCAGCCCATGGTCGGCTCGGAACAGGGGCAAGATCACCTGCGCCGCCTCGGCGTTCAGGCGAAGGATGAAGTCTTCTAGAGACCGGAGGCGATCGTGGGTCAGGGTGCTCATAGATTATGGCTTAGCCTGACGACGGGGCGTTGAAAAGCCAGATCGCTTAGAGAGGCTCTAGGTCGCCGTTCAAGGACTTGGCCAAATCGAGCAGACGACGGCGCGGGCGTTCACCGAGGTCGTAATAGGCCTTGATCAGGTCGAGGGTCTCCTTTTGGGCGAACATGTCGCGCCCTTCGCCGACCGGCCCATAGGCGACCGACGAGGAGGGTTCGGCACCATCTGACAGACCGTCATAGAAATAGGCCACGGGCACCTCAAGTGCCTTGGCCAGATGCCACATACGGGCCGCCGACATACGGTTAGCGCCGCATTCGTATTTTTGGACCTGTTGAAACCGTACACCGACCATTTCGGCCAATTGGTGCTGAGTAAGGCCCAACAGCCGCCTGCGCCGCCGAACGCGATTGCCGAGGTGCTGATCAATGTCGCCGATCATAAGGAGATATCCTGTCCGTGCGACTGTCTCAAAGCGGGACAGTCAGGGGATTCCCCCGCAAGGCGCATGCCGATCTCCCAACAGGCGAAAGCTGTCCGTTGCATGGACCGGCCTTGGCGGACTAAACAGAGGCATGTCCGACCCGAAAATCTCACGACAGCAGGATGTGATCTGGCGCTTAGAAGCGTTGGGTTTTGACATCTTTACCACCCTGTTTCGACTGTTGCCGGTCGATTGGGCCTCGGCCATGGGCGGGGCGGTCTTGCGCGCCTTGGGGCCCTTGTCGGGGGCTCACAAGGTTGCGGATCGCAATCTGCGGCTGGCCTTTCCGGACATGTCCGAGGCTGAGCGCAAGCGGGTGCTCGTCGCGCAATGGGACGGATTTGGCCGCGCCTTTGCTGAATTTTCGCTGATGGACCGGATCCTGCCGTCCACGGGGCGGGTCGAGGTGGTCAATGTCGAGCGCCTGCATCAGATCGCCTCTGAGCGCCTGCCGGTGGTCTTTATCTCAGGTCATCTGTCCAACTGGGAGGTCATGCCTGCGGCGATCGTTGATTCCGGCGTGACTTGCCAGATGACCTACCGGGCGGCCAACAACCCCTATGTCGATGATCGGATCAAAAAGAGCCGGTTCCGCTACGGTGTGCGGCTATTTGCGCCCAAGGGCGGCGATGGCGCGCGCGAACTACTCGAGGCCATGGGGCGTGGCGAGTCCGTCGCGCTGATGAATGATCAAAAGTTCAATGGCGGCGTCGCGGCTCCCTTCTTTGGTCATATGGCCCACACCGCGCCGGGGCCAACGCGGCTGGCTCTCCGTTTCGGCACAGTGCTTCAGCCCATGTCGGTGCAGCGAACCAAGGGCGCGCGGTTCAAGGTGGTTGTGCATGATCCCATCACCGTGCCCCGGACCGGGGATCGCACCGCTGACATCGAATCGGGTGTTCGCCTGATTAATAGGTTCATGGAAGACCGGATAAGGGAGCGCCCGGAAGAATGGTTCTGGGTCCACAAGCGTTGGCCCGGTGAGGTCTATGCCGATCTTGCTGAGCGCGTCGCTAAATCTGCCCTTTAGCTGCGCTAGAGGTGGACGACGCCTGTCCTAGGGTTGATATCGAGCCGTCGCCTCAGGGGGCCATCATAGATTAGGTCGCTCCGGCGTCGTCTGTCTGGGCCATAATAGCTATCTGTCCGGACAAAGGATCTAGGCTTATAGATGACCTGATTTAACCGTGTCAGGACTGCGTTGGCGGTCACGGGCTTCACAACCAATTCTGTGACTCCAGCATCACGTGCTTCGAGAACGCGGACCCGGTCGGCATATCCAGTCACCATAATGATGGGCATTTGGTTGTTCAAAGCGCCGCGACCGAGGCGAATCTTGCGGGTAAATTCCAAGCCATCAATCGGGCTCATTAGATAGTCGATTATGGCGATATCAGCGGGCCACTCGCGCAAAACACCCAGGCCAACTTCACCGTCCTTGGCGTGTCGCACATCCTTGATGCCGATACCTTCCAAAATTGCAGCTATGATCGAGCGCATATTGGCATTGTCATCGATCAACAACACGCGGAGCGCGCCAAGTTTGGCACTCATATTATCGGAGGCTCCAGAGACCTATTTGATCGTTTCAAACCTAGGAAAAGGCCTTAGGGCCTATGATTTGGCAACTCTGTAGAAGGGGTTTCAATCTGCTTCAAGACGTCACTGTTACACTTTATCTAAAGTGAAGGGCAACTGTAACGATTAAAAATTCACCAACCATTCAACTTGGGCCTGCCGAAACTTGGGGGCGTTTAGGATTTCGGGTTCAAGGCCTGCCAACGCGCTAAGGCTTGCTCCGGACCGGCATAGGCTTCCTGTGCGATGGGGTTCCAATAGCGCAGGGCCTCTAGAGGGATTTTTTGTCCCGTCACCGCGCAAAGGACAAAGGCTCCCGGCTTCATCACCGCGAACTCGCCATCCCCGTAATGTAGGACGGCAGGCTCTCCAGCCTTTGAAATCTGATCTCTGTCGAAAGCGTTCATGCTGTCCTTTTAACCCTTTAGGACCGTTAGGTCTAGAACAGGCTGCCTTGCGAGCCATCTGCAGCCTTTTTGGCCAGGCTCTTTGCGGGTTTGGCCAGGGGGGGCGGCGCAGGGCCCTCGCTGATCACGGCTTGGCGGCTGTCTTGAGCAAAGACCAGTCGTACCGCTTCGCCCTCACTCAATTCAGCGCCGCTTCTGGCCAGACTGCCATCGGCATGGTGCACGCGGGCAAAGCCCAGTTCCAAAGGCCGGTTCGGGTCGAAGGATAGCCGAAGCTTGTCGAGCCCAGACAGACGCTCGGTTGCCGCCAACAGTCTACGTTCCACCGCGCCGGTCATTCGCGCGGTCAGATCGGGCAGTCTGGCCCGTCGTTCGGCCTGATCGGCTGTGCGACGTGTCGCTAGACCGAGGCGGCGGGCCAAGTCACCTAAGCGCTCGGCCTTCAGACGGCGAGGGCGGTCCAGCAGGCTGGGCGTCAGGCGGGCGGCAAAGCGCATAAGGTCGCGGTCATGCAGGCTGACATTGCGCTCCAGAGCGGCATTGAGCCGTCCGGCTGAGAGGTCGAACCTCTGGCTGGCGACCGACAGCAGCTCCGCAGGACGTGGTAGGCCACGGCTGGTGGCCGAAAGCCGCACGCGGCGATCTTCTAAGAGACGGCCCCCCGCCCGCATGAGCCGACGGTCCAGATCCATCACGGCGGCTTTCAGCTCTGCCAAGACCGGGCTCGCCATCTCGGCGGCGGCGGTCGGGGTCGGGGCGCGGCGGTCCGAGACAAAATCAATCAGGGTGGTGTCAGTCTCATGCCCGACCGCAGAGATGACGGGGATGGTGCTGGCCGCCACAGCGCGGGCCAAGGCCTCGTCATTAAAGGCCCAGAGGTCTTCGACCGACCCGCCGCCGCGGGCCACGATCAGGACGTCAGGCCGCGGCACCTTGCTATCGCGCCCCAAGCTGTTGAAACCGGCAAGGGCAGCGGCGACCTGCTGTGCGGCCTGATCGCCCTGAACCACCACGGGCCAAACTAGGACATGGCAGGGCCAGCGCTCGCGGATGCGGTGGAGAATGTCGCGAATCACCGCGCCGGTTGGGCTGGTAATGACGCCAATGACCGTCGGCATCTGCGGAATCGGCCGCTTCTTGGTCGGATCGAACAGGCCCTCAGTCTGGAGCTTGGCCTTCAATCGCTCGAGCTGCGCCAGCAAGGCCCCAATGCCAGCCGGTTCGAGACTGTCGATAACGATCTGATATTTAGACGAGGCTGGGAAGGTCGTGATCTTGCCGGTCGCAATGACCTCTAGCCCCTGCTGGGGTTGACAGGCCAACCCGCGCACGACGCCCTTCCAGATCACCCCGTCAATGGCCGCCTTATCATCCTTGAGGGTCAGATAGACGTGGCCGGAACTGTGACGCGTGACTTTGGACACCTCGCCGCGCAGGCGCACATGACCATAGGCATCCTCCAAAGTCCGCTTCAGGGAGAAGGCGAGCTCGGAGACCGAAAAGGCCGCAGCATTGGACGCAGAGTCAGTCATGGACCGACTATAGAGGCCAAGGTGAGCCGAGGGCAAAGGGTTCCACGGGCCCTTGTCGATCAGCCCGACTTGACGCCCGCCGCCCTGCACGCCAAAGGCAGGACCATGAACATTCTTCTCGTCGGATCGGGCGGCCGCGAACACGCCCTGGCTTGGAAAATTGCCCAGTCGCCGCTCGTCAAACGTCTGGTGACAACACCGGGCAATCCGGGCATTGCGGCCCTTTGTGAAACCCGCCCGATCAAGATCACCGATGTCGAGGCGTTGGTGGCCTTGGCGCAAGAGATTGCGGCGGATCTGGTCGTGGTTGGCCCTGAATCGGCGTTGGAGCGCGGGCTGGCCGACCGGCTAGCGCGCCTGAACATCCCCTGCTTTGGTCCAACCCAAGAGGCCGCGCAGTTGGAGACCTCTAAGGCCTTCACCAAGGACTTTACCGCCCGCCACAATATCCCTACCGCCGCCTATGGCGTGTTCGAAGCCGCCGGTCCGGCCAAGGCCTTTCTTGACGGCTTTAGCGCCCCCTATGTGATCAAGGCCGATGGTCTGGCGGCGGGCAAGGGCGTGGTCATTGCTGAGAACCGTGCTGAGGCCGAGGCCGCCATCGACGACATGCTCGGCGGGCGCTTTGGTCAGGCTGGCGCGCGGGTGGTGATCGAAGAGTTCATGACCGGCGAGGAAGCATCGCTATTTGCCCTCAGCGATGGTCGAACCGCGATGCTGTTCGGCGTGGCGCAGGACCATAAGCGCGCCTTTGATGGCGATAGGGGGCCCAATACCGGCGGCATGGGCACCTATTCTCCCACCCCCGTCCTAACCCCAGCCCTGATGGCCGAGGCTGAGCAGAAGATGATCGCCCCGACCGTCGCGGGTATGGCCGCAGAAGGCTATCCCTATCGCGGCGTGCTCTATGCTGGTCTGATGCTGACGCCCACCGGGCCAAGGCTGGTGGAATATAATGCCCGGTTCGGGGACCCCGAATGTCAGGTGCTGATGCTGCGGCTGAAGAGTGATCTGGTGCCCTATCTGCTGGCCGTCGCCACGGGCACTTTGGCCGAGCTTCCCGCGCCGCAATGGCATGATGAGGCGGCAATCTGCGTGGTCTTGGCCGCGCCGGGCTATCCGGATGCACCGGTCACCGGCTCGGTGATTACAGGGCTTGAGCAGGATTTCGGGCCCGATGTGGCCATCTTCCACGCTGGGACCGAGCGTGCGGCCGATGGCAGCCTTCGCGCCGCCGGGGGCAGGGTTGTCAATGTCTGTGCGCGCGGGGCTGACCTGACCGAGGCGCGGGCCAAGGCCTATGACGCGGTTGCCAAGATCGACTGGCCTGAAGGCTTTCACCGAACCGATATTGGCTGGCGCGCCCTCTAGTCTGGCCAATTGCCACCCTTGGGGCCTTGTCTCGCAAGGCCCCATCGTTAAACTCCAGCCCAACACGTGATCGGGAGACACCACATGGCCGCCGTAGAAGCCCCTCAAGACGCCTTTTCCGGCACCAAGGACGTCGACGAACGCCACCGGATTGATGAGGCCGCTCTGGCCAATTGGATGCAGGCCAATGTCGAGGACTATGCGGGTCCCCTAGAGGTACGTCAGTTCAAAGGCGGTCAGTCCAACCCGACCTATCAGCTGATCACCCCCCATCAGCGCTATGTTCTGCGCCGCAAGCCCCCCGGCAAGCTCTTGCCCTCGGCCCATGCGGTGGACCGCGAGTTCAAGGTCATTTCGGGTTTGAACAAGACCAACTTCCCCGTCGCCAAGGCCTATGCCCTTTGCACCGACGAGAGCGTTCTGGGCACCATGTTCTATGTCATGGGCATGGTTGAGGGCCGCATCCTGTGGGACGGTCGCCTCGAAGACAGCACGCCAAAGGATCGGGGCGAGATCTATCGCGCGGAGATCGATACTCTGGCTGCCCTGCACAATACCGACTATGCCGCCATCGGCTTGGCGGACTATGGCCGTCCGGGGAACTATTTCTCGCGTCAGATCGACCGTTGGAGCAAGCAGTACCGGGCCTCAGAGACCCAGGTCATTCCATCGATGAACAGTCTGATGGATTTCTTGCCGCAAAGTGCGCCCGAGGATGACATGACCTCGATCGTCCATGGCGACTATCGTCTGGACAATATGATCCTGCACCCGACCGAGAACCGCGTTCTGGCTGTGCTGGATTGGGAACTGTCAACCCTTGGCAATCCCTTGGCCGACTTCACCTATTTCCTGATGCAGTGGGTCATGCCGTCTGATCAGCGCGGCGGACTGGCCGGTATGGACCTGAAGGCTGCGGGCATTCCGTCGATTGAAGAGGCGGTGGAACGTTATTGCACCGCGACTAACCGTTCGGGTCTGCCCAATCTTGATTGGTTCTTCGCCTATAATCTGTTCCGACTTGGCGGCATCTGTCAGGGCATTGCAGGCCGCGTGCGCGACGGAACTGCCTCATCGCCCTATGCCATCGCCATGGGCGAGCGGGTTCCGGTTCTGGGCGACACGGCTTGGGCCTTTGCGAAAAAGGCCGGGGCGTAAAGTCCCCCTTACCCAACCCTCTCCCCCAAGGGGGCGAGGGCTAAGAAAGAGCGGATAAGCCCTCTCCCTGTGGGAGAGGGTTGGGTCAGGGTCTTTTTTAGAGTTGGGCGAGCATATAGTCGGCGGAGGAGACCTTGAAGTCGCCGCCCTCTTCGACATTCAGCTTCTCGACGACGCCGTCCTTGGCGACGAAGGAATAGCGCTGCGAGCGCAGGCCCATCCCGAACTTGGAGCCGTCCATTTCAAGACCCAAGGCCTTGGTGAAGTCGCCATTGCCGTCGGCCAGCATCAGCACTTCGTCGGTGATGCCTTGATCCTTGGCCCAAGCCTTCATCACGAACATGTCGTTGACCGAAACGCAGGCGATGGTGTCGACGCCCTTGGCCTTCAAGTCTGCGGCGTGCTCCTTAAAGCCGGGCAAGTGCTTGGCCGAGCAGGTCGGGGTGAAGGCACCGGGGACGGCGAACAGGGCAACGCGCTTGCCGCCGAACAGTTGATCGGTAGTGACCGGGCCGGGACCCTCAGCGGTCATGGTCATGAAGGTTGCCTTAGGCAGGCTATCGCCGATCTTGATGGCCATGGGGCCCTCCTGATTGAATGTGACACGCGAATTGCCGCGCGATGCTCCGACATAAGGCCGCAATGGCCGTTCGCCAAGCCTGACTCGCGCGAACTCTCGCAGTTGTCATTGATGATTGATGCTCAAGACTTGAAACCCACTGTCAGTCAGCAGATCATTGGCTCCATGTTTGATCGAAACAAAGAATGGCGTGAGGCCGGTGAGCGAACCTTCCTAGCAGGACGGGTCCTGATCTCCATGCCGGGGATCGAGGATCCGCGCTTTGAGCGATCGATCATCTATCTGTGCGTTCACACTCCAGATCAGGCCATGGGCGTGACCTTGAACCGGCCAGTCGATGGGGTGACCTTGGCCGATGTGCTTAAGACGCTTGAGATTCCTTTGATCAGCGAGGCGGGGCCTGCCCCCGTTCTGATTGGCGGGCCGGTCGAGCGTGAGCGCGGCTTTGTTCTGCACACCGATGACTATGTGAGTGAAACCGCCACCTTGCCTGTGGCCAACGGTGTGTCCATGACCGCCACCCGCGAGGTCTTGCAAGCTATTGGCGGGGACAGCGGGCCGCGGCGATCCATCTTGGCCCTAGGCTATGCGGGATGGGGGCCGGGGCAGTTGGAGCAGGAACTGCGCGACAATGTGTGGCTGACCTGCGAGGCGGATGAGGATCTGCTGTTTGATCCCAACCCCAATGACAAATGGTCCAAGGCCCTCGCCAAGATCGGTGTTCACGCCAGCAGCCTGTCTGGACAGACCGGACGCGCCTAGACCCGCCCTATTCGCGGCGGAGCAGCTTTTCGGTCAAGAGCGTGCCGATCCACTGTGACCGGAAATCGGCCTTGATGGCGACGGGGTCATAGGCATCGCTCATCACCCAGTCGATGAAGCTTTGGCCAATCGGCTCGCCCTCGGCCAAATAGCGTTCAAACACATAGTCGAGCACACCGGTCTTGCCCTGCTTAACGTGCAGATAGCGCAGCGACAGTTCCTTCATCGCCTCGCGGATCGGCAATCCAAGGCGGAAGTGGGCATAGAAGACACTCATAATCCCAGCCCGGTCAGCGCCCGACTTGCAGTGCATGAGGGCGGGATATTCAATCGAGGCAAAGAGGTCGCGCGCGCCGAGAACCCGCTCGCGCGATGGCACTTCTCGTGACGTGATGGTGAAGTCGACCATCGTCAGGCCCAACCGCTCGCAGGCATCCTTTTCCAGCGCGTGGAAACTGCCATCAAAGCCACCGCGCAGATTGATGATCGTGCGCACGCCCTGTTTCTTCCACCAAGCCAGTTGGAACGGCCAAGGCTGGTTGGTTCGCACCAGTTCCGGCGTGATCCAATGGGCGTTCTGGAAGCCAACACGCAAGAAGGCGTGGTCATTGACCAGATAGTCCAGATAGGCTCGGCGGCGCCCAGCGGAAGTGGTGAGATCGAAGCCTGACAAGATCACGGTTCCTGTTTAAGGCCTCTGGTTATG
>CANCJE010000030.1 GCA_947378235.1 Caulobacteraceae bacterium | reverse complement strand
CCGGTTGGAAAACAGCCCGGATTGGACACGCGCCTTGACGTCGCCACCGCTTGGCGCTGAACCGCAGACATTTCGGGAAACCCGTAGGTCCAGCCGGGCGCTGTACGAAAGGCCGTGGAGGCATCAATGACCCGCACCTGATCGTTCTGGATCATGCCGACCGCCTCGCGCGAGGCCTCGTCAGGCAGACACAGGATCACCGCATCAACACTGTTGATCATCTCGGCCCGCGCCGCCGGGTCCTTGCGTCGATCTTCAGGCAAGGAGGCCACCACCAGGTCCGTGCGCGCGGCGAGGCGTTGGCGGATCTGAAGACCCGTCGTTCCCACTTCACCGTCGATGAAAACCCGATGGGTCATGATCTCAGTCTCCCCTTAGCCATCAGCGGTCCCGATTTTGGGCGCCCAGCCTGTCGCATAGAGGCGCTGGCATAATGGAAATCAGAGGCACCATAAACCGACATTTGATCCTGCGCCTCGGCTAGACGACGAAATTGCCCCCAAAATTCAAGCGCCAGACCGGTTCGCCCGTCCGACCTGTGTCGAAATGACAATCGACATATCTCAAAGATACGCCTTACCCTAGGGTCATCGTAAGAGGATTTGCTATGACACCAGACTTAGAAACGGCCGCCTCGGAAGCTCAGGCCCGATATTGGGTGGCCTATGCCGAACTAAACTTGGCCGCGGCAAATCATGATGAAACACAGTTGAAGCTGGCGGCAGACGGATTAGAGGACGCCACCCACCATGTCTTTGTAACCATCGCCCCCAGCCCTTCCCTGCTCGCGGGCAAGGTCAAGATCGCGATGCAAGATATTGAGAACAGAGCCGCCAAAGAATGGCTTGAAACCATCAGGGTGGATCTGGAATTTATGAGCCAGAAGCCCTAAGATCGATCCGCCTTTTGAGCTTTCTTCCAGGCCTTGAATTCACGGGCCTCACGATCTTTTTTGCTCTCACCAGGGATAATGGCGCGGCCCACTGCTCCGACGACCTTCACCCCCGTGCCAACGACCGCCCCTGTCGCGCCTACCGCCGCACCCGCAACGATACAGCCCTGCAGGGCAAGGCAAGCGGTTAAGATCATTAGAATATTCAGAGGCTTCATCGGAACGCACCCTCAAAACCATAGGACCTCCCCTATGCTCTCCCTTACAGATTCGGCCAAGGGATATTGATGGGGAACACTAGATGCGCCGCGCTCGAACCATGATCTGACCGCGTGGATGGCCCCAGTCTCCGACCCATTCAAGGGCCCAATCCGAGGTCGCCATGGCCAAGATTTCGGCCTTGGGAAAGTGGAAGGGATCACGGGTGCTGTAGGTGATAATGCCCTCCGGCCGCTCGACCTGCTCGCCCTCCCCTTCAAAGAAGGTCGCGTAGATCACACCGCCAAGCTTAAAGGTCCCGGCAAGCGCGGAGAGGCATTGGGCGAAATAGTCGAGGCTTAGATGACTGAACAGGGACTGGGCGATGCCAAAGTCAAAGGAAACACCAAAGGGCACCGCAAAGGCGTCGGTGATATGAAGATGATCACGCGGCAGACGGTCACCCAAACCAGCCGCTATAATCTCTTGCTGGTACCCGGTCTCGATCAGACTTTCCGAGATGTCGATGCCGTAATAGCCGCACGGCTCCAGATAGCGCGTAAGGGGTACGCCCGCGCGCAAGGACCCGCAGCCAATGTCCAAGACCTTATGATGGGGCTCTAACCCATGGGCCATCAGAAAGTCACGCTGCAGGGTGCCAAGCTCGTCCCAGAGGCCGCCAATGACGCGGCGATGGCCCTCATTGGCAATGCGCTGGCGCATCAGTTCTTCGTCGACATAACGATTGATCGCGCTCAAACCAGCCCCTCCGCCCAACGTCTGGCCCTCACCATAGCAAGCCACGAAGGATTGGGCATTAGCCCTAACCTATCGCAGCCTATTACCCGGTCATTTTCCGAACCCCGCCCCATGCCTTTTCGACAGCAGGATGATCAATCTTACGAGACAGAACTCCCTGCATGAAGGCAATGGCACCATCGTGTCTCACGACAATCCCCTTGAAGTTTTCATCAATCATGGACGAAGCTCTATTTCCGACGCTGCGTTCGGGGCAAACACTATGGTCCCCAAAAGCCGTAACAGCTTAATCCTCGTTTCAAACTGCCCAAAAGAAAAGGCCCGGCGATGAAACCGGGCCTTTCCAAACTGATCGCAGAAAGCAGTTTCGAGCTTAACGCTTCGCTAACCGTTATATTCAAATAGCCCTTAATTATCAACGGTTTTAGAGCCAATAAAAAATCTGCTACGCTGCTGCTACGACTTCATGGTCGAGGCCACCGAACATTCACAGTTAGGGCGCGATGCAGCGTGATCGCCAGAAAATTATCTAGTCAAATCCAACTCCACGCTCTTCGCGTTTACCTCAGCATGGCACTTTTCGCTAAGCAAAATGAACCGGTGTCCATAATGGCGATATCGCGGAGATGACATCATTTGCTCCCCAGCCTTCTGAAGCCGACTGGCACAGATCGCCATCACACCGAGACTTGGCTCAGATTTCTTGAAATTGAGGGTTCGCAAATAACACTCACTTTGGCCAAGCCAATCCGTGCAAAATTCACTTCGATTATTAACAACACCGATATCTCGAAGTAGTTCGCAGGCCTGATCTAATAAATAAAATCTCATATTTGCTCTCCAATGATAAATAGTAACGGAAAAAGTAACAAATTCCCGCGTTATTATTTATCGGAAAAACAATGAATTTAAAAAATCAATACGACTGCTCATATCACAAGCAGCATTTCAACGGTTCTGCTTTCGAATGGATTAAACCTAGCCATTTCATAACGTTGTCTCTTTGTCAGGGACGAATGATTCCGAATGATGAGACCCTTTCGGGCGTATTTTGGCTAAAGGGCGACGACGCTATCTATACGCAGATGCATGTGGGGTTCGTAGAGTCGCTCTCAAAGCGGCTCGTAAGCCGAACAGTATGGAAGCATCACCGTTTCATTCTGCGTAGCGCATTCGCTATCGAGGGCGGTAGCAATGGCGAACTCGTCCACGCACATATGATTATCGCCAAACCTGACGAACTAGACGAGGAGCGGTTCTGCAGCACTGTGAGAGATACTGCCGCTGGAAACAATTGGATCATGAACGGCGATTATGCGGTTCATATTCTGAGAATAACTGCGGCCGAAGAAACGGCCCGCTCCACCTCCTACACAACGAAAGATGGTTTTGGCCGACTGAGTTTCACCTGAAGTATCAGCTTCAGTTCATAATCTGCGACTAGCAGGGCGATAGCAGTGACGCATTGGAACGCATTGCCCGTGAGCATCAAGCTCGTATCAGTCACGGCCAAAGGATCCCGAATTCAGGATACCGATCTAAGGCGAGGAACGTGGTTCCGACGCTTTAGCTAGGTTGCGCCCAAAATCTAAACCGCATCACATTCAATCAGGATAAAAAAGCCTGACATTCAAATTCGGACGAAATCAAATTTAGCAAATGTCATGATGTTGGAGCATGAGTGAACTCAGCGAGCGAACAGCGAGACATCACGCAATGCGGACTGAAGGTCTGCATTTTAGTTTCTCGAAAACACATCCGATTAAACTCAGTCTCAGTTTTTCAAAAACGAGCCGTCTCATTGAGGCATACGAATAAGCGACAAACTGAAGAAACAGGTTTTGTGTCTCATTAGGATTGTCCTCGATTTATGAAACACATATAACGGGACATCTAGAACCTATTGAGACATAAAATGACATCTATCGGATATGCGAGAGTTAGCACTACGGATCAGGACTGCGGGATACAGATCGCGGCATTGACTGCTGCAGGATGTGATGTCGTCAGATCAGAGCAGAAATCGGGGACGACTACAAAGGGCCGTAGCGAACTAGAAACGGTCCTATCGTTTCTGCGTGAAGGAGATGAACTTGTCGTTACGCGGATTGATCGCTTAGCAAGATCACTCTTAGACCTAGAGGCCATCGTACAATCACTCGCTGCTAAGAAGGCCACGCTACGAGCTACTGAGCAGCCGATAGATACATCTAGTGCTGCTGGTCGTGCATTCCTTCAAATGCTGGGCGTCTTTGCCGAGTTTGAAACGGCACTGCGGCGAGAGCGTCAGATGGAAGGCGTTGCTAAAGCAAAGGCATTGGGCGTCTACAAGGGCAGGAAGAAGTCAGTGGATGGTGAGGCTGTGAGATCGCTTAATGCTTCTGGTGTCAAGCCATCAGCTATTGCGAAGCAGTTAGGGATCAGCAGGGCTTCGGTTTATCGTGTAATTTCGTATGAGTTTCAACCACAGACGATAAGATAACCAAAGCGGTCAACGAAACCTAATCAAAATCAAATTTTGACAATGCTTTTTGAATAGAAAAACCGATCAATAATAGATTTATATCGCTTTTATTAGACCAATCGCACCGCAGGAAGGGCATTTGGGGCGCATTTTCTGTATAGCCTCTTCGAGGGATGCAAATCCCTCGATGTAATAATCATCTCCATCGAACCCTGTTATGCTGTAATTTTCCCACTGCTTGCTATATGGCTGATCGTTTTCAGACTGATGCACCTCTCCCATGTGTCCGCATGCGCAGGAAACTTTAGTTCGATAATGCGTCGTCATTGATATTGTCCAATTTCTAACAGGCGCACCTAAGCCTTAGCGGCAGCTCATGTAGCTGGCTGCAACATCGTAGTTGCAATAAACTTGATCACCGTTTGGCGAGCGAATGGTATAATTCTGCGGTGATGGTGGCATAGGCGGCACTGGTTGCGGGATGGGATTTCCATTCACCGCTGCAAAGCCGTCAGCCAGACCTCCCAGAAACGTTGGCGAACGGGAATTTAGCATGCCCTGTGACATTCGCATTAGCATCTCCGCTTGACGACGATTTTTCTCCCGTCTGATTTCTTCCTGCTGAGCGTTGTAAGCGGCAACTTGCTGCTGATATTGAGCTAGCTGAAGATTATACTGCTGTTGCTGCAACTCAGCTTGTCGCTGAGCATCAGCCAGCTGCATCAAACATTGCCCAAACTGCGTCGTCCCTTTTTTGAACCCATAGCCTGCGCAGGTCTGCTCATTGGGCGTCAAAGCCACTTCCACAACGGGCACTGATCTACTGGGCGCGCTTCTCGATCCCGCCGCTCTGCCGCTTGTTCGAGAGGGGCTAGATGGCGATGATGCAACAGTTGGCCGACGAGTCTCTTTGCGGACCAAAAGTTCCAATACGCAATCTGCGAAGTTAGCTGTCTTAGGGCTAAAGCCAATGTCCTTGCACGTCGCCTCTTCAGCAGCAGTGTCCTTGACGCCAGCGGCGGCGAGATCGCAGCCCGTGATAGCCGCAAGAGAAACAGTTAATGCACCCATCAGCCATCTGCCGTGTTGCCTATGTCGAGACATTGTTGCCCCCTATTGCGTCAGCTTGAGAACGCACTGACCGAACTTAGGCGTTCCAGCTCGGAATCCAAGATCACCGCATTTCCGTTTCGCTTCGTCCATGCCTGACCGATTTTGCGGCGGCTCACTGGTCTCGCTAACTGGTACTGGCGCTGGCGCAGGCTTAGGAGCGGGCACCGTGACTGAGTTCGTTTGGTATGTGATAAAGCTGAAGCGGTTGGAGCACATCTTTTCGAAAAAAACCTCGATACCGCTCGCGGCTGGAATAGGCGACCAGTCAGTAGTCGCGACGCCATTTGCAGCTTCCATCCACTCACGCTTGTCGCATTTCGCGAAAAATTCCGAAAAATTCGGCTGCGTCCCTCCAAGAACTGACGTCATCAAATTGACTCGTCTCAAATTCCTATCATCTTGCGAAACCGTAACGATATTATCCTTAAACCACCACTGGTCTAGCGCGCCTCTCATTTGATTATTTCTAAATGATGAGTAAGCCCAATAATATGTAGATCCAGAATTGCTTACACCGCAGACATAATCTTTCGCAGTCCACATTATTGATCCATATGGAATCGGATTTTTTGTAAAATTCAAACCCAAGCCATAGGGGTCTGTGTAATTTTTTATTACACCATTTATTCTCCACCCCTGTGTTTTGAATTTTATATTTGAACAATCGATCCTATATGTAAATGTTTGATTAGGATCATACTGATTTTGGTTGTTCAAGAATGTGATGTTTACATCCCATTCGACATCACTGACTTTGAAAACACTGTAGGGATCGATTAGTGCGATCCATTCGTTATTATAGTTTAGGGCTGACCATATCTTCGTCGAGTTATAAAGATTCGCACCTTGATCACGAACTCCTGCCAGCGCAGATCCAGCTAAACCAAATATCAAAGCCAAATTTGCCAATGCTCTAATCAGCTTCGTCACACCGCGCCCCTTTTCCGATAACCACAGAGCATAGCCCGATCAGGGAAACCTTTCAAATCTGAAACTACCCCTCCCTTTCGATGGCATACTTGAGAAAGCTCATTGCAAAGTCTAGCTCAGACTAAACCAATACGGCATCATCGAGAAAGTCGAGCTAGGGTAAATCAGATCAGGAATGTAGAGACGAAGAATCTCGCCACGCTCAGGCGTCAACGTAGTCGTCTCCAGGTCGGTCACTACCTGTTTAATGAGGTTTCGCGGGGACGTTCGCCTTCTGCATCCGAGCCTGAGCCTCAGCGATGACATTAGCGTGCTCCCCCCTCGAACTCGTCCCAAAATGATTAGAGCCCGATCAAAGTATGGAACGGAAATATGTATTCGGGATCGAGATGGCAAAATGTCGGCATCTGATGTGCCATTCATCGATCCAAACGACGCCTATCTATTGCTCAGTGTCCGACAAACAGCTCAGGAATGGAGCAAATGGAGGGTGAATGTGTGTTCAGATTCGGGGCTTCCAGATTCTGTTAAATGTCACCTGTTAGGGCGAGGTTCGCTGGCAGCCCCGCATCTGGCTCCTCTAAAGAAACGGGCGCTTGCAACTTCGCAATCTCACCGCCTTAATCCCTACCCAAGATGAGGTGCGCTGCGTGCTAAAAACAATTCCCCAAACTTTCGAATATCCCGACGGGATGCAAGGCACTATAAAAATGCATGTTTTTCCATTTCCGCCTGAAGTAGCGTCTCGGGGTTGCGATATATTTCCTCTCGAACTAGAGGAAGATGAAACTGTATTTTTTCATGCAACACCCGCAGAAAACTTGGAAAAAATATTCATTGAAGGTCTCCGGCCTGATCCACAAAATACAAGCGGCCTGAAATCAGTTACATATACATATCGAAGCAATGTCGCTCTTATTCATATTACCAATAGAAATAAATATAAACCGAAAGACCATTGTATTCTTGTCTATAAATTTGATGATTATGCCATGAAAAGATTAATTAAAAATACTACAGATGTTCATGATTATGCAATAAATCCCAGACCCACTTTGATCGGATACTGCATTGTGCCTTATACTTATCAACACCAATGATATTTAATTTAAAAAAAATGTAAGTTATCTATATTTTTTTGTGTCGATTAATTTTGAAGGAGGTGAAGTCGCTTCGGGAGGCGCACTTGCAGGTGGTAATATTTTCGTTGATGAACGCGCTGAAGTGGCTTCTTGGAACCAATGTTTAAGCGCAGGTACTACGCTTACTGCTCCGATTGCAAAACTCAATAAGACTAGCACCCAATGAGCGGCTACAGCCTGTCCCAGACTTGAAATTGATGACCCATAAACATCAATCCAGATGTTCGATTTTGTCTTTAGTTTTTGATCCGCAGCCAATCTTGCAATCTCACTGAAAGCTTGAACTTTTACTAGCGTAGATTGGTGCATAGCAACGAAGTTTCCTGCTACAAATGCATTAGCCTCTTCTTCGCCAGTTAAGAATGCTGTTTTATGTATTTGGTTCTCGTTGACCAGCCACTCTATTCTTGGATGGCCACTGTAGTTTTTGCCGTAAATTTCGATCAGTGTTGGCGACAGATCCAACTTTTGATCTTCATATATTTCATGCGGAGATCCGCCAAGAACTTGATAACGGTGGGCTATAGCCTCGAACCCATAATTTGAGTCCCGCATGTTCCAGTGAAGCCATTTATAGGCTTTTTGATGCGCTTTCACGAACTCATAAAACTCTTCGAGCATCGTGCGTTCACATAAGTCTAATTTTTCCGAGATCTGGTCAAGCGAGCTGAGACGCTCTGCGGTAAGATGAAGGGAAAAAGACTTCGTTTGAGAAGAGTCGGACATACGAACTGCTATAGAGGTAACCCTCCGTGAGTTTGGCTTGGAGTAATCATAGAAGCTCTCACATGAGTAATGAATGAATAGCGACGGGCCCTCCAGCGCTTTTTGGAGACGGGTCAATGCTTTCTTATGCCTTCGGAAGTCCGTCATTCCCGCCTCCGTATTGCTGCGGTCTATTTGATTCGGATTGTGAACCTGAGATTGCGATTCGCCGCAGGATCGCACTTAGTATACGTTAAAATTTCGAAAGGCTGCCAAAACTCTATCTTTGGTAAAGATCGACAATGAACAGCCCCTTTGATTGCTTTAGTGCTCCTCACTCTAAACGGTCACAACATCAAAACTGAATGCCGTTACGTGCGGTACACCACTCATCAACCAACTTAGCTAACGGCCATCAATAGCGAGCGGTCAGGTGAGCAACTCTGAACTGTGCCTAACGCTGAATGCGAGGGGTACATTAAAATTCCAGGCACATAACCCAAGCGCAAAACACCCTTGCATTGTGGGTGCGCCACTTCAAACCTGCCATAAGCTTAATGATCGGCGGGATCGACAACGCGACGGCTGCGCTACTAGGTTCTCAGCGACGGTTGTATGAGCTTTGAGTATGAACGGCTAAATTCCAAGCCTCTGAGGTTTGCCGCTCCAGACGCTGTAAACGTACTGCCCATGCCAGAGACCGTACTGAGGCCTGCTCAAAACTTGTTTAAAAAGGTTTTGCGGGGACGTTCGACTTTCGCAGTCGCTCTTGCGCCTTAGCCAATCCCTGCTGAGCCTTCATTCGCTTAGCCTGCTGTTTGAGATTGGCAGCTTGGTCGGCAAGAGCTTTCACTCGGAGTTCGGCAGGGCTTTGAGGTTTGATCGTTCCAGCCTCATTCGTCAGCGTTTGAAGCTGAGTGACTGAATAGATATTAGCCACTCCATACAGGTGCTGCAGGATGGCACGAGCTTGAGACATGCTATCGGCATCTACGGTCGTGCGAACCGTCATCCCGCCCGCCCTTATCTGAGCGAGGAATGTCTTCAGGGGATTGATGACTTCGGTGATGAGCATGATTGTATTTATGCCCGTGCGTGCTTGTATCGCTCTCCGAGCTGGCTGAGCGTCTTCGAACACCTGAAGCTGACATTATCTGATTATGCTAGCGACCGCGCTGAGGCCTGCTGAAACCTAGCGGAAAGCAGTGCTCCGGAAAGAACCTGCAGAAACGATTTTCATCGAGGTGTCACCGCCTAATCTGAATTGCGCTTGCGATCCACATAAGATGCGGTCTTGAGGCTCTAACCGATAACTATGCATGTCTAAACTCGCTCACGACTCAAAATCTGGTAGTTTGATTTCGAGCCGGATAACGCACCACTAGATCACGTTCCCGCCGTCACGATCTTTAGTAACGTCGCTTGGTCCATCAGCCCTGCATTATATCTTTTAAAAGCCTCATCAACAAACGGATCTATCGGTGCGCCTTGATCAACGCCCCTCGCGTCCTTCACGTCTCTCGCTTTCATGCCTCTAAATTTCACAATATCGCTTCGCCGCGTGTTGGAAGTCGAATGGCAGTAGTGCAATTCGAGCTGAACTCGCGTGCAGCCCATATTTAACGCCAGGTCATCCATAGATACGTTTTGCTCCCGGCGAGTGGTTGCATACGTATGACGCAAAGAATACAGCGTGCGCGTCTCTCCCTCTTTGTTAAGCAAAAGGCCTTTCGGTTGCCCGTCGACAGGCACTCGCTTCAAATAGGCTTGAAACGACTTGTTAAGGTCACCTAGTGGCTTTTGATTGCCGCCAACCTTCGACTGGCCGAACCAAACCAAATCATTTGGTCCGGAGAACTGCGTTATTGCTTTCCATTCTTTTAGCGTTTGGTTGCCGCTAGGCTGCGTTTGTACATCTCGCGCTTTGCCAGTCTTCGTATCCTTTCGAACACTAACGACGGCGATAGATTGGTCTAATCCATCGACGCTCTGATCAAATTGAATATCTCGCCAGCGCATCTCACGTGCCTCTCCCACGCGTAGACCGCTGTTCAGCATGAAAATGACGAAGTGATTGAACTGCGTTCGCTGAACCTTGTGCCAAGAATTGGCACGATCATGTTTAAACGGCCCCACGCAGTCTCGATAGCTACGGAGGTTTCGGACAAGCAGCCATTTCTCTTGTTTCTCGAAATGCGGCCTGCGATTATGGGGTCGCTGGCTTCGGGGTGCCTTCAACTTAAACTCCTGCGGCAAGCGACCGAGTTCCCGCGCATTCTGGAAAATCTGATTGAGAGCACTTTGTTCCATAGCCAGCGTCTTTTTCGACGGCACAGCCTTCGCATTGTGAGTCGATCTGGTTTTAGCGCCGCGTCGCTTCGGGTTGTATTCTAGCTGCAATCTACCTGGCCCAGTCGACCAGTACGCAATCCGCCAGTCCCAATAGCCATTGGCGAGCGCTGAAGTGATCTCATTTAGCGAAGTCGAGCTACCATCAGCGCGTCGGAAATATGGTTTGAAGTAGCGCTTGGCATAATTTTGATGCCAGCGCTGACGATCAAGTTTCCATGTACCGTTGGCCAGATTGCGTTGATACCAACTATCCCAGTGCTGCTCAAAGCTCATATCTTCGAGCGAGTGCCCCATTTTGATTGCCTGAGAACCTTTGAGAAATTGGTCTTTGGCATATGCGTAAGCGTCATCATAATCGGTCAGTTTAGTGCTTCGATTGACCACCTTTTTCGGTCCAAGCCGTAGCTTCATGTACCAGTTTGGTTTGCGATGGCTCTTGCTCTTTGGCGCTGCTGTGCTGAGGTCGCGTTGATAAAGAATGATATTTCCGTCCATACGCAAATGTACGTTTTGATAATATGACAATTTAAATCTCCTTTTGAATAATTGCCTTTCCTAAAAGAAATTATTGGTCTAAATTCACACTACATGAGCTATTAGATTTCAAATTTTACGGTCATCGTGTTTTTTTAGATAGATAAGTTCAATAAGAACCTATCATAGTGCCATAAAATTTGTCATTTGTCAAGATAAATTTTGGTCTATACCTTCGTGACATAACCAGAACCTTTCCGGTCCGCATTTCATACACTGAAACCTAACAGGCGAACGTGGGAAACTTTTTCTGAGTTCCCTCACCCGACTTAGCGTGGATGCCAATTAGACGACCCGCTTGAAAAACTTAAGCTTTAAGCAGCGCGTCAGCCTGCCCAGACAGGTTAAGAGAACCGCTGAGACGCTCGAAATGCTGAGCTTCTGCTATTTCCGAGAAACACGAACATTAAGGAGATCAGTGATCTGCTACTATTCTGCTACGCATAAAAAAAGGGCCAGCTTTCGCTGACCCTTTGTATTCTTTGAAGAAAACCGACGTTCCGGTTTAGCGCTTCGAGAACTGGAAGCTACGACGGGCCTTAGCCTTACCGTACTTCTTACGCTCAACAACGCGGCTGTCGCGGGTCAGGAAGCCGTGGGGCTTCAAGAGTGTGCGCAGGCCGGGTTCATAATAGGTCAGGGCCTTGGACAGACCGTGACGAACGGCGCCGGCTTGGCCCGACAGGCCCGAACCTTCAACCGTAACCACCACGTCAAACTGACCCAGACGGTCCGTAACCTGCAGAGGCTGGGCAATCATCATGCGCAGCACAGGGCGGGCGAAATAGATTTCTTGATCGCGGCCATTGATCGTGATCGAGCCCTTACCGGGCTTAATCCAGACGCGGGCAATGGCGTTCTTACGCTTGCCGGTCGCATAGGCGCGGCCTTGGGCATCGATCTTGGGCTCGACCGGCGCTTCAACCGGGTTCGAGGACAAGCTTTGCAGGGCGTCAAAACCTTGAGCTTCGGTCATGGCTTATGCGCTCCGGAGGTTCTTGGAGTTCAGAGCCGTAAAGACAATGGTCTCTGGGTTCTGAGCTTCGTGAGGATGTTCAGCGCTATTGTAGAGGCGCAGATGGGTCATTTGGCGACGGGCCAAGGGGCTTTCCTTGGGCAGCATGCGCTCGACAGCCTTTTCAAGGATGCGCTCGGGGAAACGACCGTCCAGGATCTTGCCTGCGGTCCGTTCCTTGATGCCGCCGGCATAGCCGGTGTGCCAGTAATAGATCTTCTTTTCGAGCTTGCGCCCGGTGAACTTCACCTTGTCAGCGTTGATGACAACGACATAGTCGCCGCAATCGACGTGAGGGGTATAGTCGGGGCGGTGCTTGCCGCGAAGACGCATGGCGATGAACGAGGCCAGACGACCGACAACGGCGTCTTGAGCATCGATCAAAATCCACTTCTTCTCGACGTCCGCCGGCTTCAAGGAAACCGTGGTCTTGGTCGTCATGGGGACAGATCCGTTATATAGCGATGTCCCGAACAGCGGTGACACCGGATTGAGGGGCGGAGCTACAGCCCCCCTCACGGCCTGTCAACCAAAAGAATTACATGAATGGCGCAAACCCTTACGATACAAGGGATTTGATGATGCGGTAAAATAATACCGCATCACCTTTACGCCCGCTGCGCCCGCCAAGCCAGGCAAACCCCTGTGGCGAGGACCAGCGCTGCACCAGCCTGATGCAGAACACCAAGACTGAGCGGCACACGCGCCATCAATGTGGCAATGCCCAGACAGGCCTGACCGGTGACCAGAACAGCGATCAAGACCCCCAACCCCTTCGTGGCGGGGGCGACGTCACGGCTACGGCTGACCAATGCTGCAAAGGCAAGGGCTGCGGCAAACAGGAGATAGGCCCCGATCCGGTGATTGAACTGTACAGCGGCATCCGCGTGGAACAGCCAGAACCCCTCCGCCGCGAAATAGTCCTTGGGGAACAGGGCCCCATTCATAAGTGGCCAATCATTATAAACCAATCCCGCGTCATTGCCCGCCACAAGGGCTCCCAACAGGCTCTGGACATAGACGAACAGGGCAAGCCCCGCCGCCGCCAATGGCCACTTTGACCGATTAGCCGCCCGCCCCTGCCCATTCCACGCCTCAAGGGCGGTCCAGATCAGGGCACAGAATAGGATCAGAGCCAGCCCCAGATGGGTGGTGAGCCGCTCCGGTGCCACAGAAACTCGCTTCGATAGGCCACTTGAGACCATCCACCATCCGACAAAGCCTTGCAGCCCACCAAGCCCCAGCAGCACCCAACAGCGCCAGATCAGACGTTGCGGAATTTGCTTTAGGGCCAACATGGCGAAGAACGGCACCGCGAACACCGCCCCGACCAGACGACCGAGCAGACGATGGCCCCATTCCCACCAGAAGATCGACTTGAACGCCTCCAGATCCATGTCCGGATTGAGGAGCCTATATTGTGGGATCTGCTGGTATTTGGTGAACTCCGCCATCCAGGCCTCGTGGCTAAGCGGCGGAATGGCACCGGAGATGGGCTTCCATTCGGTGATCGAGAGGCCAGAATCGGTCAGACGCGTGGCCCCACCGACAACCACCATGGCGAACACCATCAGGGCGGTGACCAGCAGCCAAAGGGCAACGAGGCGAGAGCGGTCAGACATTAGCATGGATCGCATGGCAGTGAGGCTCGACAAGAACGGGATCTGATAGCTAGGACCTAGACCGCAAGACCCTTTTCGTCCATGCCCCGTGACGCTGCGTCGCGGTCGTGTCAGACTGGACGCCAACCTTTCGAGTGCCCGTCATGTCCAAAGCTCCCCTCTCCCCGCGCATCAAGAAGATCTATGGCGGGGTGCTGATTATGGTGTTTTTGGCGGGCTATATCTATTTGGCTGCCACACTGGGCGGCATGCTGCCGGACAATATCCTGATTAAGGCGGTCTATTATGCCGTCATCGGAATTGGCTGGGGGATCCCGTTGATCCCGCTTTTGTCGTGGATGGACCGCGAGAAGTAGGGGCCAACAAAAAGGGCCGCCTTTCGGCGACCCTTTTGTCCAACTCATTTCGCCTCGATGCCGAGGAAGAAATGGTCGGAGCGGCGGGATTCGAACCCACGACCCCTTGACCCCCAGTCAAGTGCGCTACCAGGCTGCGCTACGCTCCGCTAGAGAGCGAGCCTTATAGGCAGGGCTTTGCCGCGCCGCAATCGCAAAAGTCTAACAATTGGCGCTTATGGCTATTGGGCGTCGAGGATGCGGTCCAAACGCTGCTTCGTATCAATCAGCAGTTTCAGATTCCGTTCCAAGCTGGCGCGCGCCTTGGCGTCAATGGCGGCAAATCCCGTCAGGGGCAAGGCGGCTTGGGGTGCGGACGGCTGAGGTGCAGGTGTCGCAACGACGGGCGCGGTCTCTGGAGCCCGATCTGGAGCCATCGCAGGGACGATGTCTGGCACCGGACCATCCGCCCCGGCGACCAAGCGCTTGGAGCCTTGATCCCGATAGAGCTTTTGCACGCCCTTGATCGTGTAGCCTTCCTTGTGCAGCAGATCGCGCACACCGGCCAAGACGGTTAGGTCGTGGGGACGATAGAACCGGCGCCCACCGGCCCGCTTCATCGGCCTGATGAAAGAGAATTTGGTCTCCCAGAACCGCAGCACATGCTGGGGCACGCCGAGCTCTTCAGCCGCCTCGGAAATGGTTCGGAAAGCATCCGGCCCTTTTTGCACCTTACTGCCTCAGTCTAGCCGCCCAAGGCCTTGTCGATACGGGCCTTGATCACCTGCGAGGCGCGAAAACCGATCACGCGGCGCGGATTGATCGTGGCCGGCTCGCCGGTCTTGGGATTGCGTCCGATCCGTTCGCGCTTGGCACGGACTTGAAACACGCCAAAGCCCGAAAGCTTGACGGTCTGCCCCTGCTCTAAGGCTTCGGCGACCAGATCCAAGGTGCGCTCTACCAATGCGGCCCCATCTTGGCGGGTCAAACCCACTTCCAAATGGACAGCTTCGCAAAGATCCGCGCGCGTCAGTGTTTCACCCTTCATCAGGGAAGCCCCCACAGCCAATTAACCTGTTTGGGTTTTTGCCCCGATTATTACGCCAAGTCAAAGGGTTCTGGCGAAAGGGCAAGCTTTTGCCTTAGAGGCGCAGGACGCAGGCACCCCAGGTCAGGCCACCGCCCATGGCTTCAAGCAGCAAAAGCTGCCCCGGTTTGATGCGCCCGTCCTCAATCCCATGGTTGAGCGCGAGCGGAATAGAGGCGGCCGAGGTGTTGGCGTGGAGGGCGACGGTCGAGATCACCTTCTCTTCAGGAATGCCGACCCGCTTAGCCACGCCTTCCAAAATCCGCTGATTGGCTTGGTGGGGAATGAACCAGTCAACCTCGGCCATGGTCACACCGGCAACGGCGGCGGAGGCTTCGATGGCTTCTGAGATATTGACCACCGCATGGCGGAACACTTGGTTCCCCAACATCCGAAGGTGTCCGACCGTTCCCGTGCTGGATGGGCCACCATCGACGAACAGCAGGTCCTTCTTGGAGCCATCGGCCCGGAGCGAAAAGCCCAGCAGGCCGCGATCGCTCGTGCGCCCCTGCCCCTTCTGGGGTTCAAGCACCACAGCGCCTGCGCCATCACCAAACAGGACGCAGGTGCCGCGATCGGCCCAGTCCATCAGACGGGTCATGGTTTCTGCGCCAATGACCAGCGCACATTTGGAAAGGCCGCGGGCGACGAAGCCGTCAGCCACCGACATGGCATAGACAAAGCCCGAGCAGACCGCTTGGACATCAAAGGCAATCCCAACCGGCGCGCCGATCTTATACTGAACCATGGTCGCCACCGATGGGAAGGTTAGGTCTGGCGTGGTCGTCGCTACGATGATCAGATCAACTTCCGAAGCCTTGCGCCCTGCCGCCGCTAGGGCGCGCTGAGCGGCCACTGTGGCCAGATCCGAGGTGAACTCGCCCTCAGCGGCGCGGTGGCGCTGGCGAATGCCTGTGCGCTCGACAATCCACTCGTCATTGGTGTCAACGAACTTGGCCAGATCGGTGTTGGTGACGATGTCCGATGGCAGATAGCCCCCAACGCCTGTGACGAGGCTACGCAGGCTTCCAGGTGAGGCTTCAGTCACTGAGGCAGTTCCTCTGATCCGGCAGGCTGAGCCTCTGCAGGCGCGTGAACCAACACATCACCCAGTTGGCTCATGCTCGCCTTAAACTCTTCGGCATAGTGGCTGCGGGCCAGATTGGCCGCGACCTTGATGGCATTGGCAAAGCCGCGATCGTCAGCGCCGCCATGGCTCTTAACCACCACGCCATTGAGGCCTAATAATGGCCCACCATTGACCGAGCTGGGGTCTAGCTTGGCGCGCATCTTCTTCAAGGCACCCGAGGCGATGACCGCGCCGATCTTGGACAGAAGGCTTGAGGTCAAGGCCCCGCGCATTTCAGAGGCGAAGAACCTAGCCATACCCTCAGCGGTTTTCAGCGCGACATTGCCCGTAAAGCCGTCCGTGACCACGACATCGACCGTGCCCTTAGCCAGATCATTGCCTTCGACAAAGCCGCGATAGTCCATCTCCAGATTGGACTCGCGCAGCAGCCTGTGGGCTTCTCGGACCTCTTCATGGCCCTTTTGATCTTCAGAACCGACATTCAAAATGCCGACCGTCGGACGGGCCACCCCGTGCATGGCCCGGTGATAGGCCTCGCCCATAATGGCAAATTCAACAAGCTGGGCCGCATCGCACTGGATGTTAGCCCCGGCATCAAGGACGGTGCTGACCCCCTGCATGGTCGGCCAGTTGGCCACGATGGCTGGGCGGTCCATATCCGCCGCCATGCGCAGGATCAGCTTCGACATGGCCATCAGGGCACCGGTATTGCCGGCAGAGACGGCCGCTTGGGCCTCGCCGGTCTTAACGGCCTCAATGGCATTCCAAAGGCTGGTGCCCTTGCCCCGGCGCAGGGCCTGAGCAGGCTTCTCATCCATGGCCACCACCTTATCGGTGTGACGAATGTCGCAAACCGCTTTAGCGGCTGGATGCCGGTTCAGCTCGCTGGCAATCAGCGTCTCATCACCGTGCAATAGAAACCGCACCGGGACATCGCGCAGGAGGCCGATGGCTAGGGAGACACCTGACACCACCACGGAAGGTCCGTGGTCTCCGCCCATGGCATCAATAGAAATGACAAACCTATCGGTCACGCTGGCGCGAAAGCCTCTCAATTAATACCCGCCCGAACCCAGAGGGGTCGATCGAGACAGTCCGACATCCCAAAAATCGATCTGGACCATCGGACGGAATGGATAGGCAAGGTCCCTTAAGACTCAGTTGCACCCGGTTTGAGCTTCCTTAGCACGGCAAAGGGCGATAGCTCCACCTCTGGCTCAGGCGCCACGAACTCGACCCCCGGCTTGCGGGGAAAAGGATCGATCGACAGGGACAGTTCTTCGAGCACGTAATGAGCCAGATCGACAATATTGTCCTCTAGCACGTCTGGTGGATCATCGGCCTCGGGATCAAAGGCAATTTCAACCACATTGGGATCAGGCGCATGAAGGCTGCCGACGGGCACCACGCGCACGCGAAACTCGCCCTTCAGTTCGGTTGAATAGTCCTCAAGCGTCACGCCGCAATTTTGGGTGACCGAACCGGACCAGCGGCCATCAATCTGTCCGCCGTCATGCCAGCGGACCAGCTTGACCTCTGCCTCAAGCCGATCGAGCGAGACTAGACCATAGAGTTTGGCGATCACCCGCCGCGCGGCCTCGTCCGGCACAAGCTGGCGAACCGAACCTTGGGCCGAAAATTCGCCAAGGCCCATCGGGGCTTTCCACAGGGCTTGTTCAGGCGTCATGCAAGATCTCCGGCCAGGTAACAGATGCCTGCAACAGGCTATCCAAAGACTGTTCAGCGAGGGCGCAAACGCATCTTACGGCGTAATCGCTCAAGATCTGAACAGGCGCATCTTCAATGTCAGCATACACGGTCCGGGCAAGGGTTGCTGAAAGTTCCGTCTGGTCCGGCAGGCTGGCCAGGGCGATATCATAGGCCTTGACCCGACCATAGAAGGCCTCGCCCAGCTTTCGCATCTTCTTGGCCATCGACAGATCGCCAACGCCCATCTCGCGCAGTGCCGAATCGAGGGCTTGGATATAGGCCCCAAACAGGGCCTGAGCGACCTCCGTGGCGACCTCGCCCTGCCCTTTTAGCCGATGCAGCAAGAGGACCACATGCAGGCTATAGATCTCGAATCGCGCCTCAGTGTCATCGCGCACGGCCAAACGGACATAGAAATCCGGTTGGCGGGCCTGCTGAACCGCGATGCTGTAAAGGGATCGGCCGGTTTTCACCGCTGGCCTCACACCGAATAATTGTCCAAACCATCGCTTCAGAACCATGTCCGCCTCACTTCTGCCGCGAGCTACACTTAACGCGGCCATTGAACTAAGGGTCTGAGGACGCTAGGTCAAAGGTTGCAAGAATGTATTTGGTGAACAGACCCATGTCCGCATCTGCCCGCACGACCCGATTGCCTGCTCGCATTAAGGCCCTGACCTCTGCGGCCGTCCTTGCTGCATGTCTCGTCGGAGCCTCCGCCTGCACGCCGGTGACCTCCTTTGGGGGCTTCCAAGCCATTGAAGAAAAGCCCCAAGATGTGAAGCCTCAAATCGACACCCGGTCGATGGTTCTGGAGCGACTGGGGTCTCCCTCGGCGGTTTCGACCTTCGATCCAAACATCTGGTTCTACATTTCGCAAACGACGGACCGGATCGCATATTACCTGCCGCAGGTGCGCGAACGCACTGTGGTCGCGATTAGCTTCGACAAGGACAGCGAACTGGTCACCAGCGTCAACACCTACTCCATCAAGGACGGTAAGGTTCTGGCCTACAACAGCCGCGAGACACCGACCCGTGGCCGCGAAATGACCATCCTAGAGCAGCTTCTGGGCAATGTGGGCCGAGGCGGCCTCTTGCCTCAGGATGAGGATCGCAACATGCCCGGCGGTCGCCGCGAATAGGCCTCTTAAAGACCCCCAGACACGAAAATACGCCCCGGAGATCGCTCTCCGGGGCGTTTTCAGTTCTGGCAACCGCCCCGCCCCACTTCGCCGCTAGGCCAAGCCGGGCAGGACTGAGGCAAGCTATCAGCCCGAGTGCGCCAAAACGGCCAGCAGCAGCAGGGCTACGATGTTGGCAATCTTGATCATCGGGTTCACCGCGGGCCCGGAGGTGTCCTTGTAAGGATCGCCAACCGTATCGCCGGTCACGGCAGCCTTATGGGCTTCAGAGCCCTTGCCGCCATAGTTACCCTCTTCGATGTACTTCTTGGCATTGTCCCAAGCCCCGCCGCCTGAGGTCATCGAGATGGCCACGAACAGGCCGGTCACGATCACACCCATCAGCATCGCGCCCAGAGCCGAGAAGGCTTCTGCACGGCCCGCAATGGCCTGGATGACGAAGTACAGCGCGATAGGCGAAATCACAGGCAGCAAGGACGGGACAATCATTTCCCGAATAGCGGCCTTGGTCAGGATGTCCACGGCCTTGGCGTAGTCAGGCTTGGCCTTGTACTCCATGATGCCGGGGATTTCGCGGAACTGACGACGGACCTCTTCGACGACGGCCTCAGCCGCGCGTCCAACAGCCGTCATCGACATGCCGCCGAACAGGAATGGCAGCAGGCCACCGAAGAACAGACCGACCACCACGTAAGGGTTGGACAGGTCGAAGGCCACCTCGCCCATGCCAGAGAAGTATGGGAACTCCGTCGCATTGGCTGAGAAGAACTTCAGGTCTTGGGTATAGGCTGCAAACAGAACCAGAGCGCCAAGGCCAGCCGAACCGATGGCATAGCCCTTGGTCACGGCCTTGGTGGTGTTGCCCACGGCGTCCAGCGCATCGGTAGAGACGCGAACCTCGTGAGGCAGACCGGCCATTTCGGCAATACCACCGGCATTGTCAGTGACAGGACCAAAGGCGTCGAGGGCAACAATGAACCCGGCCAGAGCCAGCATGGTCGTGGTGGCGATGGCCACGCCGAACAGGCCTGCAAACTGATAGGTCAAGATGATGCCAACGATGATCGCAATCGCAGGAGCCGCTGTAGACTCAAGCGAAACGGCCAGACCCTGGATAACGTTGGTGCCGTGACCGGAGACCGAAGCCTTGGCCACCGAACGCACCGGACGGAAAGCCGTGCTGGTATAGTACTCAGTAATCACGACGATGGCTGCGGTCACGCCAAGGCCAACAAGGCCGCAATAGAACAGCGCGTTGGCGTCTACCGACTTGCCTTGGATCATGATGGCCGCAGGCACGAGCTTGTTAATAACGACATAGACACCGACGACCGACAGTAGGCCGGTGACGATCAGGCCCTGATAGAGCGCGCCCATGATGTTCTGGCTCTTGCCCAGACGCACAAAGAAGGCACCGACGATGGAGGCTGGGATACAGATCCCGCAGATGGCCAGCGGCAGTAGCATCATGGCATCGACTTCGGCTGTGCCGCGGAAGAAGATCGCCGCCAAGACCATGGTCGCGACGGTGGTCACGGCATAGGTCTCGAACAGGTCCGCCGCCATACCGGCGCAGTCACCGACATTGTCGCCGACATTGTCAGCGATGGTGGCGGGGTTACGGGGGTCATCTTCAGGGATACCGGCCTCAACCTTGCCAACCATGTCGCCGCCCACGTCAGCACCCTTAGTAAAGATGCCGCCGCCCAGACGCGCGAAGATCGAGATCAATGAGGCACCGAAGCCTAAGGCCACCATACCATCGACCACTTCGCGGCTGGTTGCCACGAGGCCTTCGATCTTGGTTAGGTAGGCGAAATAGCCGGCAACGCCGATCAGGGCGAAGCCTGCCACGAGCATGCCCGTGATCGCGCCCGACTTGAAAGCCATGCCCAAGCCCTTTTGCAGGCTCTCAGAGGCGGCCTGTGCCGTGCGCACATTGGCACGAACCGAGATCAACATACCGGCATAACCCGCCGCGCCCGAAAGCACAGAGCCGATCACGAAGCCGACAGCGGCCTTGGGGCCGATCAGGAAGTAAACAACGGCCAGAATGACCACACCGACCATACCGATGGTCGTATATTGCCGACGCAGATAGGCTTGAGCGCCTTCCTGAATTGCGGCTGCGATTTCTTTCATCTTGTCATTGCCAGCCGAAGCCTGCATCAGCGTCGCGGTCTGTACGATGCCGTAAAGCACCGCCAAAAGACCGGCCGCAATGACCCACCAAATATACGAATCCATGCTGTAGAAGCCCCTTCCTGTTTTTGCACATGCGGCCGTTGGACCGTTTAAAAACGTCCAAAAGCCGGGCCCTTAAAGGACCTGTACGCCCGTTTCCTCGATTGAGAGCTTTAGTTGCTCCCTTTTACCGGGATGGACGTTGCCAAACATGCGGCAGCAAAGCAACCACTAGCCGTGCGAAGTCTTTGGCTTTGATGGCTAGGGCTTCAGTGGCACCGTGCGCGGAAGATGCTTTTTGGGGTCTTGGCGCACAATTTGGATGCTCGCGATCAACCGTGCATCCATGAAGCTTGCGGCCTCGCGCTTGAGAACGGCCTTAACGAGCGCCTCGTCAACACGATTGGGATCACCAGCCAAGCCGAGGTTCTGGCGGTGAGCGGCACGAACCAAAGCATCGCGATAATAGGGCTCTTGGCCGACCAGCCGTAAAAGGTCAGCCTTTGGCGACAACATGATCTTGATCGAAAGGAATACATAGTTGACCAGCTTGCCATTCTCCGTGATCGGCACGGCGACCGGAGCCAAAGGGATCGACGGATCGATCTTGATCGTCGCCGCCCCCTCCACGGCCAAGGCTGGGGTCGCGATGAACGCGGCAATCAGAGCTAGGATCTGGGCTATTTTCCGCATGGAACCCTTTTAGCAAAACGGGTTTAGGCGGCAATTGCTATTCGCGATGCTGATAGCCAAATGTGAGAACATTCTGAACTTGCCCGCGCCAAGACAGGGACACACCGGGCGCAGATACGACCTTGCCGATGACGCCAACCGTTAACCCCATGGCTGCCGCGTCCGCAATGAACGCCGTGCGATGGTCGGGCGGCACCGTACAGACCAATTCATAATCATCACCGCCCGTCATCAAGGCCAAGCGCGCCGCTATGGGATCATCCTGTAAGGCGAGCCACGCCGACGCCGCCTCCGACAGCGGAACCTTCTCTAAATCTATCGCGAGGCCAACGTCGCTGGCAGTCGCAATATGGCCTGCATCCGCCGCCAATCCGTCTGAGACGTCAGCGCAGGCCGTCGCGCGAGCGCGTAAGGCCTTGGCAAGGCCAAGACGTGGACTTGGGTGGTGATAGCGCTCTTCCAAGGCATGATTATGCAGGTCAGTCAGCATCGGCAATCGAACTTGCGCGGCCATGAGCCCCAAATAGCCATCACCGATCGTGCCTGTGACCATTAGGTCGTCACCGATTCGCGCGCCCTTGCGCCGCACCATCTTACCCTGTGGCACCCATCCCAAGGCGGTAAGGCTCAAGGTCAGCGGCCCCGGCGTCGCGGTCGTGTCGCCCCCGAACAGGGCAAGACCGAACTGTTCCAGGTCCTCACCAAGCGCCCGCGCAAACTGGTCGCGTGCCTTCGCATCATAATGGGGCGGCCAACTGACCGCCAGAAAGCAGCCATAGGGTTCAGCGCCCTTAGCCGCCAAATCCGACAGATTGGTTCGAAGGAGCTTTCGCGCAATCCGGTCAGACCGCTCACCGGGTAAGAAATGTACACCCTCAACCAAGGCATCCGTGGTGACGACAAGATCAAAGCCCGGACGCGATGGAATAACCGCTGCGTCGTCCATCAGATCGAGGGCCTCAGGCGCAGCAAAGGTCAGGGGACGAAAGCGCCGGGCGATGTCTTGAAACTCGTCCGACACCGGTCGCTCCAATCAGCCGCGCTCGTCGCGGGCGATGCCATCCAGCGCGCCATTGACGAAGCCGGGCTCCACCCCCTCAAAGAAGGACTTGGCTATCTCGACATATTCATCGATCACGATCTCGGTCGGGATGTCCTTGAGAGCGCTCAACTCGAACGCTCCGGCCCGCAAGATCGAACGGACGGTCGCATCCAAGCGGTCCAGCCGCCAGCCGGTGGCCAGACGCTTGGCAATCAGTTGGTCGATCTTGGCCTGGTCGTTCACGACGCCGCGAACAATGTCGCCGAAGAAGGCCTCATCAGCCTCAGCCAAGGGTTCGCCTTCGATTTCGGAACCGAAACGATGGTCAATGAACTCCCGCACGACCGTCTCTGCGCCCGCTCCAGATACTTCCATCTGATAGAGGGCTTGGATCGCGGCCAAACGCGCGACCGAACGAGTTTGATGGGCCTTGCCCGCGCCGCTCATCGACCGCCACCAGTTCGCAACTTGCGACGTAGAAGGACCAGTTCAACAGCCGCCGTCGCTGCCCCGCCGCCCTTGTCACCTTCACTGACGCGGGCCCGGCTCCAAGCCTGATCCTCATCCTCGGTCGTCAAGATGCCATTGCCGATGGCCAGATTGCGGCTAATCGCCAAGTCCATCAGGCCGCGCGCAGACTCATTGGACACAATCTCAAAATGGTAGGTCTCGCCACGAATGATGCAGCCGAGGGCGACATAGCCATCATAATGCAAACCCGCTGGGCTGTGCCCGCTCTCTTCGGCCAAGGCGATGGCGGCTGGAATTTCAAGGGCGCCGGGAACCGTGACCACGTCAAACTCAGCACCTGCCGCGCTTAGCACGGCCTTAGCGCCCTTGAGTTGCTCATCGGCCAGGTCGCTATAGTAGCGCGCCTCGACGATTAAAATACGAATGGCGTTATCCACGATATCCTATTCCTTGACCTGTCCGTCGCCGATGGGCTGGCGCCCTGAAATCTTCAAACCATAGCCCTCAAGGGCCGCAGGCTTGGCTTGACTGGATGTCAGCAGGATCATCTCGCGAACCCCCAAATCGAGCAAGATTTGAGCGCCGACGCCATAGTCGCGAAGGGCATGGGTCTTGGCCATCTGGACATCCCGGTCGCCATAACGCTCCGACAGCCATGCCGGATTAGGATCGCGGATAAAGACGGCCACACCGGCACCATCAAAGTCTGCCAAGGCCTGGAGGGCTTGGGGAATATAGTCACGGCGCGCTTGGCTATGACCAAGCATATCGGCAGCAAAATCAACCTGATGCATCCGCACCAGCGTTGGTGTATCGGCGTCAATGCGGCCTTTGACCAGAACCATGTGCTCGCTGCGATCGATGATGTTGCGATAGACCATCATGCGGAAGGCACCGCCATAGATGCTCTCAAACGGCGATTCAACGACACGCTCGACATTGCGCTCAGTACGGCGGCGATAGGCGATCAGGTCGGCGATGGTGCCGATTTTCAGCCCGTGGAGCTGGGCAAAGCCAACCAGATCAGGCAGGCGCGCCATGGTGCCGTCATCATTCATGATCTCGCAGATCACGCCGGACGGATAGAGACCGGCTAGACGGCTAATATCGACGGCCGCCTCGGTGTGACCAGCGCGAACCAGAACGCCGCCATCCTTGGCCACCAAGGGGAACACGTGACCGGGTGACACGATGTCGTCGGCACCGCGCGTCGGATCGATCGCCACCGCCACGGTGCGGGCGCGGTCATGGACCGATATACCGGTCGTGACCCCATCCTTGGCCTCAATCGAGACCGTAAAGGCCGTGGAGTGCTCTGCGCGATTGTCGATAGCCATCGGTGGCAGGCGCAACTGGCGGGCCCGCTCCGCCGTGATCGACAGACAGATCAGGCCGCGCGCATGTTTAGCCATGAAGTTAATTTGCTCAGGCGTCGCCATCTGAGCGGGAATGATCACATCCCCCTCATTTTCGCGGTCCTCAGCATCGACGAGGATGTAGGGACGGCCATTACGGGCGTCTTCGATAATCTCTTCGATCGGTGAGATCGGCGTATCAGACTTGGCGGTCATAGGCTTAAGCGGTCTCCTGCCAGCGTGCAGCATAGCGAGCCAGCACGTCGATTTCTAAATTGACCTTAGCCCCGGCCACGAGTTGGCCAAGGGTGGTCACGTCCCAGGTATGGGGAATGATATTGACGCCGAAGACATCGTCCTCGACTTCATTGACCGTCAGGGACACGCCCTCAACGGCGACAGAGCCCTTGGGCGCGATATAGCGATGAAGCGGGCGCGGTACCCGCACCTTAACCCGATGGGATCCGCCTTCAACCGTGACAGACACGACCTCGCCCAGTCCATCGACATGGCCCGAAACAATATGGCCGCCCAGTTCGTCACCGACCTTGGTGGCGCGTTCCAGATTGATGCTTCCGCCGACCGCCCATTGGTCCAGCGTGGTCAGGGACAGGCTCTCACCCGACACCTCGACCGCAAACCAGCCCTCCCCCTTCTCGACCACCGTCAGGCAGCAGCCTGAATGGGCGATGGAGGCACCAATATCGATGGTGGCCAGATCATAAGCGGTCTCAATCTCGAAACGCCGATCGCGGTCCGTGTCCCTGATCGCCCGGACCTTGCCAATATCGGTGATGATGCCGGTAAACATTCAAATCCTCTCATAGCGTTCCCAAAGATCGACACCGACCTCCAAGACCGAATACCGTTTAAAGCGCGCAGCCAAGGCCAGCGCCTCGACAGCCAAGTCCCCAATCGCTGGCCGCCCCAGAGCGCCAAGCACCATCGGAGCTCGAAACCATTCCAACCGGTCGACCAATCCCGCCGCGATAAAGCTCGCGGCCAGTTGACCACCGCCTTCGATATAGAGCCGATCCAGACTTCGCCCAAGCCTATGGCCCAACTCTGTCAAGGCCGCCAGTGCCTGCGCTATATCCACATGGCCCAAAGCGTCTAATCCGACTTGAACACCCAGCACCCCAGCGTCAGTCAAGCGCTGTTGCAGCGGCCCCGCCGTCACCAAAATGGTCGGTATCTGACGCGCCGTTTGCACCAACTTGGCGTCAGTCCCAAGCCTTTGATGGGTGTC
>CANCJE010000029.1 GCA_947378235.1 Caulobacteraceae bacterium | reverse complement strand
ATTGGGCCCTTCATGTCGGAGGTCCTCTGCCTTGGCTTCCCCGACCCCCACGGCCATGTGGTTCTGGTGGATGTTGACCGGGCCGTACCCAATGGGGGACGGCTATTTTGAGCACCACACCTGAAGGCGTTACCCTGAGCGACAGGATTGCCCAAACCGCAGATCTCGTCACGGTGGCGCTAGACGAGCTTCTGCCACGCTCTGACGGACCGGAACATCGACTGATGGAGGCTATGCGCTATGCCGCTCTTGGTCCGGGCAAGCGCTTACGGCCCTTCTTCGCGCTCGAAGCGGCCAAGATGTTTGACCTCGAAGAGCGTCCGGTCCTTCGCGCCGCCTGCGCGCTTGAATGTATCCATGCCTATAGTCTGGTCCATGACGACCTGCCCTGCATGGATGATGACGATCTGCGCCGAGGCCGCCCGACCGTCCATAAGGCCTATGATGAGGCCACCGCAGTCCTGGTCGGGGACGCGCTACAGTCTGTCGCCTTTGAAATTATGGCCCATCCCGACACGCACGAGGACGGCGAGGTTCGGGCCCAATTGCTCTATCGACTGGCCGTCGCCTCAGGGGCCACGGGCATGGCCGGCGGTCAGATGATCGACATTCTGGGTGTGCCTGATGATCTGGGGACGGCTGCGCGGATGCAGCGACTAAAGACCGGCGCGCTCATCACCTATGCCTTTGAAATACCTCTGATCTTGGCCAGCGCGAGCGACAATGAACGCCACGCCCTACTGGGCTTTGCCCATGATCTGGGTCTCGCCTATCAGATTGTCGACGACCTTCTTGACGCCGAAGGAGAGGCCGAACTGCTCGGTAAGGCGGCAGGCGGCAAGGACGCTGCCAAGGGCAAGGCCAACTTTGTCACACTTCTGGGCCTTGAACCGGCCCGCGAGCGCGTACAGATGCTCGCCGATCAGGCCCGCGCCCACCTTGCCCCCTTCGGTCATCGCGCCAAATTTCTGAAGGACAGCGTCGATTTCGTGCTAGATCGTCGCTCCTGACCGTCTGTATGGCTCTCAATTTTCTGTAAGGATCGGACCCTAAGTCCGAACGCATCATGGTTTCCAACACGCCTCTTCTCGACACTGTGACGATGCCTGCGGACACGCGGGGCATGGCGCTTGGCCAACTTCGCCAGTTGGCCGATGAGGTTCGGGCCGAGATGATCGACGCGGTATCGACGACGGGCGGCCATCTGGGCGCTGGCCTCGGCGTGGTTGAGCTGACCGTTGCCCTGCACCATGTGTTCGAGACCCCTCGCGATATCCTGATTTGGGACGTCGGCCATCAGGCCTATCCGCACAAGATCCTCACTGGACGCCGCGATCGTATGCGCACCCTGCGCCAAGGCGGCGGCCTGTCGGGTTTCACCAAGCGGGCCGAGAGCGAATATGACGCTTTCGGCGCGGCCCATGCTGCGACTTCTATCTCAGCCGCCCTTGGCTTCTGCGCCGCACGCGACCAGCGCGGAGACAACAATAAGGTGATCGCGGTTATCGGTGATGGCTCGATGAGCGCGGGCATGGCCTATGAGGCGATGAACAATGCCGCTGAGACGACCAAGCAGCTGATCGTGGTCCTCAACGACAATGACATGTCGATCGCGCCTCCCGTCGGCGGCATGAGCGCCTATATGGCCAGGCTTGTTTCAGGCGGTGGCTATCAGTCCTTGCGCAAGCTCGGCAAGACCATGGCCGGAGCCCTGCCCAAGCCTCTGCAAGAGGCGGCGCGAAAGGCTGAGGAATTTGCCCGTGGCATGGTCACCGGCGGTACATTCTTCGAGGAGCTTGGCTTTTACTATATTGGTCCGATTGATGGGCACGATCTAGAAAACCTCGTTCAGGTTCTGAAGAATGCTAAAGAATTCAATGATCGCCCGGTCTTAGTTCATGTTGTGACGCAAAAGGGCAAGGGCTATGCCCCGGCCGAAAATGCCGCCGACAAGTACCATGGGGTGGTCAAGTTCGATGTCGTTACCGGCAAGCAAGCCAAGACCCCGGCTGCGACGCCCAGCTACACCAAAGTCTTTGCGACCGAGCTGATCAAGCAGGCTGAGCGCGATGATCGCATCGTCGCCATCACCGCCGCCATGCCCTCCGGTACAGGCCTTGACCTCTTTGGTCAGCGTTTCCCGGACCGCACCTACGATGTTGGGATCGCCGAGCAGCATGCCGTGACCTTTGCTGCCGGTCTGGCCGCCGATGGCATGAAGCCCTTTGCCGCGATCTACTCGACCTTCCTTCAGCGCGGCTATGATCAGGTCGTGCATGATGTGGCCATTCAAGGCCTGCCCGTGCGCTTTGCCATCGACCGCGCCGGTCTGGTCGGCGCTGATGGTCCAACCCATGCTGGATCGTTTGACATCGGCTTCCTCGGAGCCCTGCCCGGCTTTGTCGTCATGGCCGCTGCGGACGAGAACGAACTGGCCCGGATGGTTGCGACCAGTGCCGCCATCGACGACCGTCCCAGCGCCTTTCGCTATCCCCGCGGCGACGGCACCGGGGTCGGCGTTCCTGACTTTGCCGAACCGCTAGAGATCGGCAAGGGCCGCATTCTGCGCGAAGGCAATGCGCTGGCGATCCTGTCCCTAGGCACGCGACTGGCCGAGACCCTTCATGCCGCAGACATCTTGGCCGCCCATGGCCTGACCGCCACGGTGGCTGACGCGCGTTTTGCCAAGCCGCTCGACGAAGAGATGATCCTGCGCCTTGCTCGCGAGCATGAGTGCCTGATCACCATCGAAGAGGGATCCGTCGGGGGCTTTGGAGCCTTTGTCCTGCAGATGCTGGCCGAGCGTGGTGCCCTAGACCGAGGCCTGAAGGTTCGCACCCTCACCCTGCCCGATATTTTCCAAGATCAAGACAAGCCTGAGATCATGTATGCGCAGGCCCATCTGGATGCTGAGGCCATCGTGCGTACGGCTTTGAAGGCCTTAGGGGTCGATCAGGCGACCACCAATCTTCGGGCTTGAGCGGACGATGATCACGATCCGATTGGCCAAGGTTGATGACGCCATCGCTCTGGAATCGGTTGGTCGCGAGACCTTTACCGAGACCTTTGGCCATCTCTATCCGCCCAAGGACCTGAAGGCCTTTTTGGACAGCGCCCATCCGGCTGAAAACTATCGCGCTTGGATCGCGTCGGAAGCTTACGGCGTTTGGATTGCCGAGCAGGATGGGCTCACGGTGGGCTACGCCGTAGCAGGTAGCTGCGATCTACCCCATCCCGACGTGACAGCGGACTGCGGCGAGCTCAAGCGGATCTATCTTCTCAAACGCGCCCAAAATGGGGGGGCAGGGACGCGCCTGCTGAACGCCTGTTTCGATTGGCTGGTCAAGCCGGGCCGCCGCCTTTGGATCGGTGTCTGGTCGGAGAACTATGGCGCACAGCGGCTCTATGAACGCCATGGCTTTGCCAAGGTCGGTGAATATGAATTCCCGGTCGGCGAAGTCCGAGACCGAGAATTCATTCTGAGCCGATAGGGTTATTTAAAGTAGTTATTATAATTATATAACCAAAAGTCACCATTAGACATTTACACCGACAATTTGCGTCACGTAACACTGACTTGGCTGCACAACAGCCATCAGAGTCGCGGTGCCGTAACATGCGAACAGATGCGACCTGACGATCAAGATTGAGGCTCGCTCGCTATGCTGCGTATTGGATATATCTGTGACGTCGACCTTTTTTCGACCATGGAGGCCGACGAGCCCCCATCCACCACACTCCAAATCGAGGCCGATCGCGCCGCATTGGTTGGGGCAGGCTGCAAGGTCATTCGCGTAGAGACCGCCCGGCCATCCCGCGCCGCCTACGGGGTCGTGCTACAATCCATCTTGGACTTTGCAGACCGGGGCGACGAGATCGTTGTCGCACGTTTGAACCAGATCGGCAGTTCCAGCGCCGTGGTCCTGTCTCTCCTGCAAACCTTGAGGGCACGCGCGATTGGTCTGCGCTTGCTCGACCCCGGCCTCAACCGAACCGGCCTGGTCGATGATAGCTTCATTCAGACCCTAGAAATGATCTGCAGCCTCGACGGGCGTCTCGGCAACCGATCCTTGCCCAACTCTGCAAGCGGTCGTCGCAATCGAGTCACCACCGATGACATACGCTCACTTCAGGCACGCGGCATGGGTGCAGGACAGATCGCCGAAGTCCTTCATGTCTCGCGCATGACGATCTGGCGTAAGCTGAAAGAAGCCTGAAGCCCTGCGAACTGCGTCTTGAGGGCCTGAAACCGCCCAAGGATTGTCCGCAAACACTGGACAGTGAGGGCTCGCGGCCTCATCTTTAGACGAACAACTGTTCGAAACCCTGCACGGGCCTAACCACCATGTTCATGCGCTTCTTCTCCGAGCTTCGTCAGGCCCGCGTCCCGGTCTCCCTCAAAGAGTACCTGATGCTGATGGAGGCTATGGACAAGGAGGTCATCGACCGTACGGTCGAGGATTTCTACTTCCTGTCCCGCTCGGCCTTGGTCAAGGACGAGAAGAACCTCGACAAGTTCGACCGCATCTTTGGCAGCGTCTTTAAGGGCCTGGAAAAGATCGACGACGACCATACGTCCGAAATTCCGTCCGAATGGCTGCGTCTCCTGACCGAAAAGTTCCTCACCGACGAGGAAAAGGCAGAAATCGAAGCGCTCGGCGGCTTTGACAAGCTGATGGAGACCCTTCAAGAGCGCCTGAAGGAACAGAAAGAACGCCACGAGGGCGGCAATAAGTGGATCGGAACGGGCGGCACCTCGCCCTTCGGTGCCAATGGCTATAATCCCGAAGGCGTGCGCATCGGCCAAGACAAGGGCCGTCATGGACGCGCGGTCAAGGTCTGGGATAAGCGCGAATATAAGAATCTCGACGATACGGTCGAGCTGGGCACCCGCAATATCAAGGTCGCCCTGCGCCGCCTGCGCAAATTTGCCCGTCAAGGCGCGCCGGACGAGCTAGACCTCCACGGCACCATCAAGGAAACCTCAAACAAGGGCTATCTGGATCTGGTCATGCGGCCCGAGCGTCGCAACACCATCAAACTGCTGGTCTTTTTCGACATCGGCGGATCGATGGACAGCCACATCAAGCTGGTCGAAGAGCTGTTCAGCGCGGCGCGTACCGAGTTCAAGAACCTCGAATTCTTCTATTTCCACAACTGCCTCTATGAGTCGGTTTGGAAGGATAACAACCGCCGTCACACTGAGAAGATCAACACCTGGGACGTGCTCCACAAGTACGGTCACGACTACAAGGTCATCTTTGTCGGCGATGCGACCATGAGCCCCTATGAGATCACCTATCCCGGTGGCTCGGTAGAACATTGGAACGAAGAACCCGGTGCCGTCTGGGTTGACCGCGTGACCCAGATCTATCCGAGCACCGTCTGGCTAAACCCCACCGCTGAACGCCATTGGGACTATACGCCCTCGGTCGGGGTGATGAAGCAGTTGGTCAGCGACCGGATGTTCCCGCTAACCATCGAAGGCCTAGACAAGGCCATGAAGGAACTGGTTCGGGGATGACCCAGCCAGACCCATCCTTGGACCTCACGGACCAGGATTTGGCACCCGACGATGAGACGGCCCTGACCGACGACGGCTGCGCTGCGACCCGCAATCTGGTGTTCGTGGCGGCGGAACGTCTCTTTGCCCTTCATGGCTTTCAAAAGGTGTCGGTGCGCGACATAACCGCCGAGGCTAAGGTCAATCTGGCCTCAATCAACTATCATTTCGGCTCGAAGGACGCCCTTCTGCTGGATATCTTTACCCGTCGGACGGCGGAGCTCAATCGCGCCCGGGCCAAAATGTTACACGAGGCCAACGCCGCCCATGCGGGCAAGCCACCGGTTCGCGCGGTTCTTCACGCCCTGATCGCGCCGCCGGTGCGCTGGATGGATCCCAAGGGCGAACGTCTGATCTCGGTCCAGTTCCTGATCCGCGCCCGAAGCGAGGGCACCGACCAGATGCGCGACATCCTGCGCACGGACGTCTCCCACCTGCGCCGCTTTTCCGACGCCCTCTTGGTCGTCTGCCCGCAACTGACACCCGAAGAGGTCTATTGGCGGCTCCATTTCAGCCTTGGCCTTGTACATAATAACCGCTTTGCCGAGTTTGACCGGCTCAACACCCTGTCCGGCGGCCTGACCCGCGAAGACCAGGTCGATGTGCTGATCCAACGCATGGTCGATTTCGCCGAGGCGGGTTTCTTGCGGGCTTAGCGGACCGGCCATGGTTCGACAGGCTCAGCATGAGGAACATCCGCGTCATTGCGAGGCGCATCGCGCCGAAGCAACCCAGGGGAATGTCACGTCAGGTTCGGGTCATCCCCATGGGTTGCTTCGCTGCGCTCGCAATGACGAGATAAGAAAACAAGGCCCTCACCCAACCCCTGCCACAGGGCGAGGGCTTGATCGTTCTTAGCCCTCGCCCCCATGGGGGAGAGGGTTGGGTGAGGGGGTTAACCCAGCGTCCTCAGTGAACAGGTCTGGGTCCCCGCCTTCGCGGGGAGCTCGGATGGGGGGTAAAAGGAAAACAAGGCCCTCACCCAACCCTCTCCCACAGGGAGAGGGCTTGATCGTTCTTAGCCCTCGCCCCCTTGGGGGAGAGGGTTGGGTGAGGGGGGCTCCACGAACCCTGCGACAAAACTACGCCAACGCCCTTTACTATTGCGAGGCATTCGCAACTATGGCACTGACAGGGGAACGAAGGTCGCTGAGCGGTCTTTGACGTTGAAATGTCAGGACGTCCCCTATGTCGCGCCTCTTGCCGATCCTTCTGGCTGCTGCCGCCCTCGGTGTCAGCGCCTGTAGCCCCGCCAAACAGGCCGCGCCTGAAAGCGCGAGCGCGGGATCGCTGAATATCTATACGGCCCGGCACTATGATGCGGACACGCTGGTCTATGACGGCTTCACCAAGGCGACCGGGATCAAGGTCAACCGGCTAGAAATGCAACCTGATCAATTGGTTGAGCGCATGAAGGCCGAGGGCGAGGCCTCCCCTGCTGATGTCATTCTGATGGCCGATGCCGGAGCCCTTTGGCGCGCCGAAAGCGCAGGCCTGTTCCAGCCGATCACCACGCCAACCCTCGAAAAGCGTATTCCCGTGGCCTTGCGTGATCCCAAGGGCCTGTGGTGGGGCTTTACTCGCCGTGCGCGCGTCATTGCCTATGACAAGGCCGCCGTGAAGCCCGAAGAGGTCGCGACCTATGAGGCTCTGGCCAGTCCGCGCTTTAAGGGCAAGGTCTGTGTGCGATCCTCAGACAATGTCTATAACCTATCCCTGATGGCCGCTTTGATCGAGCACTGGGGCGAACCCAAGGCGCTGGCTTGGGCCAAGGGCGTGGTGGCCAACATGGCGCGTCCACCGCAAGGGGGCGATATTGATCAGATCCGCGCGGTCGAGGCTGGGGCGTGCCAAGTGGCCCTAACCAACACCTATTACTATCTACGCCTCGCCGCCTCGCCCGACGCCGCCGACAAGGCTGCCGCCGCGCGCGTGGCCCTGTCCTTCCCCGAGCAGGCCGGTGTAGGCACCCATACCAATGTCTCCGGTGGCGGTCTGGCCGCCCACGCGCCAAACAAGGCCGCAGCGGTCAAGTTCCTAGACTATCTGGCCAGCGACGAGGCTCAGGCGATCTTTGCTGGGGCCAACCACGAATACCCGGCCGTTATGGGCGTGCCCTCCCCGCCCGACGTGGCTGCCATCTCACAGTTCAAGGCCGACCCAATGGCCGTCACCGTCTATGGCGAGCGGCAGGCTCAGGCCCAGAGCCTCTATGATCAGGCGGGCTGGCGATAGGTGACGGACCTCGCCGCGCCCCAGTCTGCTGCGCGTCCTGCTGGACCATCGGCCCTGAAGATCGGCGCGTGGCTAGCAGCAGGCTTGGCGATCCTCCCCCTCTTGGCCATTGTCTGGCTGGCCCTGACCCGACCCTCAGCGACCGCCATGCCCCTATCGCTGATTATGAGATATGGCCTCACCACCGCAGCGCTCGGAAGCCTAACCGCCGTCGCTGTTACCGTTCTGGGCACCAGCGCGGCATGGTTGGTGGTCATGTACCGCTTTCCCGGACGCAGCCTCTTTAGTTGGGCGCTTGCCCTGCCCTTAGCGACCCCAGCCTTTGCCTTGGCCTATGGCTATGCCGATCTGCTCGATGTCGCGGGCCCGGTCCGCACGGCCTTGCGCGCCAGTTTCGGCAGCGATTTTTGGCCGATGGAGATCCGCAGCCTGCCCGGGGCGGCCTTTGTCCTATCCATGGCCTTCTATCCATACGTCTATCTGACGGCCCGCTCGGCCTTTATCAGCCAGTCGGTCTGTGCGCTGGAGGCTTCGCGCACCCTTGGCAGCACGCCTTGGGAGACCTTGACCCGTGTCGCCCTACCGCTGGCCCGCCCGGCCATCATCGCCGGAACCGCGCTGGCCCTGATGGAGGTCTTTGCCGACTATGGCGCGGTCAGTTTTCTCGGCGTCCAGACCCTGACCACCGGGGTTGTCCGCGCCTGGTCGGTCTATGGCGCGCCCGGATCAGCGGCCCGTCTATCGCTGCTATTGCTGGCCGTCGCGGCGGTGCTCCTATGGCTGGAGCGGTCCGGACGGCAAGGCCAGTCCTTTGGAGCCAACAGTGCTCGCTGGCGTCCGCTCGAGCCTCAGCCACTGCAAGGCTGGGCCTCATTGGGCGCAAGCCTCTTTTGCCTGTCCCTCATCAGCTTTGGCCTCTTGATCCCCGCCGGATGGCTCGCCTATCGCGCCCTCTCCGCAGCCCCAGAAGCCGAACGTCTGGTCCAAGCGGCCATGACCTCCTTTGGTCTCGCCGGTATAGGGGCCTTGGTCACCGTCGTTTTGGCCGCTCTCATCGCCTTTGGCGCGCCCCACAGCCACAGGATCAAGCGTTTGGCCAGCCTCGGCTATGCCACGCCCGGGGCCGTCATGGCCGTCGGTCTTCTGGCACCCGCCAGCCTGATTTGGCGCGGCGCGGGATCGGGCGGCAGTCAGACCGTTGCTCTGGCCCTTAGCCTGCTCATCCTCGCCTATGCGGCGCGCCTGATGGCCTCAGCCCTTGGTCCCATCGAGGCGGGGCTGGCTCGCGTGACCCCGTCGATGGACCGCGCCGCCCGCACGCTCGGCGAGACCGAGACCGGAACCCTGCGCCGGGTCCATGTCCCCATCGCCAAGGGTGCCCTCTGGACCGCAACCTTGCTGGTCTTTGTCGATGTGCTCAAAGAGTTACCGGCAACCCTGATCCTTCGACCCTTTAACTTTGACACCTTGGCCGTTCTGGCCGATCGCTATGCCTCAGACGAGCGCCTGGCTCAGGCCGCTTGGCCAACCCTGCTGATCGTTCTGACCGCGAGCCTGCCCATCATCATCCTGTCGCGCAAAATTATGCAGTCGCGGCCGGGGGAATAGACCGACATGACGACCACCCTGACCCTTGATCATGTCCGCAAGCTCTATGGCGCTAAGGCCGCTGTTGACGGAGTCAGCTTGACGCTCGAGGCGGGAAAGATCACCTGCCTTTTGGGTCCGTCTGGCTGCGGTAAGAGCACGCTCCTGCGCCTCATCGCGGGACTAGAACCCCTCAATGGTGGAACCATTGCCACGGACCGAATCCTATCCGGCCCAACCTTCCACGTTCCACCAGAACAGCGTGATATTGGCTTTGTTTTCCAAGACTATGCTCTTTTTCCTCACATGTCAGTTGAAGACAATGTCGCCTTTGGACTGAAGCGTCTAAGCCCCACTGAACGCCCAAAACGCGCGCTGTTGCAGTTACAAAGGGTGCACCTCGCAGACCGCGCCAAGGCCTTTCCGCAATCCCTGTCCGGCGGTGAGCAACAGCGTATTGCGCTGGCCCGCGCCCTTGCCCGCGAACCGGCGCTGGTGCTTCTCGACGAGCCCTTCTCGGGCCTAGATGCCCATCTCAAGGCCGGGGTTAGAGACGCAACCCTTGAGGCCCTACGGCAAGCAGGGACGGCGGCTCTGATCGTGACCCATGATGCCGAAGAGGCCCTGATGATGGCCGACCACCTTGCCCTGATGGATCAAGGCCAGATCCTCCAGACCGGCACGCCGCAAGACTGTTACCGACACCCCGTCTCGCTGGAGGCGGCGCGCCTATTGGGTCCGACCAATCATATTTCGGTCATGGTAGTGAATGGCATCGCTGAAACAGCGTTGGGCACGCTCGACGCGACAGGCTTAAGCGACGGTCCTGCAATCGCCATCCTTCGCCCTGAAGCCCTAAGGCTCGCGGCGGGCGGGGCGAATGCCGAGGTGACCTCTAACCGATTTGCCGGCGCCGAAAGCTGGATCGGATTGCGCATCGATGGCGCGAGCCGTTTGGACCTTCAAGCCAGGATGCCGACCCTCGGCTCACCCCCGATCGGGACCCACCTATCGGTCATACTCGACCCGAGCGCCTGCACTTTGACGCCGGTCTAACCGCGCAATCCCATCGACGCGCGCCCACAATTTCATTTCAGCAGCGATAAATAGCTGTATGTATGAATAGTCTTAAGTGCTGCCGTTGAATTTCCTGCACGAGACCAGGTTCCAAGGATTGATGGTTCGTCTCGAGAGGTAATGATGAAGACGCTGACATTGTTGGCTACAGCCCTCGCGCTGAGCGGTGCCGCCGAAATGGCCAATGCTGAAGTCGCCGCACCTCCAACAGCCATCAGCTTTGTTGGCACCACCACCACCGACCTTTGGCAAAATACCAGCGGCGGCGTAAAGCGCGGCGGTGTGGTGATCAATACCGCAGACGCCATCTTCGATTTTGACGGCGCGGCGGTTGGCCATAAGGGCTGGAGCGCCAACCTGCATGTGCTGGCGACGGACGGCCACAGTCTCAGCGCCCTGCTCGGCGACCTTCAGACCGCAACCAACATCGAAGGCGACGGTGCGACCCATGTTTTTGAGGCTTGGGTCCGTCGTCAAATCACAGCCACCACCGCGATCAAGGTCGGGGTCATCGACCTCAATGCCGACTTCGACGCCAATGAGACCCCGGGCCTATTCATCAACAGCTCCCACGGCGTGGGCCCGGAGCTCTCCGGTGCTGGTCCCAATGCTGCGCCGGTTTGGCCGACAGGCACGGCCGGTGTCGAAGTTCAGATGACGCCAACCGAGAACAGCCGCTTCACAGCCGCCCTGTTCAACGGCACCCCGCGAGATGTGGACCATCCCTTAGCCCTGGCTGCGGTCACACTTCACAAGGATGACGGGGTGATGGCCATCGCGCAGGTCGACTGGACCAGTGCCAAGGGAGTCCATTGGTCAGCCGGTCTGTGGCACCACACTGCAGATTTCAGCCCCCTTGATCCCCTGGCCTCAAAGCCGGTCTCTGGGCAAACTGGGGCCTATGGGTTGGTCGAGGCCCCCCTGCCCTTCCTCGCCAAATCCAGCGGCTGGATCAGGATCGCAAAGGTCGACGATGCCTCATCCTATGTCGCCAGCTATGTCGGCGGCGGCGTGACCCATGACGGGCTCTTTTCCGCGCGGCCTGATGACAAGATCGGTCTGGCCTTTGCCTATGCGGGGATCAGCGACAAGGCCCGTGAGGCTTCGGCGCTGGAGGGCGTTCCTTTGAAGTCTGGGGAATTGGCCTTTGAACTGACCTATGCGGCCCAAATCACGCCAGCCTTGGCGCTGCAGCCGGACGTGCAGTACATCATCCATCCCGGCGGCGATTCGTCTCTGGGCGATGCCTTAGTCATTGGCCTAAGGATATCGCTGCAAACCTATTAAGGACGAACGCCCGTGACCTCGCCCATCGAAGAGACGATCTTTGCCCAGTTGGCGTTGGTTGGAGAGGGAAAGTCCATCGACCCAGCCGCCGTCGCCAAGGCGTTGGAGCCAGAGGGCTGGCGTCGCATGCTGGGACAGGTCCGCTCAACGGCAGTGGGTCTGGCCCGCCAAGGCAAGCTGGTTATCACCCGTCACGGCAAGCAGGCCGACCCTGAAGCCTTCAAGGGGGTCTATCGCTTGCGGATGATTTTGGAAACTGACCGCAAACCCGCACCGATCGTTGAGATCGTGGCTGAGGATTTGGGCGACGAGGCTGAAAATACCGAAGGGTGACACCCCCTCGTGCTTCGACAGTCTCAGCATGAGGAGGACTGAGAGATCAGCCCCCCTCCATTCATTCTCATCCTGAGCCTGTTGAAGGACGAGGATGGTATCATCGCTGAACGTAAGGTTCTGGGCCCCCGCCTTCGCGGGGAAGGCGGGTGTGGGGGGCTTTAAGCCGCCCTCTTTCGCGCAAATCCCCTGGGTTGCTTCGCTTCGCTCGCAATGACGCGGAGAAAGAAAAGCCCTTTCCCCCCTTGAGGGGGAGAGGGCTAAAGCGGAATCTACCCCCCCAGCTTCATGGTTTCGCGGGCGATGATGACCTGCTGAATCTGGCTGGTGCCTTCATAGATGCGGAAGATGCGCACGTCGCGATAGAGGCGCTCGATGCCATAGTCGGCGACATAGCCTGCGCCGCCAAAGATCTGCACGGCCCGGTCAGCGACCCGGCCGACCATTTCAGAGGCGTAATATTTGGCAGCCGCCGCTTCGAGCGTGACATTGACGCCCGCGTCACGTTGACGGGCGGCGTCCATGACCAAGGCCTTGGCCGCGAGGGCTTCGGTCTTGCAGTCGGCGATCATGCCTTGGACCAGCTGGAAATTGGCGATGGGCTGGCCGAACTGCTTGCGCTCTGCCGCATAGGCCACGCAGTCGCGCAAGAGACGCTCCGCCACACCCACGCAGACCGAGGCAATGTGAAGGCGGCCACGGTCCAGAACCTGCATGGCGACCTTGAAGCCTTCGCCTTCAGCGCCAAGGCGGTTTTCGACGGGCACGCGGACATTGTCGAAGGTGACGTCACAGATGTGAGCGCCTTGCTGACCCATCTTCTTTTCAGGCTTGCCGATAGTGATGCCAGGCAGGTCACGCGGGACCAGCAGGGCCGAAACCCCGCCGCCGCCCTTAATATCGGGATTGCTGCGGGCCATGACCGTGAACAGACCCGCCTTGTTGGCGTTGGTGATGTAGCGCTTGGCCCCGTTCAGAACATAGAAATCGCCGTCGCGGATGGCGCGGGTCTGGACGGCGGCACTGTCCGATCCGGCCTCGGGCTCGGTCAGGGCAAAGGAGGTGATGATCTCGCCCGACGCAATCCCGGCCAGATATTTCTCCTTCTGGGCGTCGGTGCCGAACATGACCAGACCTTGGCTGCCGATGCCCACATTGGTGCCAAAGGCCGAGCGGAAGGCGGGGCTTGCGCCGCCAAGCTCGATCCCGACAAGAACCTCTTCCTCCATATTGAGGCCTAGGCCGCCATATTCAGTCGGAATGGTCAGGCCAAACAGACCAAGCTCGCGCATCTCAGCGACAACCTCGTCTGGCACGGCATCATTCTCAGCGACCTGAGCCTCGATAGGCCGCAGACGCTCGGTGACGAAGCGGCGGACGGTTTCGATCAGCTGGGCGCGGGTTTCGAGATCTAGGGCCATGGGGTTTCCTCGCATAGGGTCGGTATCTTTAGCGGTCATCTAGAACCTATTTCGCCCCTGTCCAACAGGTCTTGCGCAATCAACTCTTGGAATGGGGCCGCAGATATGTGATCGGCTGCAACCTAGATCGGGATCAGACGAGGAGCAAACCCATGGATGGTGGAACCGAAGAGAATATCTACAAGCCAAAAACGGTGACTGAGGGCGAGTTCGCCGGTTGGCAGGCCTGGAACGGCTTTGATCCTTTCGAAGACCTGACCGGTCAGTTTGTGTTCCGCGTTGAGGATGATGGCCGCGTGCGCTGCGCCTTCCGGGCCGCGGCCAAACATATGAACGGCGGCGGCGCCATGCATGGCGGCTGCATGCTGACCTTTGCCGACTTCTCGCTGTTCTGTATCGGACGCGAAGCCTTGAAGGATTCCAACTCCGTCACCGTATCGTTGAACGGTGAATTTATCGGCCCAGCCTTTGAAGGCGATCTGATCGAGGCAGAGGGCGAAGTAATCAAGGCCGGAAAATCGCTGGTCTTTATTCGGGGTCTGGTCTCGACCGGCGGCAAGCCCATGCTGAGCTATTCGGGCGTGGTCAAGAAGATCCGGCTGCGCCAGCCCGCATAGGCTGTCCCTAGAGGAAATCCCGCAGATAGGCGACAAGCGGCGCGTCAGCAGGCGGCATCTCATAGTCCGATAGGGCGTTTGGCTTTACCCAGGCCAGCGCCTCATGCTCCTTGGCGACGACCACCCCGCTCCAACGGCGACACAGATAGAGCGGCATCATCAGGTGGAAGGTCTCGTAGGTGTGCGAGGCAAAGACGAAGGGCGCAAGGCAGCTTTGGGTGATGGTAATGCCCAGCTCTTCGTCCATCTCGCGGATCAGGGCGGATTCTGGCGTTTCACCGGCCTCGACCTTGCCGCCCGGAAATTCCCATAGCCCCGCCAAGGACTTGCCTTGCGGACGCTTGCAGATCAGCACTCGGCCATCGACATCGACCAGCGCGCAAGCAACGACGAGAACGATGTTGGTCATGAGTGCCAATCTTTAGCTGCGCCCATCTTTAGCTACGATAGTCGCCATTGATCTCGATATAGCGCTTGGTCAGATCGCAGGTCCAAACGGTGGCGGTCGAGCGACCCACCCCGACATCGACACTGACCTCAAGCTCTGCGTTCTTCATATAGGCGCTCATCGCCTCCTCGTCATAGCTGGGCGAGACGGCCCCATCGACGGCGGCCGCCAGCGGGCCAAAGCGGATGGCGAGACGCTCGCGGCTGACCGGCTCATCGGCTCGGCCTACGGCCATGACAATGCGGCCCCAATTAGCGTCCTCACCGGCAAAGGCGGTCTTGACCAGAGGCGATTCCGCCACCGTCTTGGCAATCTTGCGCGCAGAGGCGGGCGAGCGGGCACCCGAAACGGTGATCTTGACGAACTTGCTCGCCCCCTCCCCGTCCCGCACCAACTGCAGAGCCAGATCGAGCATGACCTGTTCGAGCTTGTCCCGGAAATCGGCCAAGCGGCGATCCCCGGCCCGCGAAATCTTGGGCGCGCCCGCCGCACCGGTCGCGAACAGCAGGCAGGTATCATTGGTCGAGGTGTCGCCATCGACGGTCACGCCATTGAAGGTGGTGCGGGTATAGAGGCTGACCAAGGTCTGAAGGGCTGCCGGGGCGATGGTCGCATCGGTCGCGATAAAGGCCAGCATGGTCGCCATATCTGGGGCAATCATGCCCGAGCCCTTGGTGATCCCGGCAATATGAACCGGCACGCCATCAATCTCAGCAACGGCACTCGCGCCCTTGGGGAAGGTATCGGTGGTCATGATCGCCTGCGCCGCATCGGCCCAGGTCCGCTGACCGCCATCGAGATCGGCTTCCAGTTCTGGCAGACGAACCGTCAGCTTGGCATCGTCCAACACAACACCAATAACGCCGGTCGAGGCCAGCATCACGTCGCGCTGTCGAATGTCCAATCGCTTGGCGACAGCCGAGGCGACACGGCGCGCCGCATCGGCTCCGGGCTTGCCGGTAAAGGCATTGGCACATCCCGCATTGACCACGAGGGCGCGGATATCTTCGCCCTCACTGGCCTCTAGCTGCTTCTTGCACCAGTCCACCGGGGCAGAGCCAATGGCGTGACGGGTAAAGACCCCGGCACAGCTCGTTCCCTCGGCAAAACGCATCACCAGCACATCGTCGCGCTCATGTTTGTAATAGCCCGCCCGACCGATGGCGATCTCTACCCCAGCGACGGGCGCGATCCTGGGAAAGGGCACGGCCAAAGGCGAGACCAGCAGGCCCGGCTTTCCCGGCGCTGCGGCGACTGCCGGTTCAGGCGAAGTCGACAGACGCTTAGCCGCCTTTTTCAAGACAGTGGCGATCGGATCAAGGGCCCGTTCCAAGGATTGGCCGGATTTTGGGGTTTTGGCAGTCACTTGGCGGTCTCTGGCTTGGTCAAAGAAGGGGGCGTCGCGCTCGGCGCAGCAGCGGGCGGGGTCTTAGGGGCAGAGGCCGGTTCCGTCGGCGCACCGGGCACCTCGATCGGTTGGCCGATCAAGGTCTTGATGGTGGCGCGGCTTCGTAGCCGCTCCAGCAATTCGCGTACCTCATCATAGGTCAAGAAACGCACAATCTGCGGTCGGGCTGTTTCGAGCGAGATGGGCTGCTCGGGCCGCCGATCTTCAACCTTGAGCACAGCAAAGCCCGCGTCAGTCTTGAAGGGCCCCACCAACTCGCCCTTTTTGGCGGTCTTAAGGGCGGCCGCATAGGCTTCGGGCATGACGTCAGACGTGAAATAGCCCAGATCCCCACCATTGAACCGCGTGGCCGCATCGGTCGAGCGTTCCATGGCCAAGGCTTCAAACGAGCCTCCGGCCGCGACCAGCTTTTTCACGGCCTCAGCCTCAGCTTGGCTATTGAGCAGGATCTGACGGGCGCGGAACTCCTCCGACTGCTTGGCCTGCTTAAGTTGGTCTTGATAGAGCGCGCGGATAGCGCTGTCGTTGACCGCTGTCTCAACCACCTTTTCGACGAGCATATCGCCAAGAATACGTTCGCGTGCGGCCTCTAGCCGACGTTGAGCGCGAGGATCACTATCCAGTTTGCGTTTCAGAGCCTCTGCGGCCAACAGCTTTTGATCAACCACCTGATCGAGCATGCGTCGGAACAGGTCAGACGACACGTCCAGGGGCTCGCCCTCACCAATGAGGCCCTGAGCGACCGCTTCGCGTTTGACGTCCGAGGACCAGATCGTCTGATCCCCGACCTTGGCAGCCGCGACATCCCCGGGCTCTGGCGGAGAATCAGTCGATTTTCCCGGGCCGCAGGCGGTCAGGATTGTCAAAACGCAGACCGTAGAAAGGATCGTGCGCGCTACTGTAGCGGGGCTGGAGCGCATGAAGCCAAACTCCCGTACTGAAAAAGAAAAAGGGCGTCTCGTTGACACGGGTATGGGCGGTGCTTAAGTCTCGCGCGCGTGCAAGTCGAGCGGTTTTTCGTCACCGGCGGTCCATCCACAGATTGTGGCGGGACTCATGATAAGCGATCAGGCCTCACTCGCGCTTTTGCGTTATCCTACAGACGCGCTGCGGCCCCGCCGTGCGTTTTCCTCGCGACCATCGGACCAGTTCATGCTCGGCTTCGCTAAAAAGCTCTTCGGCTCTCCCAACGACCGTAAGGTCAAGGCCTTTTCCACCCGTGCCTTGGCCATCAATGCCCTAGAGCCAAAGTTCTCGGCCCTCTCGGACGAGGAGCTTCGTGGCAAGACCGCAGAGTTTAGAGCGCGGCTCGAAAAGGGCGAAACGCTCGACAATTTGCTCAATGAAGCCTTTGCCGTGGTGCGGGAAGCCTCCAAGCGAACCCTCGGCCAGCGCCAATATGATGTGCAACTCGTCGGCGGTATGGTTTTGCATGAAGGCGGCATCTCGGAGATGCGGACCGGTGAAGGCAAGACGCTGGTCGCGGTTGCGCCCACCTATCTCAATGCCCTCAGCGGCAAGGGCGTTCACGTCATCACCGTCAATGACTATCTGGCCAAGCGCGATAGCGAGTGGATGGGTCAGGTCTATCGGTTCTTGGGCATGAGCGTCGGCGTTATCGTCAACGGCCTGAGCCAAGGCGATCGTCAGCGCGCCTATCGCAGCGACATTACCTACGGCACCAATAACGAGTTCGGCTTCGACTATCTGCGCGACAATCTGGTCTATTCGACCGAAGAGATGGTCCAGCGCGGCCACCACTTCACCATCGTCGACGAGGTCGACTCGATCCTGATCGATGAGGCCCGCACGCCTCTGATCATTTCTGGCCCCACCGAAGACCGGTCCGACTTCTATCGGATCATCGACGGCGTCGTGAAAGAGATGATCGTCGATGAGGCGACCTATGATCATGACGAAAAGCAGCGCCAGGTCCTTCTGACCGAATATGGCTCTGAAAAGGTCGAAGAGATGCTGATGGAGGCCGGTCACCTCGAGCCTGACTCAGCCGGTCTCTATGATCCTGCCAACGTTTCGGCGGTGCACCACATCAATCAGGCCCTGCGCGCCCACAAGCTCTATCAGCGCGACAAGGACTATATCGTCAAGGGCGGCGAGGTCATTCTGATCGACGAGTTCACTGGCCGCATGATGAGCGGACGGCGCCTGTCCGAAGGTCTGCACCAAGCCATCGAGGCCAAGGAAGGGGCGGATATCCAGCCCGAGAACCAAACCCTCGCCTCGGTGACCATCCAGAACTATTTCCGCCTCTATTCGAAGCTGTCGGGCATGACCGGCACCGCCTCGACCGAGGCCTCCGAATTCCACGACATCTATAAGATGGACGTGACCGAGATTCCAACCAACCGCCCCGTCATGCGCATCGACATCGACGACGAGGTCTATCGCACCGAGCGCGAAAAGAACGCCGCCATTCTGGTCCAGATCGAAGACTGTTTCACACGCGGCCAACCGGTTCTGGTTGGTACGGTCTCCATTGAAAAGTCCGAGACGCTGTCCGAAATCCTCAAGACCCATAGGTTCGAGCATGAAGGCAAGATGCGGACCGGCATTCCGCACAATGTGCTGAATGCGCGCTATCATGAGCAAGAGGCCATGATCGTGGCTGATGCCGGTTCGCCCGGCTCAGTGACCATCGCCACCAACATGGCAGGCCGCGGCACCGATATTCAGCTTGGTGGCAATGCCGAGATGCGCATCACCCGCTGGCGTCAAGAACAACGCGGTATGGGCATCGAAGTGACGCCCGAAATGGACAAGGCCCAGATCGCTGTGATCGAGGCCGACATAGCCGACCGCCGATCCAAGGCCTTGGCCGCTGGGGGACTGTTCGTTCTGGGCACCGAACGCCACGAAAGCCGCCGGATCGACAATCAGCTGCGAGGCCGAACCGGTCGTCAGGGCGACCCCGGCACCTCGAAATTCTTCCTGTCTTGCGAAGACGACCTGCTGCGCATCTTTGCCGGTGACCGTCTGGACAGCATCATGCGTACCTTTGGCGTTCAAGAAGGTGAGGCCATTACCCACAAGTGGCTAAACAGCGCCATCGCCACCGCCCAGCGCCGGGTCGAGCAGCGCAACTTTGAGATCCGCAAAAACCTGCTCAAGTACGACGATGTGGTCAATGACCAGCGCAAGGCCGTCTTCGAGCAACGCCAAGAATTTATGGAGGCGGAAGACCTCTCGGAGATCATCACCGAGATGCGTCAGGATACGGTCGAGGACCTCGTCCATCGCCACCTGCCCCCCAAGGCCTATGCCGAAAACTGGGACATTGACGGTCTGCTTGAGCGGACCGAAGCGGTCCTTGGCCTGACTCTGCCCTTGCGCGAATGGGCAGCGGAAGACGGTATTGCCAATGAAGAGATGCAGGCTCGCATCCAAGCCGCCGCTGACGAACGCGCCGCAGCCCGCCTCGCGGAACTGGGCGACGAGCAGATGCGCAAGCTGGAAAAGAACTTCCTGCTTCAGATGATCGACCTGCAATGGCGCGAGCACCTGATGCATCTGGACCATCTGCGCAACGTCATCGGCTTGCGCGGCTATGGCCAGCGTGACCCGTTGAATGAGTACAAGACCGAGGCCTTCTCGCTGTTCGAAAAGCTGCTCAGCGATCTGCGCATGAACACGACGCGCTGGTTGATGACCGTCGAGTTCCGCTTCCAGCCTGAAGAGGCGCCCGCGCCCAATGCCGGACTGATCGAGGTCCATATGGACCCCAATACGGGCGAGAACGAGCGCTATAGCGGCGGCATCCCCGATGGCATGTCCGCCGACCAGCGCGCCAGCCTGCCCATCACCGCCCTGCCCGACGGCTGGGACCGCACAAGCCGCAACTCGGCCTGCCCTTGCGGTTCGGGCAAGAAGTTCAAGCACTGTCATGGGTCGCTGATCTAGGCTGAGGGCGTCATGGACGAGCGCATCCTGCCTTTAGAGCCCTCCCCGGCCCTTTTGGCGCTCAACAATGCTCATGCGGTGGAACTGTCTTGGCTGGAGCCTGAGCGGTTCGCGGCAATGGTGGCCATGGCCTTTTGGGCGCGCCAGGTGGGGACGGAAGACGCCTTCCTGATCGCGATGGATCAGGATGCGGCCTATGACAGCCCTAACTTCCAGTGGCTGCGCGCGCGCTATGACCGGTTCGTCTATGTCGACCGCGTGGTGGTCGCAGATCACGCCCGTGGCCGAGGCCTCGCCCAGCGCCTCTATGCCGCCCTGTTCGCCGCTGCGACCGAGGCTGGGCACACCCGCGTCCTGTGCGAAGTCAACAGCGCCCCGCCCAACCTCGCCTCCGACCGTTTCCACCTGGCCCAAGGCTTTAGGGAGATCGGGTCGGCGGAGATCTATGGCGGGGAAAAGACCGTGCGCTATTTAATGCGGGTGGTGTAGGGCGCTTCCTCGTGCTTCGACAAGCTCAGCATGAGGAAGACTGTGAGGTCTGCGATGTTTCATTCCCCCTCATCCTGAGCCCGTCGAAGGACGAGGAGGATACCCGCCCGAGTGAAAGGGTCTGGGTCCCTGCCTTCGCGGTGAAGACGGATAAGGGGTCGAGGCCTAGAACAGCCCCTCATAAAGCTCTGGCTTGAATCCGATCACCCGGCGATCGCCTAGATCGAGCAGGGGGCGCTTGATCATCGAGGGCTGAGCCACCATCAGGGCGATGGCCTTGGCGGCATCTAGATCGCTCCGGTCCGCTTCCGGCAGCTTGCGGAACGTCGTGCCAGCCCGGTTCAGGACCTTGTCCCAGCCCAGCTCCTCGACCCATTGGCTAAGGCGCGCGGCGTCAATGCCTTGGGTCTTATAGTCATGAAAATCATAGGCAATCCTCCGGTCGCCCAGCCACGCCCGGGCCTTGGCCACCGTATCGCAGTTCTTGATGGCGTACATTGTCGGGGTCATGGGAGGGTCCGTGAGAGGGTGTTATGATCAGAACCAGATCGAATATGTGAGGGTGAGGGCCTTGTTTTCTGTCTACCGCTTTCCCCGCGAAGGCGGGGATCCAGACCCTTACACACTACCGGATAATCCGTGGAACATCCTCGTCCTTCGACAGGCTCAGGATGAGGATGAAAGATGGAGGAGAGGATGACGAGACATCACCCCCTCGGACGTCCTCATGCTGAGCCTGTCGAAGCACGAGGATGTTCAAGTTCCCTAGAGGCTCGGATTGATCAGATATTTCTCGCCCGTCGCCCGGCGGTTATAGGCGCTAATCGCATCCAAGCTGAGGGTCTCTTGGAGCGAGATCACCTTGGTATAGTGGCTGGCAAAGGTGGTCTTCAGTTCGGAGGCCACGCGGAGACGCAGCTTTTGCGCGGCTTCTGCACCGATCTTGATCAGGAACGGGGTCAAGAGCCAGCCGCCGACGCCCCAGAACATGCCAAAGCCACGGCCAAACTCGGTCGGGCGGATATCGAGGCCGCCATAGATATAGACCTGCTTGTGAACCGACGAGCCGTAACGGCTATATTCCTTAGCCGTCTGGTTGATCGCCGCCTCCATGCAGGTCAGGATCTGACCGGCCAGCTTACCGCCGCCGATGGCGTCAAAGGCGATGGTCGCGCCCGTCTCGGCCAAGGCCTTGGTCAGGTCGTCCATGAAGGTCGGGGCGGTGGAATCGACGACATATTTCGCGCCAATGCCGCGCAAAAGCTCGGCCTGCTCGGCGCTGCGCACGATATTGACCAGATTGACGCCGTCCGCGATGCAGATCTTGTTCAGCATCTGACCAAGGTTCGAGGCCGCAGCGGTATGCACCAAGGCCGTGTGACCTTCGCGGCGCATGGTCTCGACCATACCCAGAGCGGTCAGGGGATTGACGAAGCAGGATGCGCCTTCCATCGGGGTCGTGCCCTCCGGCAAAGGCAGGGCATCGGCCACGCGAACACAGCGATATTGCGCATACATGGCACCGCCGAGGATGGCGACGGTCTTGCCCATCAGGGCCTGAGCTTCGGGTGAAGAACCTGCCGCAACAACGACGCCTGCACCTTCATTACCGACCGGCATGGAGTCGTCTAACCGACCCGCCATGGCCCGCATCAGGGCTGGGGGAATGTTTGCCGTCACGACGGGCGATTCAGCCGTGCCTGAAGCCTTGGCCGTGGACATGTCCGCCGCGCCCAGCAACAGGCCAAGGTCCGATGGATTGATCGGAGAGGCCTCAATACGCACCACGATCTGATCGTCTTTGGGGGTTGGGATCTCGACCCGTGCCAAAGACAGTTCCAGTTCGCCGCCGCTCTTAACCAGCGAGCGCAGTTGCAGGCCGGTACCCTTGTTATCTTCACTCATGACGCATCTCCCCGAGAGTTTATGAAAGTTTCGGTCGGCAACCTTGCGCGTTTTCGCTGTGCCGACAACCGCAATAGGAGCGTAAAATAACATAGGGTAGGTGCGTGGGGTTCTGGCCTTGGCCTATTGGCCGCGCAACACGTCTTTCAGAGTCCGAAAACCGCGAGACTTTAAATCGGCTCAGCGCCATATTGGGCCATGTCTCTTGATCATGATGCCCAATATCGCGCCCTACTGATACGCGACCCACGGTTCGACGGTCGGGTCTTTGTCTGCGTCAAGACCACGGGCATCTATTGCCGCCCTATCTGTCCGGCCCGCCCGCCCAAGCCGGAAAATATCATCTTTGTTCAGACCGCCGCAGCGGCTCAGGAGGCTGGATTTCGGCCCTGTCTGCGCTGTCGGCCAGAGACCGCGCCTGACCTTGGCGCCTGGCGCGGGGCGTCTAATACCGTGTCGCGCGCCTTGGCCCTGATCGAGCTTGGGGCGCTGGACGGGGATGATTTGGAGACCCTGGCCAACCGGGTGGGCGTGGGTGAGCGTCAGCTTCGGCGGCTGTTTCGTCAGCATCTGGGGGCCAGCCCTGTCGCCGTCGCCCAGACCCGCCGGGTCCTACTGGCCAAGCAACTGATCCACGAGACCCATCTGCCCATGACCGAGATCGCCATGGCCGCAGGCTTTGGCAGTCTGCGCCGGTTCAATGAGGTGTTTCTGGCCCTCTATCAGCGCTCGCCCTCCGACCTGCGCCGGTCGCGCAAAGGGGACCTGTCGTCTGGCGCTCAGGGCGAGATCAGCCTGACGCTGCGCTATCGTGCGCCCTATGACTGGCCCGCCATGCTGGGCTTTCTAAAACTGCGCGCCATTGCGGGGGTCGAGAGGGTTGAGGGCGACACCTATGCCCGCACCATTGGCTTTGGCGGCATGCAGGGCACGGTCTCGGTGCGGCCCGGATCGGGCGATGGGCTGGAAGCTAGCGTGCGGTTCGCCAATCTGGGCGCCCTGCCCAATATTATTGCGCGGCTAAGGCGGGTGTTTGACCTGTCCGCCGAGCCCGAAGCCATAGGCCAACATCTGGCCAAGGACCCAGCCCTTGCGCCCCTCGTCGCGGCCAGACCCGGACTGCGCTTGCCCGGTGCGTGGGATGGGTTCGAGTTGGCGATCCGCGCCGTGCTTGGCCAACAGATCACCGTGCCCGCCGCCGTCCATCTGGCCAGCAAACTTGTCGCCCGTTACGGCAAGCCCCTAACCCATCCCCAGCCGGGCCTGACCCATCTGTTCCCAGAACCGGCCCTCTTGGCCCAAACAGACCTGTCTGATCTGGGTCTGCCGCGCAATCGCGCCAAGACCCTGACTGCGGTCGCCGCCGCCGTGATCGCCGATCCAGACCTTCTGTCCGCTGGTCACAGCTTGGAGGAGGCGGTGGCGCGGCTCCGCGCCGTTCCCGGGATCGGAGACTGGACCGCCCACTATATTGCCATGCGTCAGTTGCGAGAGCCCGATGCCTTCCCGGCGGCAGATGTGGGCCTGATGCGGGCCCTGACCGATGCCGATGGCAACCGTCCCGATGCGGCAGCCCTGTTACAGAGGGCGCAGGCTTGGCGACCTTGGCGGGCCTATGGGGCTCAGCATCTGTGGGCGAGCCTGACATGATCCAAACCATCCTTCCCTCAAACCTGACCCAACGAGACCGGCCATGACCATCCTGACCCTGCATGTGGAACAGCTCCGTTCCCCCCTCGGCCCCATGCTGTTGCTGACCGATGAGCAACAGACCTTGCGGATGCTCGATTGGGTCGATTGCCAAGAGCGGATGGACCGATTGCTGCGCCGGCAATATGGACTGGGCCAAACGCGCACCATGCCTTCGGTCCGCCGGACGGCAGCAGGCGATGCCATGGAGGCCTATTTCGCCGGGGACCTGACCGCGATTGACCGTCTGCCCGTCGCCAATGGTGGTACCGACTTTCAGCGGCAGGTCTGGGCCGCCCTTCGCACCATCCCTGCGGGCCAGACCTGTAGCTATGGACAACTGGCCGCCGCCATTGATCGGCCCAAGGCGGTGCGGGCCTTGGGACTCGCCAATGGGGCAAACCCGATCGGTATCGTCGTGCCCTGCCACAGGGTCATCGGGGCCAATTCTGCCTTGACCGGCTATGGCAGCGGCCTTCCGCGCAAGGCTTGGCTCTTGGCGCATGAAAGTGGCCTCTCCCCAGCCCCATTGATCTAAAGGCGGGTTCCACGGGGTGCCGAGGGGAGCGATCTGCGCTATAGAGACACTCCGCCGCCGCAAGGACAGACCCGTATGACCGACGAGATCAACGAAACCCCCATCCAGCGGGCCTTGCGTTTGAAGAAACAGGCTTTGGACGCCAAGCCAAAGCCCCCGCGCGGCGGGCGGTTCCAGCGCGAGCAGGCCGCCGCTGCACAGTCCTCTTCCAAATCCAAACCCTGGATGTCACGATAGGGAAAATAGGTTCGGGAGGACCACCCTATGCACATTGTTCGCGAGCCCTATGGCTTTGCCCATAAGGAAGTGACCAAGATCAAGGACGTCTATGGCGGTCCCACCGGTTCGGTCTTTGTCGAGTGCATGCGTATCCGCCCCGTTGGGGTAGAGTCCAAGTCGGTCATCCTGTTCAGCCACCCGGTCGGCGGTGGCTCGTTCCTGCCGATGGTGACGGCCCTGGCAGCAGCCGGTCGGCACATCATCTATTGCAACACACGCTTTCGCGGCAATGACACAGCGCTAGTGCTGGAAAAATGCGTTCTCGACCTTGGGGCTTGCATTGCCGACCTGAAAAAGCGGTTCGGCTATGAGACCGTCATTCTGGGCGGATGGTCCGGCGGCGGCTCTTTGTCGATGTTCTATCAGGATCAGGCCGAGCATCCGACCATCACCCACACCCCCGCCGGTGACGAGGCCGATCTGGTCGGCGCCAATCTTCAGCCCGCTGACGCCATCCTGCTGCTGGCCGCCCATGTCAGCCGCAACGTCACCCTGACCGAGTGGATGGACCCGTCGATCACCGATGAGGACCGGCCCTATGAGCGTGATGTCGAGCTCAATATCTATGATCCCGCCTGCCCCAACCAGCCGCCCTATTCGGCTGAATTTGTCGAACGGTTCCGCGCCGCCCAGATCGCCCGCAATCGGCGGATCACGGCGCGGGTCAAGGCGACCTTGGCTGAGCTGAAGGCCAAGGGGGATGACTATATGGAGCGGCCCTTCGTCGTGGCAGGCACCATGTGCGATGTGCGCTGGACCGACCCGACGCAGGACCCCTCTGACCGTCCGGCGGGCACCTGCTATCTGGGCGAGCCGCGCGTGGCCAATGATGGGCCAGTCGGGCTGGCGCGCTTCACCACCCTGCGCTCGTGGCTGTCGCAATGGAGCTATGATGACAGCCGCGCCCACGGCGAGAAAAACGCCGCCAACATCTCCTGCCCGGTGCTGGTCATCAACAATACCGCCGATCTGGCCTGTACGCCCAGCCACGCCACGCGTCTTTACGAGGCCGTCGCCTCCAAGGATAAGAGCCTCGTTCAAATCGATAAGGCCGATCACTACTATATGGACCGCAAGGAACTGCTGCCTCAGGCGGTCCAGACCGTCTGTGACTGGTTGGGCGAACGGGGTCTTTAGCGCCCGAAGCGCTTAGCGACTTCCCAAGTCCAACAGTTGCGCTATCCTTGCCCCAACAATCGAGACAATCGATGTTGGAGGAAGCCATGAACGCCCAAGCGAAGATCGCCACCCGTGCGCCTATGACGAATAAGACCGTGGATGTGGTCGTGGTGGGGGCAGGCTTTGGCGGCCTCTATATGACCCACCGCCTGCGCGAGGCGGGCCTGAGCTATCAAGGCTTTGAGGCGGGCAGCGATGTCGGCGGCACATGGTACTGGAACCGCTATCCGGGCGCGCGCTGCGACAT
>CANCJE010000028.1 GCA_947378235.1 Caulobacteraceae bacterium | reverse complement strand
CCTCGGGTCACGGCCATTCGCGGCGATCTGGCATCCATCGCCCTGCAAGGGATCGTCCCGGCCAAGACCTATCAGGCCCCTATGCTGATGCAGGTCAGCGCCGCCGTTGTGCCCATCCGTGCCGCGCCCGTGGGCGACGCCGAACAGTGGGACCAGATGATCTTTGGCGAAGGCTTTGACCTGTTGGCCGAGGTCGATGGCTTTGGCTGGGGACAGGCCCGCCGCGATGGCTATGTTGGCTATGTCGCCCTAGACGCCCTGTCGGCCCCGGTTCTGGCCCCGACCCACAGGGTCAGCGCCCTTCGTACCTATGGCTTTTGCGAGCCCTCCATCAAGTCCGCCCCCATTGGCCTCTATAGTCTCAACGCGCTGGTGACAGTGGAGGCGCGCGAGGGCCGGTTCGTTCGCACCGCCCGGGCAGGCTGGTTCGTCGAGAGCCAGCTTTCCCCCATCGGCCAATTCGAGACCGATCCGGTGGCTGTGGCCGAACGGTTCTTGGGCGCGCCCTATCAGTGGGGGGGACGAGAGAGCCTTGGGCTAGACTGTTCAGGGCTGGTGCAGCAGGCCTTCTATGCCTGCGGGCTGGCCTGTCCGCGCGATAGCGACATGCAGGCAGCGCAGATTGGCACCGCCATTGACGGCTCAGACCTGGGACGCGGGGATCTGGTATTTTGGAGGGGTCATGTGGGACTGATGCAGGATGGCATCACCCTGTTGCACGCCAATGCCCACCATATGGCGGTCACCAGCGAGCCGCTGGACAGCGCGATCTCGCGAATAGAGGCAGCAGGAAGTGGAAAACCGACCGCCTTTCGCCGACCCTAGGGTCTGACGAAAGGCTTGATCTGATTATTTAGGCCGCAGGCTTTGCGGCAGGAGCCGCTGCAGCATCGGCTGCAGGTGCTGCGGCCGGAGCGGCTGCCGCAGCAGGGGCTGGCGCCGGGATCGGCAAGGTCGAACCGAGGCTGTGCAGATAGGCAATCATATTGATGCGATCTTCGGGCTTCTTCAGGCCGACGAACGACATCTTGGTGCCGGTGATATATTTTTGTGGGCCGCTGAGGAACGCGTTCAGGTGCTCATAGTCCCAAGCCGAGGTCTTGCCGCCGAAAGCCGTCATGCCTTCGGAATAGGCCATACCCGCATGGCTACCGGGCTTGCGACCGACGACACCATAAAGGTTCGGGCCAACCATATTGGCACCGCCCTGATTGAAGCTGTGGCAAGAGGCGCACTTTTTGGAGACGGCTTCACCAGCAGCGAGATCCGCCTTTGGCAGGGCCGTGCCCCAGTCAATCGGCACCTCGGCAACGGCTGCGCCGCCCGGGCCAGCCTCTTCGGCAATCGTAATGGCGTAGCCGGGCTTTTCAGCCGGCTCGACCTTATAGACGATGCTCGTCAATTCTTTGAGGCCGACAATGGCCAGTCCAGTCGCCAATACGGCGCCAGCGATCTTGTTGAAGCCTAGGTCGCTCATGTTCTTTCGTAAGCCCTCTCAGCAGGCATCAATCCCCGAAGGGAATCCACGCCCTGTTCTTGCGTTTGCGTCTCTTACACGCTACCGCCGCTCGTGCAACGTTCCAATTGGCCCGTCAGAGCGACAGGTCCATGAGGCGCGCCAATTGGTCGCAAATACCGCTGTGTTTGGTACGAATTCAATAGAAGATGTGCACCGCCCCTCAGGTTTCGGAATCTTGTCCATGAACCCAATCATCATCATCCCCGCTAGGCTCGCCGCAACACGCTTGCCGGGCAAGCCTCTGGCCATGATCGGCGGGGTGCCTATGATCGTTAGGGTCCTGCGACAAGCCGAGGCTGCCAACGCTGGACCGGTTGCGGTCGCGGCGGGCGATCAGGCCATTGTCGATGCGGTTGCGGCCGCAGGCGGACGCGCGGTCTTGACCGATCCGAACCTACCTTCAGGGTCTGACCGTATCCTTGCCGCCCTAGAGGTGCTGGACCCTAAGGGGGCGCATGATGTGGTGGTGAACCTTCAGGGTGATATTCCCTTCATTGCCCCCAGCGCCATCGCGTCCTGCACAGACCTTCTGGCCGCAGAGCCGTCCTGCGACATTGCCACCCTGATCGCACCCGAGACCAAGCCCGCTGATCGTGCTGATCCCGATCTGCCCAAGGCGGTGATGGCGATGGACGAACAGCCCCGCCGAGGCCGGGCGCTCTATTTCACCCGCTCGACCCTCTATGGCGACGCGCCGGTCTGGCTCCATATCGGGATCTATGCCTATCGCCGCGAGGCCCTGCTGCGGTTTCATGCCGCCGCCCCCTCGCCGTTGGAGCGGTTGGAACGGCTGGAACAGCTTCGGGCGCTCGAGATGGGCCTGTCGATCTGGGCCTCGGTGGTGGACAGTTTCCCCATCTCGGTGGATACCCCTTCGGACCTCGAGGCCGCCTGCACCTTTGCGGCCAGACTCTAACCGGATCAGTCGCCCATGACGTCCCTTCCAAAGATCGCCTTTCAAGGCGAACTCGGCGCCAATAGCCACGAAGCCTGCTCACTGCATTTTCCTGGGCATGAGGCCGTGCCCTGCCCGACCTTTGACGAGGCCTTTGAGGCGGTGCGCAGCGGGGCCTGCGCGCTGGCCATGATCCCGGTTGAAAATTCGGTGGCTGGACGCGTGGCCGATGTTCATCACCTCTTGCCCTCATCGGGTCTAAAGATCATCGGTGAGCGGTTCATGGCCATTCACCACCAGTTGCTGGCCAATCGCGGCGTCACCTTGGAACAGGTCCGCGAGGTCTCCAGCCATGTGATGGCGCTGGCCCAGTGCCGCAAGGTGATCAAGTCCCTTGGCCTGACCGCGCATATTGTTGGCGATACGGCTGGGGCGGCCCGGTTCTTGGCCGCTAATCCCGACCCGACCCAAGCGGCCATTGCCTCGCGCATGGCCGCAGAGCTCTATGGCCTGGATATTCTGCAACAGGATATTGAGGACGCCGCCCACAATACCACCCGGTTCTTGGTGATGACGGCCGATCCCGCGCCGCCGGCGCCCAACAGGACCGAGCGCTGCGTCACCAGCTTCGTGTTCCGCGTCCGCAACCTTCCCGCCGCACTCTATAAGGCGCTGGGCGGCTTTGCGACCAATGGCGTCAATATGAGCAAGCTGGAAAGCTATATGGAGGACGGGGCCTTCACCGCCACCATGTTCTATGCCGAGGTCGATGGCCGCCCGGACGATGCGGCCATGGGCCTAGCCTTTGAAGAGCTTGGCTTCTTCACCGACCGGTTTGAGGTCCTCGGCGTCTATCCTGCCGATCCGTTCCGCGACAGGGTTTAAAAACCCTCTACCCACGCCTTCAAGATCGTATGGGCAATGGCCAAGGGTGGCGGAGCAAAGACACCCGGCAGGTCACCCTTGAGCAGGGCGGCGGCCTCATCGCGGCTGAACCAGCGCACCTCTTCCAGCTCGGTCTGATCGGGCGTGGCCTCATCATCGCTGACCTCGGCGATCAGGCCGATCATCAGGCTGGAGGGATAGGGCCAGGGCTGGGTGGAGTGATAGCGCACCGACAGGGCGGTTAGACCCGACTCTTCCATGACCTCGCGGGCGCAGGCCTCCTCAATCGATTCGCCGGGCTCTAGGAAACCGGCGAGGGCCGAAAACATACCCTTGGGCCAGATGGCTTGGCGGCCCAAGAGGCAGCGCTCGCCAAAGACCGGCAGCATGATAACGACAGGGTCCGTGCGCGGGAAATGCTCGCCCTTGCAGGACGGGCAGGCCCGCTTCCAGCCGCCTTCGCGCACTTCGCTGGGCTGGCCGCAGGCCGAGCAGAACTTGTGACGACGGCGCCATTCAAACAGGCTCTTGGCGGTCGACAGGATCGCGGCATCTGTCGCGGGCAAGCGCGGGGCCACGGCGCGCAGATCTTCGAACCGGCCCAGACCGTTCAGGGGCCCTTCTGCGGGGTCAGCGCCGCCTTCTAGATCGACGGCAAAGACGGCGGTGTCTTTCCAAAGGCCCATAAAGGCCAAACGCTCTTGGCCGCCGGCCAATTCCCCGGCCAAGCTGGCGCGCAGGTAAGCGATCTGCACGCTCTTCGGCGCGGCGCCATTCTCAACCAGCGGCTTGCCGTTCCAGAGGGCAATCGCCAAGGAACTGGGGTCATCCAGCTTTTCAGCCAACCATGCATCATCGGTACGACGATCGCTGACCCGATTGAGCGGGTTACCGGCAAAGGTATTGACGAAGGTTTGCAGCGCCATATCCAGTCCTCGAATTGATATCTGTGTCAGCGCCGAGCGTCGCCGGATCGGGATTGCCCCGAACCGGCCCACTTCGCAAGGCTTTGGCGATGGCTTTGCAGCCAACGCCTGATTTTAAGCCTCTGACTTGACGTAGATCGAGCGCTTTACGGTCGAAAAGACCCGCTGCACCATCGGCTCAAAGGCGCTGAGGGGCATGCTCTCATAGGCCGGATCAAAGGCGGCCTGATCATAGAGGTGACAGAACTGCGCCGTATGCTCAAAGGCCGGATGGCCCCGATGTTGCTCACGGGCCTCACGGTCTAGGCCGATATAGTGGAAGAAATAATAGCCTTGGAAAATGCCATGCTGCTCAACCATCCAATGGTTCTGCTCGCTGACAAAGGGCTTAAGGATGGCTGCGGCGATGTCGGCATGGTTCCGGGGCCCAAGAATGTCGCCCATATCGTGCAGCAGGGCGCAGACGACATATTCCTCATCGCGACCATCCTTAAAGGCGCGGGTCGCGGTTTGCAGGCTGTGCTCCAGCCGGTCGACAGCGAAACCGCCGCAGTCCCCATCAAGCATTTTCAGATGGGACAGGACCCGATTGGGCAGGTCGCGTACAAAGGGGGCCATAGACTTGCCGATGATGGCCCAGTCTTCGGCTGTGCCTTCGGTCATGGCGTGGAACTTGGCAGATTCAGTTGAGGGGGAATGGCCGTCAGCCATGGCGCGTCTCCATAGGATCGTGTTTTTCCTGATCGTGCGCCGGACAGATCGTCTCGTCAACAAAACCGGTTGCTGACAAGCAAGATGGGATTGTCTAGAACAGATCTTAGGCGGGCATGATGTAGTGGTAGCCTGCGAGCTTCCCAAGCTTGTCGTGAGGGTTCGATTCCCTCTGCCCGCTCCAACACCACCGGACCTAGCCAAGCTGAAGGGCGATTTGCGCAGTCTCTTAGTGCCGTTTCAGAAGCTTAAGCTGTGAGGGATCGTTTTGGCGCACCTCTCCTAGGGTCTTTGTTGATCCTGCTGACCATCTTGCCATCGGCATCAGCCTGGGCCGCGCCCTCTCACGGGCTCAAAGACCATATTGCCAGGCTGCAAAAACCGCTCCTAACCCACCAGCCCGCTGTTGAGATGTCAGATCTCATTGTCGACCTCATGCCAAGGTCGGGAACTCGCTTTGACTGGGAGCCGCAGCTTCAGTCCTCCGTTATCTGGCTGTCAGAGAAGCCCGGCCGGACCCAGCAAGGCGATTATCTTCGTCAAGCCTTGGCCCGGATACATACCCAAGGCACCGCACCTGTGGCGCTCAGACGTCGACGACGCGAGGCGGGTTGGACGCTAAAATTGATGACCGACCAGCCCATATCGCTTGGGCCCCGCTGGATCGAGATTTCTCCTGGCATGCCTGGAAAGGGATGTTTTGGCATCTTCTATTCAGGCTGCCTCTTTACCGCTGAGCAGGTTTTTGCGAGCGCGGATTTGAAGCCTCGCCTCCAGTGTCGGATAGGAGATATGTTTAGTTTCAATCAGATATACCGTGTTTCATCCCCCGGCCGAACCGATGTGTTGGTTGTCTATAGCTACACCAATGCCGACGATGATGAGCTGTCTTGGGTCGAAATTCACAAGGTCGGCGACCTCAATAAATTTTGCAAAAAACTATAATTTACCACTTGCGCAGTTTCGATAGCTTATGATAGCTCTCATCCTACTGGACGGTAGCTATGACTTTCGGGTTGAGCTTCTGATCCTGCCATAGGGCAAAATGCCCCCGGTCTTAAAACGAGCCCGGACACCTCGAAGAAGGAACATCGTCATGGCGCTGAACAGCGTTAACACGAACATGCAGGCAATGATTGCACTGCAAAATCTGAATGCCACGGGCGCAGAGCTCGGCATTAGCCAGACTCGTATTTCCACCGGACATAAGGTCGACAGCGCTAAAGACAACGGTTCGACTTGGGCCATTGCGCAGTCGATGCGCGCCAACTCGCAGTCGCTCAACGCCGTTCGTGAATCCCTCCAGCGCGGCCAATCGACCATTGACGTGGCCATGGCCGCTGCCGGTTCGATCTCAGACCTACTGTTGCAGATGAAGGAAAAGGCCCTCGCCGCGTCTGACACGACGCTCAGCACGGCTAGCCGCGAAGCCCTCAATGTGGACTTCCAAGCCCTTCGCGATCAGATCGGTAAGACCGTTGTGAACGCCGAATTTAACGGCTCGAACATGATCAAGACCGGTGGAGCCAACATCTATGCGCTGGCCAATGCTGCCGGGACCAATCGCCTGACCGTTTCGGCTCAATCCCTGGCTTTGGGCAGTGCGAACCTCACCGGCATTACCAGTACGTCTTCGCTTGCTTCATCTGATGCAAGTACGGCTCAGGCGATGATTTCGACCGTCAACACCGCCATCGGCAAGGTCAGCACGGCCTTGGCCAAGCTCGGCACCGGATCAAAGGCGCTGGATATGCACCTCACCTTCATCAACAAGCTGCAAGACAGCATCGACAATGGCATCGGCAATCTGGTCGACGCGGATCTGGCCAAAGAAAGTGCCAAGATCCAATCGCTACAGACCCGACAGCAGCTCGGGGTCCAGGCCCTAGCCATTGCGAACTCGTCGACACAGATCATGCTGAGTCTTTTCAAGTAGGGGCAACCGGCAGGTGAATCGGTAACCCTGATTTGCACTTTGGGGGCGGTTTGGCGCAAGCCAGCCGCCCCTTTCGGTTTTCTACGCACCCATCAACAGACACTGAAAATATAATATTATTTACTACTAAAATATAAGGTATTTAAGTCAAAATTCAAAAATTTCAGAGAATTTAAAATATTAAATTCGTTAAATTTGGAATTGATTTCAAATTATTAGACATAAATTCTAAGTTTTAGAAATTTTTTGCCAAATAATTGAATCGGATTCATTATTATAAATTTATTTATCCAATATGACTTGCTGAGTTCTATCAATATAAATTTCGAAATTCATCGATTTTCCTCGTCCGACCTAACGGATTTACTGAGTTTTAATCAACTGGCCGATATGACAGCTAATCGACCGTGATGTCGCCAGCCATGCTGGGAACCAGGGGCCTTCGCCATGACCAACAATTACGATCTCAATCAACGTATGAGCTTCATGCGCTTGGATGAACCGAGCAGCCGGGCCCTGAGGTCGATTAAACCCATTCTTGAGCGCTCATTGCCCGGCGCTTTGGATGGGTTCTATGGCCAATTGCGTCAATATCCCGAGGTGAAGCGCTTCTTTAGCGATGACCGCGCCATCGAAAGCGCCGGTGCACGCCAACAGCGCCACTGGGGCAACATCTCATCGGCAGAGTTCAATGATGACTATGTGCGCAGTGTGCGCACCATTGGTCAGGTTCATGCCCGAATCGGCCTTGAGCCGCGCTGGTATATTGGCGGCTATGCCCTGATCACCGAGCAATTGATCCGCGCGCTGCTGAAGGACCGCCTACCCAAGGGCGGACTCTTGACCAAGCCCCTTAAGGACGCCGATCTGGCCGATCCAATCGTCGCCCTGATCAAGGCGGTTATGCTGGATATGGATTTCAGTATCTCGATCTATATCGAAGCCCTCGATGACGAACGTAAGGCCAAGGAAGCCGCCCTCGCCGAGGCGGAGCAACAGCAGTCCGCACTCGTTACAGCCTTGGCCAAGGCTTTGGCCGACCTGTCGAACGGTGACCTGACCACCCGCCTGACCCAGAAATTTGCACCGCAATATACCCAACTCCAAGACGATTTTAACGGTGCCATGGAGCAACTCCAGAACACCATGTCGGTGATTGGTCAGGCGTCGGACGGCATTCGGTCTGGCACCAATGAGATTTCGATGGCGTCTGATGACCTGTCGCGCCGAACGGAAAACCAAGCGGCAAGCTTGGAGCAGGCCGCTGCTGCCTTGGGCGAGATCACCTCAACCGTACGCCGCTCGTCCGAAGGCGCGATCCAAGCCAAGCGCGCGGTCAATTCAGCCAAGACTGGTGCCGAACAGTCTGGCGTGATTGTCAGCCAAGCCGTCGCAGCCATGAGCGAAATCGAATCCTCGTCACGCCAGATCACCCAGATCATTGGTGTCATTGACGAGATCGCGTTCCAAACCAACCTCTTGGCACTCAATGCCGGGGTCGAGGCCGCCCGCGCCGGTGATGCGGGCCGAGGCTTTGCCGTTGTCGCCTCCGAAGTGCGGGCCTTGGCTCAGCGCTCCGCCGAAGCCGCCAAAGAAATCAAGGGCCTGATCAGCGACAGTTCTCGTCAAGTGGCAGCGGGTGTGGACCTGGTGGGTCAGACCGGTCAAGCCTTGAAGCGTATAGTGGAAGAGGTTGCCGAGATTAACGACCTGGTCTCACAGATTGCCGCCTCGGCCGAGGAACAGTCCATTGGCCTGCAAGAGGTCAACACCACCGTCGTCCAGATGGATCAGGTGACTCAGCAGAACGCCGCCATGGTCGAGCAATCCACCGCTGCGAGCCGTCAACTGGCCGACGAGACGACCAACCTGCAGGCCCTGATTGGCCGCTTCAACTATGGTGAGGCAGCGATCCTTGCGAGCACCCGCGCGCCCTCTCGTCCTGCTGCCCGTCCTGCCCCCAGCTTCGCCGGTCGTTCCGGTGGCCTGTCGGTGGCCCCCGCTCGCAAGCCCGCAGCGCCAGCCGCCGAAGAGGGCTGGGAAGAGTTCTAAAAGCTAAGTCCTCGAAGTCGGCCTCGAACCTAACGGTTCGGGGCCTGTAAGCCCGATCTGACGGTCGAACATATGCGGTCGGGGCAGACCGCTGCTGCGGCGGCGACAAGCGCCAGAGCCCCATAGCACCACGGACAATGGCCAGCCATAGATAGCCAAGTCCCTGAAGGGGTCGCCAAGCACCAGCCCATGGCTGCGCCACCCGATAGAGCCCCAGTGACCGCCGTGGCGGCACATGCCATCCCACCGGCGAAAAGGCCTGCAGCGAGCCAAGTCCGAGACCGCTGAACGCCCAAGGTCCGTCTGACCGTCGCACCGCGGCGTGGCTCAAATCGAAGCGTTTGCATGCGCATTCTCCTCTGCGGCCCCAAGGCGGCAATACCGGCACTCGAAAGGTCCATCACAACCTAGCGCCGATGGTTGGCGCGTGCAGCGTGTCAAATGGACGCTCAATTCTTGCCCCACCTTGCTTCCCGCCTGGCGATTGATCAATGCGCGCAAACCTACGCGTGCGACAACTCGTCGGATGGATATCATTACCCTTACATGAAATAGGGATTTTCAGACTGTCGCTTCACGTCAGTCTTTCGCATGGCTGGGGAGCACAATGGCGGCAATCGACGGGCCCAAGGGCACACCTACCTCTGGCGCGGGCCTGCTCGCTGGCCTGTTAGGCATCGGTGTCTTCCTCACCATCTTCATGGCATCTCGAACCCCTGACCCAAGATTCATGGTTCACGCCTACATCTTCATGGCCGCCTTTACGGTGGCCTTGGCGGTGCTGGTGATTGGTATTTCTGCGGGTCGGTTTGTTCAAAGCGACGACAAATATGAAGATGGCGTCATCCGCGCCGGGGTCATTGCCTCCCTGTTTTGGGGTGTTGTGGGGATGCTGGTTGGGGTGGTCATCGCCTCGCAGTTGTCCTGGCCCAACCTGTTCTATTTCCCCGAATTTGGCTGGCTGAACTTTGGCCGGTTGCGTCCGCTCCATACCTCGGCCGTGATCTTTGCCTTTGGCGGCAACGTCCTGATCGCCACCTCCTTCTATGTGGTCCAGCGCACCTGTAAGGCACGTCTGGCGGGCGGCATTGCCCCTTGGGTCGTGTTCTGGGGCTATCAGCTCTTCATCGTCTTGGCGGCAACCGGCTACCTGATGGGCGTGACCCAGAGCCGTGAATATGCCGAGCCCGAATGGTATGTCGACATCTGGCTGACCGTGGTTTGGGTGACCTATCTCCTGGTGTTCCTTGGTACGATCTGGAAGCGCAAAGAGCCGCACATCTATGTGGCCAACTGGTTCTATCTGGCCTTTATCGTCACTGTGGCCATGCTCCACATCGTCAATAATCTGGCCGTCCCGGTCTCCCCCCTGTCGAGCCGCAGCTATTCGCTGTTCTCCGGGGTGCAGGATGCGCTGGTCCAGTGGTGGTATGGCCACAATGCGGTGGGCTTCTTCCTGACCGCAGGCTTCTTGGCCATCATGTACTATTTCATCCCCAAGCGGGCGGAGCGGCCGGTCTATTCCTATCGCCTGTCCATCGTCCACTTCTGGGCCCTGATCTTCATCTATATCTGGGCCGGCCCACACCACCTTCACTATACGGCCTTGCCACAATGGGCTCAGACCCTTGGCATGACGTTCTCGATCATGCTGTGGATGCCCAGTTGGGGCGGCATGATCAATGGTCTGATGACCCTATCGGGGGCCTGGGATAAGCTGCGTACCGATGCCGTAATGCGCATGCTGATCGCTAGCCTCGCCTTCTACGGCATGTCGACCTTCGAAGGCCCGGTCATGAGCGTTCGGGCGGTCAACGCCCTGTCGCACTATACCGATTGGACCATCGGCCATGTTCACTCTGGCGCGCTGGGCTGGGTTGGCTTTGTGTCCTTTGGCGCGATCTATTGCCTGGTGCCGTGGCTGTGGAAGCGTCCGCGCCTCTATTCGGACCGTCTGGTCGAATGGCATTTCTGGATCTCGACCACAGGCATCTTGCTCTACATCGCCGCCATGTGGGTGTCAGGCATTATGGAAGGCCTGATGTGGCGTGAATATACGTCAGAGGGTTTCTTGGCCTACTCCTTTGTTCAGACCGTCGAGGCCAAACATGTGGCCAATATGATCCGCGCCTTGGGTGGCCTGCTCTATCTCTCAGGCACATTGATCATGGTCTATAATGTCTGGCGCACAATCCGAGGCGATGTCGCAGCCCTCGAAACCAACGCCATTCTGGTTCAACCTGCAGCGTCCGGTCCCGTCCCCACGGGCACGGTGGCAGCAGAATAAGGGCGCGCGCACCATGTGGAAGCACCATCAAAAACTTGAGCGCCACTCCCTGTTGCTGGTCATCGGCATATTGGTCGTGGTCGCCATCGGCGGCTTGGTCGAGATCTCGCCTCTGTTCTATCTGGAAAGCACGATCGAGAAGGTGGACGGGATTCGCCCCTACACCCCGCTCGAGCTTGAGGGTCGTGACGTCTATATCCGTGAGGGCTGCTATGTCTGCCACTCGCAGATGATCCGCCCCCTACGTGACGAGGTAGAACGTTATGGCCATTACAGCCTCGCCGCCGAAAGCATGTACGACCACCCCTTCCAGTGGGGCTCCAAGCGCACAGGTCCCGATCTGGCCCGTGTCGGCGGCAAATATTCTGATGGCTGGCAGGTCGATCACCTGACCAACCCACGGGCGGTCGTGCCGGAATCGGTGATGCCTCCCTACGCGTTCTTGGCCAAGAAGGACCTCGACTACCGCGATATTGCCGACAAGCTCCGCGCCCAGCGCACGGTGGGTGTCCCCTACACTGACGCCATGATCACCAACGCGGTGACCGATCTGGAAACCCAGGCTGATCCCTTTGCCCCGGGGGGCACGGCCCTGAAAAAGCGCTATGGCCCAAAGGTCAATCAGCGCGACTTTGACGGCCAGCCCGACAAGATCAGCGATATGGACGCGCTGATTGCCTATCTGCAGATGCTCGGCACCACGGTCGATTTTACGACCTACAAGGCCGATGCCGGCGAAAACCTAAGGTGAGGCGGGCATGACCTACGAAACCCTATCCAAAATCGTGCAGCAGGGCGGGACCGTCTATTTCAGCCTGCTGTTCTTGATGGTCTGCGTCTACGCCTTCTGGCCTCGCAACAAAGAGACCTTTGACCGCGCCGCGCGCCTGCCTCTGGACGAGGACTAACCCATGGCTGATCCAAAGCACGACAAACCCACCCCTCATAAGGACGAGGTCAGCGGCGTCGACACCACCGGACATGAGTGGGACGGTATCCGCGAACTGGACAATCCCCTGCCCCGCTGGTGGCTCTATGTCTTCTATGGCTGTATCGTTTTTGCCATCGGCTACTGGATCCTAATGCCCGCCTGGCCAGGCCTGCATGGCTATAGCAAGGGCCTTCTTCACCGGTCTGACCGAGGAGAACTGTCGATCGCGCTGCATGATCTGTCGGCCAAGCGCGGTGCGGCTGGACAGGCGTTGGTCAAGGCCTCGCTGGAACAGATCGAGGCTGATCCAAAGCTACAAGCCTATGCCCTATCGGCGGGGGCCTCGATCTTTGGTGATAATTGCGCCACCTGTCACGGCACGGGCGGCACCGGCGGCAAGGGCTATCCCAACCTGCGCGACGATGTCTGGCTGTGGGGCGGCGATCTGAACGCCATTGAGCACACCATTCGGGTGGGCATTCGCTCAGGACATCCCGATGCACGCCAATCGCAGATGCCGTCCTTCGGACGCGACCAGCTCTTGACGGGCGAACAGGTCAATGACCTGACCGAATATGTCACCGCCCTGTCGCGCCGCAAGGCCGACCCCGCTGCCGTCAACCGTGCAGCCCCCGTCTTTCAAGCCCAATGCGCGGTCTGCCATGGGGTTGAGGGCAAGGGCAATCAGGCGGTTGGTGCACCCAACCTGACCGACCAGGACTGGCTCTATGGCGGCGACCGCAACAGCATCCATACCCAGATCTGGAATGGTAAGGCTGGGGTCATGCCAAGCTGGGAAAAGCGCTTTGATACCGCAACGATCAAGGCCCTGACCGTCTATGTTCACGCCAATGCCAGCGGTCGATGAGGCCGCTGGATGAAGCGAAAGTAGGCCCTTTGTGCCCGTCCTGATTGATACTGTAAACGGGGACAAGCGCCCCAAGGCGCCTGATCCCGGCCCCCTCTATAAGAAGCGCGAGCCGATCTATCCGAAACTGGTCCATGGCCAGTTTCGGATGATCAAGTGGGTTCTGCTGGGGCTCACCCTAGCCGTCTATTATATCCTGCCTTGGCTGAGGTGGGACCGGGGACCGGCAACGCCGAACCAAGCGGTCCTGGTCGATTTCACCCATGCGCGGTTCTATTTCTTCTTCATCCAACTTTGGCCGCAAGAGATCTATTATTTTACGGGCCTGTTGGTCACGGCCGCCCTTGCTCTGTTCCTCGTCTCGGCCCTGTTTGGACGGCTTTGGTGCGGCTATGCCTGTCCTCAGACGGTCTGGACCGATCTCTATATCGTGGTCGAACGGCTGTTCGAGGGGGACCGCAATGCCCGCATGAGGCTGGATGCGGCCCCGACCTCGTTCAACAAGGTTTGGCGCAAGGTCGGGAAACATACCGTCTGGCTGCTGGTGGCCCTGGTCACCGGCGGGGCCTGGGTCTTCTATTTCGACGATGCTCCAACCCTGATGGGCCAACTCTTTACAGGTTCAGCGGCGACCAGTGCCTATCTTTCGGTCGCGATCTTGACCTTCACCACCTATGCGCTGGCCGGCTCGATGCGCGAGCAGGTCTGCACCTATATGTGCCCTTGGCCGCGCATTCAGGGGGCGATGCTCGACGAGCATTCCTTGCAGGTGACTTACCGGGCAGACCGAGGCGAGGCGCGCGGCCCCCACAAAAAGGGCGAGACCTGGGAAGGGCGCGGCGACTGTATCGATTGCCAGCAATGTGTCGTGGTCTGCCCTATGGGGATCGACATTCGCGATGGCGCCCAGATGGAGTGCATCAATTGCGGCCTCTGTATCGATGCCTGTGACGAGATCATGGACCGGATCGAGCGTCCTCGTGGTCTGATTGCCTATGATACCGACTACGCCGTCGCCGCGCGCCTGGCCAAGCGCAAGCCGACCTATCATCTCATCCGCACTCGGACGGTCTTTTACGCCTTAGCCCTGGCCTTGGTCGGCGGCATCATGGTCTACGGCCTGCTGACGCGCTCACCGGTCGCCATCGATGTGCTGCGAGACCGCAATCCTGAATATGTTCAGCTGTCTGATGGCGCGGTGCGCAACGGCTATACGCTGAAGCTCATGAACCGCTCCACCCACCCTACCGTCTTTTGGGTCGACTTTAAGGGGCCTAAGGGCGCGATGGTTCGGGCCGTAGGACAGGCCAGCGCAAGCACCTTGGCCGTTCCCCTAGAGGCCGACGGCCAGCGCAGCCTGCGCGTCTTCGTCACGGTTCCACAAGATCATGACGAGCATGAGCTCCACCACAGCAGCCCCGCGACCTTTGTGATCACCTCGCAAGACGGTCAAAGGGCTGAAAAGAAGACCGTATTCCTCGCCGCAGGAGATGACTGATGAGCATGGGACAATCCACGCCCAAGACACCCCATCAACCTGGCCAACTGACCGGCTGGCACGTCTTGATCATCTTCGTCGTCTTTTTCGGCATCATGCTGTCGGTCAATGTGCTGATGGTCGTTCAGGCGATCCGCACCTTCCCCGGCGAGGTCAATAGCCAGCCCTATGAGGCGGGCTTGGCCTATAACCATACCCTCAAGGAACAGGCGACCGAACGGGCCCTTGGCTGGCGCGCTAAGGTCGATCACATCACCGCCTCATCAACCGGCACCGTCATTGCCGTCCAGTGGCTTGATGCCGCTGGTCATCCCCTTAGCGGTGCCAAGGTTGCCGGACAGATCATTCGGCCAGCGACCGAAAAACAAAGCCACGACCTTCGTTTTGTCGAGCAATCGGCCGGGCTCTATGAGGCTAAGGTGACCGCAGCGCCTGGGGCATGGGACCTGTCGGTCACCGCGACCGACGCCCGGGGCGAGCACCGCACTGCTCAGCGAAGGGTCGACTGGAAATGAGTGACGGCGCGCTGGACATTATGGATCGTAAGGCCGGAGGGGGCGCCGGACCGGACCCTGCCGTATTCGTGCGCGGGACAGAGGATGGTCAGCGCAGACTGGAACTGCTGGTCCAAGGTGCGCGCTGCGCTGGCTGTTTGAACAAGATCGAAAAGGGCATGGCCGCCCTGCCCGGCGTCACGGTGGCGCGCATGAACCTGACCACCGGCAAGTTGGCTGTTCAGTGGCGCTCTGGCCGCCTGCAACCGGCGCAGGTCGTCGAGGCCCTCGCCGACCTTGGCTATCCGTCCGTGCCCTATGATCCCGAGGAGGCGCGCCAAAGCGAAGATCGCGAAGGTCGCCGCCTGGCCATAGCCCTTGGGGTCGCTGGCTTCGGCGCGGGCAATGCTATGATGTTCACCGTCCCCATCTGGGCAGGCCTGATGGGCCAAGAGATGGGCGAGGGTGTACGCACGGCCTTCTATTGGCTAACGGCCATCATTGCCGGACCCTGCGCCCTCTATGCCGGGATGCCGTTCTTTGAAAGCGCTTGGAATGCGCTCAAGCGTGGCAAGGCCAATATGGATGTGCCCATCTCGCTCGGCGTCATCCTGTCCCTTGGCGTCAGCGTCTATGAGACCCTGATCCATGCGCGGCATGCCTATTTTGAAGCCGCCGTAACCTTGCTGTTCCTGCTGCTGATCGGTCGCTATCTGGACCATCGCCTGCGGGCCCAAGCCAAGGGGGCTGCGCGGGATCTTCTGGCGCTTCAGGCGGTCACAGCGGCACGGCTTTTGCCGGATGGTTCGACCCAATCGGTAGCCCTGCGCGATGTGCAGGTCGGCGATCGCTTGGCCGTCGCGCCCGGAGACCGGATGCCCGTCGATGGCGTGGTCGAAAGCGGCACCTCTATGCTCGACCTGTCGCTTCTGACCGGAGAGACCGCGCCCGTAGCCACCGCTGAGGGGGCACGCATTGTCGCCGGGGCCCTCAATCTGAACGGCGCGCTGATCATCCGTGCCGAGTCGCTCGCCGAGGACTCGACCCTCGCAGCCATTGCCCGCCTGATGGAGGCTGGGGCCCAGTCCAAGTCGCGTTATGTGCGACTGGCCGACCGCGCCGCCGAGATCTATGTGCCGACCGTCCACACCCTAGCGGCCTTGACGCTTGTGGGATGGTGGATGGCAGGTCTGCCCTTCCCCGATGCCTTGATGCGGGCGACAGCGGTCCTGATCATCACCTGCCCCTGCGCTCTGGGCCTCGCTGTTCCCGCCGTCCAGATCGTAGCCTCCGGGCGGCTCTTCCAACGCGGGGTGCTGGTCAAGTCTGGTGCGGCGCTCGAACGCCTGGCCGAGGTTGATCATGTGGTCTTCGACAAGACCGGCGTCCTGACCTATGGCCGGGCGCAGTTGGTCAGCTTTGATCCTGACGCCCTTAAGACTGCCGCCCCTCTGGCCCGCGCCTCGCGTCATCCCCTGTCGCGCACCCTATCCTTGGCCGCAGGTCCGGGCCCGGCAGCGCAAGAGGTTCAAGAGCTTGCCGGACAGGGTGTCGAAGGCCTGATCGATGGACGGAAGGCCCGACTGGGCCGTGCCGATTATGTCGGGGCTCAAGGCCAATCGGCCAGCGAGACCGAGCTCTGGTTCGCCTTTGAGGGCGAGCCCGCCCACCGCTTCACCTTCGCCGATCAGTTGCGCAGTGATGCGGCCAAGACGATTGCAGCCCTTAAGGCCCTGGGCCTCACCGTCGAAATCCTTTCCGGAGACCTGTCGGGGGCCGTCGAACGCGCCGCTGAGGGTGCGGGCATCAGCCAATGGCGCGCAGGCCTGACCCCGATGGACAAGGCCGCCATTATCGATGGCCTCATCGCAGCAGGCCGCAAGCCCTTGATGATTGGGGACGGCCTCAATGATGCGGCGGCGCTGGCCAAGGCCCACGCCTCGATGGCCCCCGGCGCTGCGGCCGATGCCAGTCAGTCTGCGGCCGATCTGGTCTTTCAAGGCGATGATCTGGCCGTCGTTGTCACCGTGATCGAGGTCGCGCGCGCAGCCAAGGCGCGGGCGATGGAGAATTTTGCCTTCGCGGCGGTCTATAATCTGATTGCCGCGCCGGCGGCGGTCTTTGGGCTGGTGACACCCTTGATTGCGGCCTTGGCCATGTCGGGCTCATCCTTGGTGGTGATGCTCAATGCCTTGCGTTTAAGGCTGGCCGGACGGATGGCGAGGCCTAAGGCGTGAACATCATCCTCTTCTTCCTTGCGCCCCTGACCCTGTTAATGGCCGCCGGGTCGCTAGCGGCTTTTTGGTGGACCTTTAAGGCCAACCAGTATGATGATCCCCAAGGTGATGCCGCGCGCATCCTTTATGATCATCTGGACGATGGCCCGCCGGTCACCGTGCCTGACGAGGCCAACGAGGTTTAGGACACCACTTGATGGATGAGACCCTCGACCCTGCTCTGATCCCCCCCGCTCAAATTCCAAAGCGCGGCCATCGCCTTGAGCGGCTCGTCGAGATCGCCAAAGGTGCTGGCCCCTTACCAACCGCCGTCATTGCCCCTGAATCGTCCGAAGCCCTTGCCGGTGCCCTCGAGGCCCGGGATTTGGGGCTCATCACCCCGATCCTGATTGGTAATGGCCATAAGATTATGGCCCTTGCTCAAGCGCTTAAGGCTGACCTTAACCATGTCAGAATTGATGAGGCCTCCGATCCGATTACAGCCGCTGAGCGGGGCGTTGCCCTCGTACGCGATGGCACGGTGCGCGCCCTGATGAAGGGGCATCTGCACACAGAGGATTTCTTGCGGCCCATCGTTCGGCGCGAAGGGGGGCTACGTACCCGTCGTCGGCTGAGCCATGTGTTCGTCATGGATAGTGATGACCTGGACCGTCTGATCCTTGTCTCCGACGCTGCCATCGCCATCGCGCCGGACCTGATGCAAAAGGTCGACATCACCCAAAATGCCATTGATCTGGCCAGAGCCGTTGGCATCGCACAGCCCAAGGTCGCCATCCTGTCGGCAATTGAGACCGTCAGTCCTGCCATGCCCTCCTCGGTTGATGCCGCGATCCTGTCCAAGATGGCCGAGCGCGGTCAGATCACCGGCGGGATCGTCGATGGCCCCTTGGCGATGGACAATGCCATGAACCTTGAAGCGGCCATGGCCAAGGGCTTGGACCTGCGAGTTGCAGGCCATGCCGATGTGCTGATCGTGCCCAATATCGAGGCCGGAAACATGCTGGCCAAGGACCTGATCTTTGTCAGCGGTGCCGCCTCTGCGGGCCTCGTGGTCGGCGCGAGTGTGCCGATCATCCTGACCAGCCGCTCTGATGATGCCGCCGCACGGGTCGCCTCCTGCGCGGTGGCTCTGGCCTATGATGTTTGGCGGCGAACAGGCGAGCCAATCATGGATTGGGCCGCTCTGGCTGAAGCCCCGTCGTCTCAAAAGGCTTAAGCCCTTGAAGGCCATCCTCACCCTCAATGGCGGCTCGGCGACGCTGAAGGTCGCCCTGTTCGAGGCCGCAGCACCCCATCGCCGCCTGGGTGACGGGGTGATCGAGCGGTTCGGCTTGGGACCTCGGTTGCGACTGCGCGCGGCGGGCCTTTCCGACAGTGTTCAGGACTGGACGAGGGACGAGGGACCCGCCGATGCGCAAGCCGCCTTCCACGCCCTCTGGCCCGCACTTAAGGCCCGCCACAGCGACCTAGAGATCGTCGCGGTTGGACATCGCATCGTCCATGGCGGAGCGGACCATACCGGTCCATGCCGGATCGATGAGGCTGTCTTGACTGGCCTCAAGCGCCTGTCCCCGCTCGCTCCGCTGCATCAACCGACCAATCTGGCGGTGCTGGAGGCCGCGCAGCAGGACCTGCCCAAGGCCCAACATGTCGCCTGTTTTGATACGGCCTTTCACCGGGGGCGACCTTTTGAGACCGAAGCCTTTGCCCTGCCGCGCCACTTCTATGAGGAGGGTGTTCGCCGCTATGGCTTTCACGGCCTGTCCTATGCCTCGGTTTTGACCCATCTACGCCAAGAGCGGCCCGATCTGGCGGACGGCAAGATTGTCATTGCACATCTGGGCTCTGGCTGTTCGCTCTGCGGCCTTGATCAAGGGCGCAGCGTCGCCACGACCATGGGCTTTTCCGCCCTTGATGGCCTGCCGATGGGCACGCGCACGGGAGCCATCGATCCGGGGGTTCTGCTCTATCTGATGACCAACCGCGGGATGGACGCCAAGGCGATTGAAGACCTGCTCTATCGGCGTTCGGGACTGCTCGGCCTATCGGGTCTGTCAGCAGACGTGCGAGATCTCGAAGCCTCAGATCAGCCAGAGGCCAAGCAGGCGCTGGACTATTTTTGTAGCCGCGTCGCGGTGGGCATCGCCACCATGGCCGGGGAACTGGGCGGGCTTGATGGGGTGATCTTCACGGCCGGGATCGGTCAAAATGCCTCCCAAATCCGCCGCGACATTAGCCGCAGGCTCAAATGGCTGGGCGCGACATTGGACCCCGAGGCCAATCTGCAGGGGCACCGTGACCTGTCCACGGCTGGATCGGGCCTTGCCCTCTGTATCATCCCCACCGACGAGGAAGGTCAGATCGCGGTCCAGACGGCGATGGTCTGCGGCCTCTAGGGCCTTGACCAAAATCGCGGCAGCTCCAGCGCGCGCCTCAAGGCCTGCTCGGCCTGGACCGCCGCATCATTCTGCCCAACATAGAGATTGGCAAGGGCCTGACCGGCGTCAAAGGCGGCTGGACCGGTGGCATGGGCTCGCAGCAGAGCCTCGGCCACGGCACGGTCATTCATGGTGCCTAAACGATCCTGAACCTGCTTGACCGCCTCAATTAATCGATGCCGTGCGCCCTCTTGATCCGGATAGAGACTGCCGAACAGTTCCATCCCATATCGCAGATTTTTGGCCCGGATCCGGACCCTGTGCTGGGCCTCAGCGTCGAGGCGAGCCAGCCCCTTGCCTTCGGTTTTGATCTTCCGGCGTAGGCGTTCGAGCGCGCGGTCCGAAAAGGTCAGGACTGGCTGATCACGTAGGCTTGCATCGGACCAGGGGCTTTGACGCCAGTCGCCTGCCTCGGCCCAAGCCATCACCGTCAACAGGGTCTGACCATAGGCATGGGAGCCCAAGACCCGGCACACCTCATCATAGGCCTGTCCGCGATCAAGGATAAGGGCCTCCAACAGGCGCGGCGAGGGCCTGGGTGCATGTTCAATACGGGCAATCAGGACATCAAGATCGCGCGCACGGCCCATGGTCTGGCTCAGACCGCGAAGGCTGTTTCGCATATCCACAAAGGCCTGATCTCTCACCACCGATTTGAACAGACCCAAGGCCGCCCTTAAGCGTCGCAAGGCGACCCGTAACTGGTGGAGCGCTTCAATCTCTCGATCTCGGCTGACCAAGGCTCCATTGTGCAAAATATGGCCTAGGCCTTCGCGGACCATGGCGCTCAGCGCCTGACCCACGGACAGATCGGATAGGTCCAACCGACTTTCCGCCTTAAGGGGCAGGACGGGCTCATTGGCCAGTAGGGCAAAGCCGCGGTCAGCCTTGGACTGGGATGAGGCTAAAAGCCGGGTCTGGGCGGCCATGCTCTGGGCCAGATCAAACAGGGCGCGCTTGGGCCCCTCAATCAGTTCAAGTTCTAACTCACAAAATTCAGAGGTCCGACCACCGGCCTCAACCTGGCCTAAATCAAGGGCCACCTCGATCTTTGCCCCCTGCGCCGCGTGAACCAAGGCGGTTCGGCGGTCAACCTGGATCTTAAGGACCGGCTTCAACCGATCTGGATCGATGGCCAAGGCTGCAAGCGGGGTATCTAACAAGAGGCTGGGGTCTGGCCGGGTACCGCTGACCGGATGCTCCCACTCTGGCCGCTCAAACAGTCCCGATGGGTCGCTCCCTTTGACCTTTAGGGTCTGAACGCCCGCGCGAAGGCGCAGGCTTAGACCAGCGCACCTAAGCCGATGGTCTTCGGTGTCAAAATAGATGGAGGTCAGCGCACGCGGCACCTGGTTGGCCCAGAGCGGCGAGTCCATCAGCGCGGCCACATCCTGACCTGCAACATCAAGTTTTAGCTCAATTTCCGTGGGTTGAGGCGGCCGCGCCATACTGATGGTCCTCCCACCCTCTGGATATTAACGCTTGAGGCCACAGACTATAGTGCGCCACGCCCTTGTCTGCCGAAATCGTCACTCCCGCTTGAATTACAATAGCTAAAACTAACTTATTGATGAGGCTCAATAATTTTTCATACGATGCGCGTTTTCGCTACTTTTCCGATTGATCACGATAGCTGCATATATTATCAGTTGGCGAAAGTGCGTCGATTAAAAGGTTAACGTCACCGTACTTGATCACGGCCTTAAATAGGTATTTATAGCTAGCATCGAGGTGTTCATGCCCGACTCAACTGAAGTTTTCCAGGATAGTACTCGTGCAATGCCGAAGCAGGGTCGCGCCGTTCAGACCTACGAGCGCCTGTTAGACGTTTCGGGCGACCTGTTGGCTGAGGTCGGGATTGAAAGAATTTCGACCAATCTGATCTGCGCGCGAGCGGGCATGACCCCCCCGGCGCTCTATCGCTACTTCAAAGACAAATATGCAGTGCTTGAGGCGCTGGGTCGTCGGTTGCTCTCACGCCGCTCGGACATCCTCACCCTATGGCTTGCCGAAACCGCGCCAAAGGGACAGCAAGCCCTCGCCGATGGCCTGCCATCCGTGCTCAGCGAGACCTGGTCCGCCACACTCAAGGAACCCGGTGCGGTCTGGATCCTCAAGGCCCTGCGCGCCGTGCCGCAATTGGCGCATGTGCGGGTCGAAACCTACCGAGACATGACCGACATGGTCACATCGGTCTTCAGCGCGACGCTCGGCCATCCCCCCCGAGACGATCTGTGGCTGCGGGTGCGCATCGCCCTCGAATTTGCCTTCAGCGCCGATGAACTTCTGTTCGAAGAGGATCGCCTGCCGCAGGAAGTGATCATCGCGGAAGCCTCTGAACTTCTGCGCCGCGCCCTGATGGAAGCCCTTCCTATGGCGGGAGCCGATCGGGACTAGAGGTCTTTGCAACCTGACCCTTGCCCAAAGGCCTAGGGTCAGGTCATCCTAGCGATCAGGATGCGAAGGCTCGAACCATGACCGATCTGCAGGCGGCACCCTTGGCCCGCGGCCATATTGTTGACCAACTCATCTATGAGCGCGCGCCGCAACTGGTGCAGTCAACTCTGTGGCCAATGTTGCGGCCCCTGCTCTATCAAATCCTAGGCTATCCTAAGGCCCGCCGGATGGCCGATGCCATTGCCTCAATGTCTGGAGTGGAGGCGATGGACTATGTATCCAACCTGCTGCAGGTCCGCCCCACCCTGAACCGGCCTGACCGTCTGCCGACCACCGGGCGGGTGGTGATCGTTTCGAACCATCCAACCGGTATTGCGGACGGGATCGCCATGCGTGATGGGCTTCAGCCCTTGCGGCCGGACCTTTGCTTCTTCGCAAACGCCGACGCCCATCGGGTCTGCCCCGGCTTTGACGATGTGCTCATTCCGGTCGAGTGGGTCGAAGAAAAGCGCACCCGCGAAAAGGCCCGTATGACCCTAAAGCGCGCTCAGGAAGCCTTTGAGGCGGAACGGGCCATCATGATCTTCCCCGCCGGACGCTTGGCGGTCCGCGGCGAGGATGGCCGCCTTGAGGATCCCGACTGGATGCCGAGCGCCATATCGCTCGCGCGCAAATATGACGCTCCGGTCTTGCCGATCCATCTGACCGGCCCCTATCCGCACCTGTTTCAGTTCTTTGATGGCTTCTCGCGCGAGCTGCGAGACATCACCCTGTTTCATGAGCTGCTCAACAAGCGTCGGGGGCGATTTGGCCTGACCCTCGGCTCCCTGATCTCGCCGAAGGATCTGGGCAACGATTCGGCCTTGGCGACTGTGGCCATCAAGGCCTATGTCGAACGCCAACTTCCGCTTTACCCAGATCAACCCTTTTCGTTGGCTGGGTAAGAGACCGGCTGGACCTTTGCGTTTGAACACCACCGCCCCTTGGCACCTCTTGCCCGATGAACAGGCCACGACCGCCTTGGGCGCGGCCTTGGCTGAGAGGATCTTGCGAGGCGAGGCGATCTGTCTGTGGGGGCCGCTCGGCTCGGGCAAATCGACCTTGGCCCGCGGCCTGATCCGAGCCCTGACGCGCCCCGACGAGGATGTGCCCAGCCCCACCTTCACCCTCGTTCAATTCTATGAGGCGCCGGACTTTCCCCTCGCCCATTTTGACCTCTATCGCCTAAGCAGTGCATCAGAGGCCTATGAGATCGGTCTGGACGAGGCGCTCGAGGACGGTGCCGCCCTCATCGAATGGCCTGAACGGTTGGAGGAGGATCTGCCTCAGGACCGACTCGATATAGTGTTTGATTCAGATCATGAACGAGGGGGCCGACGGGTGCGTCTGGTGCCCCACGGCAGTTGGGAAGGACGCGGGCTTGAGTTTTGAACGTGAGGCCGCGACGGCTGAGTTTCTCGGTGCCAATGGCCTTGGCAACGCCCGGCGCGTGGCCCTGCCCGGCGACGCCTCAACCCGGCGCTATGAGCGGGTCTATCCCGTAGGCGGGGGTGCCAGCCTGATCCTGATGGACCAGCCCCCCGCCCTTGAGACCCAGCCCTGCCCGCCCCACGCCACGCCATCAGAGCGCATGGAGCTGGGCTATAATTCTATGGCGCGGTTGGCGGCGGGCCGGATTGAGGCCTTCGTGGCCTGCGCGGGCTATCTTCGGGCTCAAGGCCTGTCCGCCCCCCTGATCCATGCGGCCGACCCTGCCCAAGGTCTTGCTGTGCTGGAAGACCTGGGCGATGATCTCTTTGTCCATAAGGTGGCTGGCGGCATGGCCGAGGCCGATCTCTATGGCCCGGCCATCGACGCTCTGGTGCGCCTGCATGAGACCCCTCCGCCTACGATCCTGCAGGCCGATGGGCAAAGCTGGCCGCTGCTGGCCTATGATGATCTTGCGCTAAAGACCGGCTGTAACCTGTTCCTCGAATGGTGGCCAAAATTTGCCAAGTCGCCTGCCTATTCCGTAGATGCCGCCGCCGAGTGGGAGAGCCTCTGGACTCCGATCCGGGCGCGGGGCGAGGCGGGGGCCAGCGTCTTTACCCACCGTGACTATCATGCCGAGAACCTGCTCTGGTTGCCGCAGCGCCAAGGCGTGGCCCGCGTCGGCCTGATCGATTTCCAAGACGCCCTTCGGGCCCACCCGGCCTGGGACCTCCTGTCCCTCTTGCAGGACGCGCGGCGCGACATTGATCCCGCCCTCGAGGCGGCGATGCTCGAGCGCTATTTCGCGGCCCGGCCGCAGGTCGAGCGCGAGGCCTTCTTGCGCGACTATCGCGGGCTTGCCGCCCTCAATGCCAGCCGCATCCTGTTCATCTTTGCACGGCAGGTCGCGGGCTTTGGTAAGCCACGCTATGTCGATTTCATGCCCCGGACTTGGCGCTATCTGGAGCGCAATCTGGCCGACCCGGCTATGGCCCCCTTAAAGGCTTGGTTTGATCGTCACGTTCCGAACGAGGCGCGGGCATGAGCGCGCCCTTCTCGACCGCGATGGTCTTGGCCGCAGGCCTTGGCACCCGCATGAGGCCCCTGACCAATGACCGGCCAAAGGCTCTGGTCGAGGTGGCCGGCAAGCCTCTGATCGACCATATGCTCGCCCGCCTCGCCGAGGCGGGCGTCACCACCGCTGTCGTCAATGTCCATGCCTTCGCGGATCGCTTGGAGAGCCACCTCAAGGCCCGAACGGCCGCGCCGACCATCGTGATCTCGGACGAACGGGCCGAGGTCTTGGAAACCGGCGGCGGCCTGCGTCTGGCCCGTCCCCGACTGGGGCAAGAGCCGATCTTTGTCGCCAATATTGATTCGGTCTGGCGCGAGACGGGAGCATCGATTGCTCAGACCCTGAAGGCGGCTTGGGACCCAGAGCGGATGGATGTGCTCTTGGCTCTGGCCCCGCTCGACCGAACCATCGGCTTTGATGGCTTGGGTGATTTTTTCATTGCCGAGGACGGCAGCCTCACCTTCCGGGGAGAGGCTCCCAGCGCGCCCTTTGGCTATATGGGCCTGCACATCACCAAGCCGCAGATCGTCGACGGAGGCCCAGACGGGGCCTTTTCGCTGGCCCTGCTCTGGCGCGACCTGGCGGCCAAGAAACGCTTATTTGGGGTTGTGCTCGATGGGGATTGGATGCATGTGGGAGATCCCCTCTCCCGCGATCAGGCCGAGGCGCGCCTGACCCTCCCCCCCTCTTAAGGCGGACCCGATGACGTCCTTTCTGGACCAGAGCGGACCCCGATGGTTCACGATACCGGCCCATCGGTCCTTCGTTCGCGACCTGGCCAGCGGGCTCTATCTGGCGCTGGGACAGGGGCATGATCCTGCGGCCCTGTCCGAAGCCATTGTCCTAACCCCAACCCGTCGTGGTGCGCGGGCCCTGTCAGAGGCCTTTGTCGAGGCCGCCGGTGGCAAGGCCGTGCTCCTGCCGCAGATCCGCGCCCTTGGTGATTTGGAGGCCGGAGAGCCGCCCTTTGAGCCCGGCGATCTGGCCCTCGACCTGCCCCCGTCGGTCAGCCCCTTGCGTCGCCGGTTTGAGCTGGCGCGGCTGGTCCTTGACCATTCGGATATGATCGGGCGAACGCTCGACGCCTCATCAGCCATGGACCTTGCCGACGCCCTCGCAGGCTTCTTAGACAGCGTCCAGATCGAAGAGGTCGCCGACCCCTCGCGCCTTGACGCCTTGGTCGAGGGTGAATTGGCCCAGCACTGGCAAGCCTCGGCCCGGTTCCTCAAACTGGCCGTCGAGGCCTGGCCCAAGCGCCTCGAGCGGCTGGGCCTATCGGATGTCGCCACGCGGCGGGTGGCCCTGCTGCGGGCCCTTCGCCAACGCTGGCTCGACCATCCGCCGCAAGGGGTTTTGGTCGCTGCTGGCTCGACCGGTACAGCCCCCGCAACCGCCGAGTTGCTGGCCGTGATTGCTCAGGTGCCGAAGGGCGCGGTTGTCCTGCCCGGTCTGGACCTAGACCTCGCCGAAGCGGCTTGGCGACAGGTTGGGGAACAGCATCCGCAGGGAGCGATGAAACGGTTGCTCGAACGGGCGGGCCAAGAGCGCCAGTCGGTTCAGGTCTGGCCCGTCCCGACCGACCATGACGATGAGATTCGCGGCCAATGGCGCCGCCGCCTAATCAATGAGGCTCTACGCCCAGCCGAGGCGACGGCCGACTGGCTCGATCAGATCAAGAACCTGCGCGAAGAAGGGGCCAAGGCCGGCCTAGACCCGATCCTTGAAGGGCTCAAGGGCCTCAGCCTGATCAAGGCGCGCACGGAAGAAGAAACGGCCACAGCCGCAGCCCTCTTACTGCGCGAAAC
>CANCJE010000027.1 GCA_947378235.1 Caulobacteraceae bacterium | reverse complement strand
GCTGAGGTGCGGTCCTATCTGTCGAGCCGCGTTCAATGCGAGCGGCCCCTATCGCCGCGCTCTTTATCCCAAGCCCTATCGGCCATCCGCTCATTCCATCGCTGGCTAGACCGGCGCATGGGCATGCCCAATGCCGCCATGAGCCTCGTGCGCGGCCCTAAGGTCAAACCCGGCGTTCCGCGTCCCGTCAGTGAGGATCAGGCCTTTGGTCTGATCGAGGAGGCCGCCAGCGATCTGGAGCGCGAACCTTGGGAGGTAGCGCGCGACTGCGCCGTTCTGACCCTCCTCTATGGCTGCGGCCTGCGCATTTCCGAGGCCCTGTCCCTGACCTTTGCCGATGCGCCTTTGCAAGGCTCGGTGCGCATTACCGGCAAGGGCGGCAAGACCCGCATCGTTCCGGTCCTGCCTGCGGTCACTGAGGCGGTCGAGGTCTATCTGGCCGAGGTGCCGTTCAAGCTGACCCCCGAAGACGCCCTGTTCCGGGCCAAACGCGGCGGGGCCTATAGTCCGCGCCATGCTCAGGCCCTGATGCAGAGCCTGCGTGGCCGACTAGGCCTGCCCGACAGCGCCACGCCCCATGCCCTTCGGCACTCCTTTGCCACCCACCTGTTAGGCGCGGGGGCTGACCTGCGGGCCATTCAAGACCTTCTCGGTCACGCGTCCCTCTCCACCACCCAGCGCTATACGGATGTGGATGCCTCAGGCCTGATGGCCGCCTACGAAAAGGCTCACCCCCATGCCTGAGGATGCGCCCAAGATCGTCTGATGGGTTGCGGCCTGATTTAGGCCTGCATGGTCCAGCCCTCGACGCCCATGGCCGCTTGGCGCAGGGCTTCGGAGCGGGTCGGGTGGGGGTGGCTGGTGCGGGCCACATCTTCGGACGAGGCCGAAAACTCCATGGCCACGCAATATTCGCCGATCATCTCGCCGACCTGAGGGCCGATCATGTGAACACCAAGGATCTGGTCGGTGGTGGCGTCGGCCAGCACCTTCACAAAGCCCTCGCCCTCATGATTGACCTTGGCGCGGCTATTGGCGGTGAAGGGGAACTTGCCCGTCTTGTAGGCGATGCCAGCGGCCTTAAGCTCTTCCTCATTCTTGCCGACCCAGGCCACTTCCGGGAAGGTGTAGACGACGCTGGGGACCAGATCATAGTTCACGTGACCGGCCTTGCCCGCGATCAGTTCGACACAGGCCACGCCGTCATCTTCGGCCTTATGGGCAAGCATCGGGCCATAGGTGGCGTCACCGACAACCCAGACACCCGGGGCCGAGGTCTTGAAATGGTCATTGGCAATGAAGCCGCGCTTGTCCGGCACGATCCCGACCGTTTCCAGCCCCAGACCGTCCGTATAGGGACGACGGCCAATGGCCACCAGAACATAGTCAGCATTCAAGGTTTCAGCATCGCCGCCAGCGGCGGGCTCTAGCGTCAGGGCGACGCCGGTCTTGGAGGCCTTGGCCCCCGTAACCTTGGTCCCCAACTTGAACTTGACGCCCTGCTTGGTCAGGATGCGCTGGAAGGTCTTGGCGGTTTCGCCGTCCATGCCCGGCGTGATGCGGTCGAGATATTCCACCACCGTGACCTCGGCCCCCAGACGGCGCCAGACCGAGCCGAGCTCAAGCCCGATAATGCCGGCGCCAATGACGACCATCGACTTGGGGATTTCAGGAATGACCAGAGCGCCGGTCGAATCGACAATGCGCTTTTGATCGACATCGACGCCCGGAAGGGGGGTCGGCTCAGAGCCTGTGGCGATAATAATATTGAGGGTGTCCAGAACCGTCTCAGTGCCGTCCTCGGCCTTAACCGCGACCTTACCTGGACCGGCAATACGGCCCCAGCCCTTGATATAGTCGACCTTGTTTTTCTTGAGCAGGAACTCGATGCCCTTGGTCAGGGCCAGAACAGAATCGGCCTTCTGTTGCAGCATGACCGGCAGATTGACCGTGACCTTGCCCTCAAGGCCCATCTTGGCGAAATCCTTGTTCGCCAGTTCATAGAGCTCAGAAGCGTGCAACATCGCCTTGGAGGGGATGCAGCCGACATTCAGACAGGTGCCGCCAAGGGTGCCGCGCCCCTCGATACAGGCGACCTTCAGGCCAAGCTGACCGGCGCGGATTGCCGCATTGTAGCCGCCGGGGCCGCCCCCGATGATGACGACGTCGTACTGGGCCATGAGCTTAAATCCGCTTTGGGTCGTTGAATGGTCAGGAACAAAGAGGCGGTTAGAGCCGGGGTTTCCGGCCCGCCGATTAGAGGTCGAGCAACAGGCGCTGTGGATCTTCGATATAGTCCTTCACCTTGACCAGGAAGGTCACGGCGCCTTGGCCATCAACCACGCGGTGGTCATAGCTGAGGGCCAGATACATCATCGGACGCACGACAATCTGACCGCCGACCACCATTGGACGGTCCTGAATCTTGTGCATGCCCAAGATGCCCGATTGGGGCGCATTGAGGATCGGCGTCGACATCAACGAGCCATAGACGCCGCCATTGGAGATGGTGAAGGTGCCACCCTGCATGTCGTCGATCGACAGTTGGCCATCGCGGGCCTTCTTGCCCAGCGCGCCAATGGCCTTCTCGATCCCGGCCAAGCTAAGGGTCTCAGCGTCACGTACCACGGGCACAACCAGACCCTTATCGGTGCCGACCGCAACGCCGATATCATAATGATTCTTATAGATCAGGTCGGTGCCATCGATCTCGGCATTGACGTCGGGCACGTCCTTGAGGGCTTCGACGCAGGCCTTCACAAAGAAGGACATGAAGCCGAGCTTGACGCCGTGACGCTTTTCGAAAACGTCCTTGTACTGGTTCCGCAGGGCCATGACCGCGCTCATATCGACCTCGTTGAAGGTCGTCAGCATGGCGGCGGTGTTCTGAGCTTCCTTCAGACGACGGGCGATGGTCTGGCGCAGGCGGGTCATCTTGACCCGATCTTCACGCTCATGAACCGGACGCGGCGCAGAGGGGGCCGCAGCAACGGCAGGGGCAGCGGCGCGGGCTTCGAGGGCTGCCAAGGCATCGCCCTTGGTCACCCGGCCGTCCTTGCCGGAACCGGCGACAGTGCTGGTGTCGAGACCGGTCTCAGCGGCAATGCGGCGGACCGATGGGGCAACAGGAGCCGCAGCGGCCACAGGGGCAGGCGCTGGCGCAGGGGCTGCGACCGGAGCAGAGGCAGGTGCCGACGGGCTTGCCGCCGCGCCAGCGGTGACACGGCCGAGCAGAGCGCCCGGAAGGACCGTCTCGCCCTCGGCGGCGACGATCTCGGTCAAGACACCGTCAGCCGGAGAGACGACCTCGAGGCTGACCTTATCGGTTTCCAGCTCGATCAGCATCTCGTCACGCTTGACCGCATCACCAACCTTTTTGGTCCAGCGGGCCACGGTCGCTTCGGCAACGGACTCGCCAAGGGCGGGGGTCATGATGTCGGCCATCGGTCTATCTACTCCAGTCAAAACGGCAGGACGCGATCGCGTCCCAAGGGTGGGCTTGCCTTAGGCGAAGGCCTCACCGAGGAAGGTTTCAAGTTCTTTCACGTGACGGCTCATCAGGCCCGCCGCCGTCGAGGCCGAGGCCGGACGTCCGACATAGCGGGCGCGCTTGGCCTTGATCTTCATCTTAGCCAAGGTCAGTTCGATCCAAGGATCCACAAAGGTCCAGGCCCCCATGTTCTTCGGCTCCTCCTGACACCAGACCAGTTCCGCATTCTTGAAGCGCGAAAGCTCCTTGGTCACGGACTTAACGGGCCAAGGATAGAACTGTTCCAGACGCAGCAGGTAGACATCGTCAATGCCGCGCTTTTCGCGATCGTCCAGCAGGTCATAATAGACCTTGCCCGAGCACATGATCACGCGGCGGATCTGATCGTCCGACTTGAGCTTGGTGGAGGTCAGGGCGGGATTGACCTCGGCATCATCCCACAGAACACGGTGGAAGGACGAGCCATCGGCCATGTCCGTCAGCTTTGAAATCGCCTTCTTGTGACGCAGCAACGACTTGGGCGTCATGACCACCAAGGGCTTACGGAACGGACGGTGCATCTGGCGACGCAAAGCGTGGAAATAGTTGGCCGGGGTCGAGACATTGACCACCTGCATATTGTCTTCGGCGCAGCTTTGCAGATAGCGCTCGAGACGGGCCGAGGAATGTTCTGGGCCCTGACCCTCATAGCCATGGGGCAGCAGCATCACCAGACCGCTCATCCGCAGCCACTTGCGTTCACCTGAACTGATGAACTGGTCGACCACCACCTGGGCACCATTGGCAAAGTCACCAAATTGGGCTTCCCACATCACGAGCGTGTTGGGATCGGCAAGGCTGAAACCATATTCAAAGCCCAACACCGCCTCTTCTGACAGAAGCGAATCGATGACCTCATAATGGGCCTGACCGGGGCGGACATTGTTCAGCGGTGTATAGTGCTCTTCGGTCGTCTGATCGATCAGGTCCGAATGGCGCTGCACGAAGGTGCCGCGCACACTGTCCTGGCCGGATAGACGCACGGGGAAACCCTCATCCAGCAGGGTCGCAAAGGCCAGATGCTCGCCCGTTGACCAGTCCAGACCTTCACCCGATTCGATCGCTGTCCGGCGTCCCTCAACCACGCGCTTGACGGTCTTATGCACGTCAATGTGGTTGGGAACCGTCGTCAGGCGCGAGCCAATATCTTTGAGCTTTTGCAGGGATACGGCGGTGTCGAACTTGCGATCATCGCCGTCGGGGCGCGCAAGGCCGCTCCAAGCCCCGTCCAGCCAGTCAGCCTTGTCCGCCTTATAGACCTTACCGGCCTCAAATTCGGCATCAAGGAAGGACTCAAAGCCCGCCAACCAACCCTCAAGCTCGGCAGCGGTAACCACGCCCTGCTCAATAAGGCGCTGGCTATAGATTTCGCGGGTTGAGGGGTGGCCCTTGATCTTGGCGTACATCAAAGGCTGGGTCATGGTCGGATCGTCACCCTCATTATGGCCGAACCGGCGATAACAGAACATATCGATGACCACGTCCTTACCGAACTTCTGACGATATTCGGTGGCGACCTTGGCAGCAAAGACCACAGCCTCTGGGTCATCCCCATTGGCGTGCAGGATCGGGGCCTCAACCATCAAGGCGACGTCCGACGGATAGGGGGACGAACGCGAGAAGCGGGGGCTGGTGGTAAAGCCAATCTGATTATTGACGATGAAGTGGATGGTACCGCCCGTACGATAGCCCTTCAGACCCATCAGGGCGAAACATTCAGCCACCACGCCTTGACCGGCAAAGGCCGCATCCCCGTGCAGCAGCAGGGGCAGCACGTGACCGCGGCCACCCTCTGGATCTTGCCGAAGCTTCTCGGCCTGCTTCGCGCGGGCCTTACCCAGCACAACAGGATTGACGATTTCCAGGTGGGACGGATTGGCGGTCAGGGACAGGTGGACATTATTGTCGTCGAAACTGCGGTCCGACGAGGCGCCCATATGATATTTCACATCGCCCGAGCCACCGATATCGGAGGGCACGGACGAGCCGCCTTGGAACTCGTGGAAGATGACGCGATAGGGCTTGCCCATCACGGCGGCCAGCACGTTCAGACGGCCACGGTGCGGCATGCCAATAACGATATCGTCAACGCCCAGAGCGCCGCCGCGCTTGATGATCTGTTCGAGCGCGGGGACCGTGGCCTCACCGCCGTCCAGACCAAAACGCTTGGTTCCGGGGAAACGCTTGTGCAAGAAGCGCTCAAAGCCCTCGGCCTCGATCAGCTTCTTGAGGATCGCCACCTTGCCCTGAGGCGTGAAGGTGATTTCCTTGTCCTTGCCTTCGATCCGCTCCTGCAGCCACTGCTTTTCGACCGGATCGGAGATGTGCATATATTGCACGCCGACATTGCCACAATAGGTGCGGCGCAGGATCGAGACGATCTCACGCACCGTGCTGGTCTCTAGCCCCAGCACATAGTCTAGGAAGATCGGACGGTCATAATCGGCCTCAGAGAAACCGTAGCTGGCTGGATCGAGTTCGGTCGTGTCAGGCTTTTCGTTGAGACCCAAGGGATCGAGATTGGCCGCCAAATGGCCGCGCATCCGATAGGCGCGGATCATCATAATGGCGCGCAGGCTGTCGAGCGTGGCGGCGCGAACGGCTTCGGGCGTCGCGGCGGGAGCCTTGTCAGTGATCTTTTGAGCGATCTTGGCCTCGACCGCAGGCCACTGACCATCGAGGGCAGATAGCCAGTCTGGACGGGCCTGAGGGGTCTGGCCACCCACCCAACCGGGTTTGCGTACAGCATCGACCGCATCTGCGGTCGGCTCATGCAGACCGGCAAAGAAGACCTGCCACGAAGGCTCTACCGAGGCGGGGTCTTTCGCCCACCGCGCATAGAGCGCCTCCACGAATGCACTGTTGCCGCCGTAGAGGAAGGAGGTCTGCTCAAGAAGTTGATTCAGCCGCCCGGTATCGTCCGCCATAGTCTTCGTTCCTAGGCGATCCGCCGCAGGACATCAGCCGATGCGGATCGCTCCCTTGCGTGTGTTGATCACAGGCTCTTAAGCAACTCGACCAAGGTCTGGCCCAGTGCTGCGGGAGACGGTGACACGCGGATACCCGCGGCCTCCATCGCTGCGATCTTGTCTTCAGCGCCACCCTTACCGCCGGAGATGATCGCGCCCGCGTGACCCATCCGACGCCCCGGAGGGGCTGTGCGGCCGGCGATGAACCCGACCATAGGCTTTTTAATCTTGGAATGCTTAATGAAGTCCGCAGCATCCTCTTCGGCAGAGCCACCAATTTCACCGATCATAATGATCGACTTGGTGGCGTCGTCGGCCAAAAACATTTCCAGAATGTCGATGAACTCGGTGCCCTTGACCGGATCGCCGCCGATGCCGACCGCTGTGGTCTGGCCCAAGCCCACGTTCGTGGTCTGGAACACGGCCTCATAGGTAAGGGTTCCGGAGCGAGAAACAACGCCGACCGAGCCATTTGAGAAGATATTTCCGGGCATGATGCCGATCTTGCACTGATCAGGCGTCAGAACCCCGGGGCAGTTTGGACCGATCAGGCGCGATTTGGAGCCGTCCAGCGCGCGGCGAACCTTGACCATGTCGGCCACAGGAATGCCTTCAGTGATGCAGACGATCAGCGGGATCTCGGCGGCAATGGCCTCGAGGATCGAGTCGGCGGCGAACGGCGGCGGCACATAGATGGCCGAGGCCGTTGCGCCCGTGCGCTCACGCGCTTCAGCGACCGTGTCATAGACGGGCAGACCAACATGGGTCATGCCGCCCTTACCGGGGGTGACCCCAGCGACCATCTGCGTGCCATAGGCCATGGCTTGCTCGGTGTGGAATGTGCCCTGAGAACCGGTGATTCCCTGGCAGATAACCTTGGTGTTCTTGTCGATCAGGATGGACATGCGCCCTGCTTCAGCTTTCTAGAAATCGATCTTCAGACCCAGTGGGATCCAGCTCAGTTTCCGGCCCGCACGGCCTTGACGATTTTTTCTGCGGCGTCCGACAGGTCGTTCGCTGCGATGACGTTTAGGCCGCTCTCATTGATGATCTGCTTGCCGAGGGCGACATTGGTGCCCTCCAAACGAACCACCAAAGGCACCTTGAGGCCGACTTCCTTGACCGCAGCCACCACGCCTTCGGCGATGATGTCACAGCGCATGATGCCGCCGAAGATATTGACCAAGATCCCCTTCACCGCCGGATCGGAGGTGATGATCTTAAAGGCTGCCGTCACCTTTTCCTTGGACGCACCGCCGCCCACATCGAGGAAGTTGGCAGGCTCAGCCCCATAGAGCTTGATGATGTCCATGGTCGCCATGGCCAGACCCGCGCCATTGACCATACAGCCAATCTCGCCGTCGAGCGTGATATAGGACAGATCGTACTTGGAGGCCTCGATCTCTTTTTCGTCCTCTTCGGTCATGTCGCGAAGCTCGCGCATTTCCGGCTGACGATAGAGGGCGTTGCTGTCGAAGGAGATCTTAGCGTCGAGGACGCGAAGCTGGTCGTCGGCGGTGACGATCAGAGGATTGATTTCCAGCATCTCCATGTCGCGCTCGACAAAGGCCTTATAGAGCGAAGGCAGGAGGGTCTGAATCTGCTTGGCTGCTGCACCCGTAAGGCCCAAAGACGCTGCCAAGGTCCGCGCATGGTGCGGGAAGACGCCGGTCGCTGGGTCAATCGAGAAGGCCATGATCTTTTCAGGCGTGTGGGCTGCCACTTCCTCAATGTCCATGCCGCCCTCAGTCGAGGCGACGACGGAGACGCGAGACGTGACCCGGTCAACCAACAAGGACAGATAAAGCTCGCGAGCAATGGCCGCGCCCTCTTCGACATAGAGACGGCGAACCAAACGGCCAGCGGGGCCGGTCTGATGGGTGACCAGCGTCATGCCCAGCATGCGGGTCGCCTCTTCGCGAACCGCGTCGATAGACTTGACGACCTTCACGCCGCCGCCCTTGCCACGGCCACCGGCGTGGATCTGAGCCTTGACGACCCAGACAGGGCCGCCGAGGGCTTCAGCACCCTTAACGGCCTCATCGACCGTAAAGGCGGCAAAGCCGCGTGGAACAGGAACGCCGAACTCTTTGAGGACGGCCTTGGCTTGATGCTCGTGAATGTTCATGAGGTCCGGTCGCGGCTAGAAGATCGCGGAAAACACAGCACCGAACACAGGTTCAGCACCAATCTTGCTTCGCGTTATAGAGACGGCGCACCGCTGGCGCAACCAAACAGGCCAAGGAAAACACGCTTTGCGCCGAAATTGTTCTTTATCCGACGCGACATGAGCAGTGGGATTTTGCGCCATTGCGCCAACCGCCAGAACAGATGCCCAGCATCGAGCCGCGAAAGCCCCCTTCCGGCCAAAACGATCGAGCCGAAGAGAAAATTCAACCCCCTTAAGACTTCGGGGCGAACAGGGGTGCAGAGGCGGTCCCGCGACGCTCCAACTTACCCCAGCCGACCTGCGGGCCACTCACGGCCGTAATCACAGCCCGCACCACCACCGAATACATCAGCTGGCGATAGCCAAACCGCTGAAGCGGCAGCCAAGGCAGGTCAGACCACGGCGCTTCACGCTCCATCGCCATCCCCATCACCCCAGCCATCAGATCGATCAGCACAAAGATGCCCCAATAGAGCAGAATGTTGGTCGTCTCATCGGGCGACCATTCCATTGGGTGGGCCATGTGGGCCAAGATTCCGCTGATCACGCCCCAGACTACGGCGAGGTCGACCAGGGGCGCGACCACCGCCAAGAGGATTTGAAAGAGCCAGATCTGCGGCAGGGCGATAAAGCCAAGGACGGGCCTTTTGGTACTAAACAGACCGTCACGATGCTTCCAAAGGCACTGCAAGGTGCCGAAGGACCAGCGGAAGCGCTGCTTGAGCAGGCCCGCCACCGTATCGGGTGCCTCGGTATAGGCCCGGGCATCAGGATCAAAAGCGACGTCCCAACCGGCGCGCTGAACAGCGATGGTCAGATCCTGATCCTCGGCCAGCGTGTCGGGCGGATAGCCCCCCAGATCAATGAGGGCCGACTTGCGCCAAGCCCCGACGGCACCTGGCACCACCGTCACGGCCCCCAGCGCCGCCAGCGCTCGCCGTTCAAGATTTTGCGCCGTGACATATTCCAGCGCCTGCCAACGGGTAATCAGATTGAGCCGGTTGCCGACCAAGGCATTGCCCGCCACAGCACCGATCTGCGGATCAACAAACCAGCGGGCCAGACGGCCTAAGGCTTCAGGCGCAAAGAGCGTGTCGGCATCCAGCGCCACGATAATGTCACCCTTGGCCTCCTTTAGACCTCGGTTCAAGGCCAGCGCCTTACCGCCATTTTCGAAACTCATCAGGCGAACCTGTGGGTGGTCCCTAAAGGCCTCCGTAACCACAGCCGCTGTGCGATCTTTGGACCCATCATCAAGGACGATGACTTCCATATGGCTCCAGTTCGAGGCGAGGATCTGACGCACCGAATTCACAATGACCTTTTCCTCGTTGAAACAAGGAATCAAGACCGTGACCATTGGCCCGGTGAGCGGGTCCAGCTCAGGCGGCGTGCGCACCTCGACCGTAAACCGATGGACCAGGGACAGGCTGGCCAAGAAGGCCAAGCGCGCGACGCCAAGGGCGATAGCGGTGATGAATAGCACCCGCAAAAACGCATTGACGATGCGGAAAAATCCAAACCCCAAGCGATCTAACATTATATCAAGATCACTCCGCGAGGTTGGCGGTAGTGCCAGCTTTGGCGACAGTCCCGCCAACTCTGAGACCGTGACCAGCCGATAGCCGTGAGCGCGAAGGGCATCGATCAGCTTGGGAAGGGCTGCGACCGTATGCTCGCGATTGCCGCCCGAATCGTGCAGCAAAACCACCTGCCCGCCCGTCTCCGGATTGTCATCGGCTAGCCGCGCCAAGGTCCGCTCAACGATCAGCGCGGCGTCGGGCTTTTGCCAATCGTCGGGGTCAATCCGAAGGCCGACCGTCAGATAGCCCTGTTTTTGAGCCGCGAGGATGGGTGCCACTTCACGAGGCGTTGAGGGTTCGGCGTCACCGAAATAGGGTGGGCGGAACAGGCGCATGGATCGCCCGGTCAAGGTCTCGAACAGGCGCTGGGTGACATTCAGCTCAAGTACCGTCTGAACCGAGGAAATCTCGCCAATATTGGGGTGGGTATAGGTGTGACTACCCACCATATGGCCCTCATCCAATTCGCGCTGCACCAGACCCGGCCAGGTTTGCATATTCTCCCCAATGATAAAGAAGGTGGCGGGGGCCTTCTTTTCCTTAAGGATATCGAGGATGTCCGGAGTCCATCGAGGGTCGGGCCCGTCATCAAAGGTCAAGGCGACAAGCCCCGGATGGGCACCATAGCGTTTGATCTCATAGGACGATGGCATGACCTCATAATGCTGGTCCACAATCAGGCCGCGGCCGGGATCAACGGTGAAGGACCGCTTGCCCGCCGATGGCGTCGAGGCGACATGCAAAACCTCACCCGTGCCATCAAAATCAACGCCCTCCCCCGGTCCCATTTGGGTCAGACCCGATGAGGACGCGGTCCCATAGGTCTTGCCTAAGAGCGGCCAAATGCCGGGGTCTTCTGAGCCCAGCCGCCAAACCCCATAGGCGCGGGGATGCCAGGCATCAGCGACCTTGATCTGATTGAACAGGGTCGGGGCATCCAAGAACCAGACCGAATGCTGCTGCTTTTGGTCATCTTGATAGGCAAAGCCCGGATTGAGCGAGGCGTGATCCATGCGCACATCCGCGCCCGCGTCGCGGGCGAGAACCGACGCCTCATGGAAGGTCACCACATCAGCCCGCCCCTTGCTGGTGCCAGATGCGAGGGTCCAATCATAGCCATAGGCCCCGAGGATCATCATGGTCTTGGCGGGATCAAGAACCCTAAAGCTCTCGGCCATGTGGGACTGATACCAGTCTTGTCCCGCAACAGGCCCCGGATCACCGGTTAACCAATGCTCGTCATAGGCCATCAGCATCAGGCTGTCGGAGGCCTTTTGCAGCTTGGCGAGGGGCCATTCGGGATCGTCCATCGGGGCAGTGACCCAGACCTCTCGGCCTAAGGGGCGCAGGGCCGCAACCGCTTGAGCGACAAAGCTAGGATAGGCGCGAAGACCCGCAGTCGAGAGGTTTTCTAAGTCGAAAACATAGCCGCCATAGCCACGGCGTTTGGCCAGATCGACCAGCTGCGCCACCATCCGATTGCGCGCCGCCGGATCGGCCAAGAAACGGTCGGCCATCTCGCCATTGAAGGCCATATTCTTGGCATTGAACAGAACAGGCAACACGGACGGGCGATGGGCCGCTGCTGCGATCATGGCGGTCGCCTGAGGGTCCTCGGTCAGGGTGATCGATCCCTTTGCGTCCTTCAGAGCGATCCATTGCGGCGCGACCACATCAAGCTGGGCCAAGTGGTCGGTCAGAGAATGGCGCGAAAGCTCATCCCAACTGACATAGAACCCAACGGTCAGAGGCTTGGCCTGACCGCCTCGGGTGGCCATGCGCGGATGGGGTACACGGGTCCAACCGGGCTTGGTCTTCAGACTATGGACATTTTCCCGGTGCAGGGCGGATAGGACACGCGGGTCACGAAGTTTCATGTCAGGCAAGCGCGGCGCTGTTGCCAAGGTCATGAAGAAGGCGGCAATGATCGCCAAAATCCCAGATACAACAAGGGCCAGCACCAGCCCCGCCCGACGCGCGCGCTGACCTGACGGATCGTGAAAGATAGAACTGGCCATGGTGTGACGCTTACCAATTAAACATCGAAGGCGTCTCGTCGGCCCAAATCATGGCCAGACCAAGGCCCTCAGGCCTATCCCATTAGCACGCGCCACATTAATCGGCCTGGGATAAAGGTGAAGGCCCCAGCGATGACCATGCCGCCGAGAAACATGGCCGTCATGGTGCGCTGATGGTGAACCACCCTGTGGCGGCGCGCAGCAACAACACCCAAGGGCAGGGTGATCAGCGTGTAGCCAGACAGAAGATGAATCCAAGAATAATGATCGCCATTGAGGCCGGTCATAAACAGAGAAGACCCTGCAACCGTGGCCATGAAGGTCACCCAAATCCAGCCTAGGGTGCGGTGAGGCAAGGTACCTTTTGGGGCGGCAAACAGGACCAGCCCCAGGCTAAAGGCTAAAAGGGCAGCGGCCACATGAATTTGAACCTTAATGGGTTGCTGTGCCAATAGCTCCAACCGTGGTGCATGTAGTCCAATGGCGTTCGGCAGGCCAATCAGCGCAGCGGTGCCCAAGAACAGGGCCAAAAGGCCTAGGCTCAATACGATGGGTGGGATGCGGTACTTGCCAGCCTTGATGATCATGTTAGGTCCTCTTGGATTGAAATATTGCTCAACCCTAAAAGGTTTGATCCGTCGTTGCAGCCTGATCTTCGCCAACCACCACGCCCCCTTCGCCAGTGGAAGGACGCCGCCATTGGCGCTTCGCCAACGACAGGGCTACTGATCCGCAACGCCAGAGGATTGGGCATCGGAGCCATCGCGGCCCTGTTCCTTTCCTTCTCAGGAGCCTTTGGCACAGACGGCGCCCCATTTGCGCAGCGCCTAGCCTATTGGGCGGGTCTCATGATCGGAGGCAGCGCGATGGGGGCCGTCACCATAAGCCTGATCCAAAGGTTTGAAATCCTCGAGACACGCCCTTGGCTTCAAGGCCTGCTGATTGTCGCGGTTATCACAGGGCCGATCGCCCTGATGGTCTATTTCGCGTCCACGATGATGTTTCCAAGTTCCAGCGAAACGGTAACATTTTTGAGTTACCTGCCGCAGGTCCTGATTATCACCATCGCCATGACCGCCCTGAACTATGCCACCGAACAGCGTCAGCAGACCACCTCCTCCACTGAAGGGCAAACCGAGACGGTTCGGTTTCTCAGCCGTTTTCCAGCAAAATTGAAGGGCGCGACCTTGCTGGCTGTCGAGGCTGAAGACCATTATTTGCGCCTGCATACCGACAAGGGATCGGATCTCATTCTTATGCGCTTGGCCGATGCCATTGGAGAGCTTGAAGGCATTGAAGGCGCGCGAACCCACCGCTCTTGGTGGGTGGCTAAGGCGGGGATTGTCGAAGCGGCGCGCGGCGATGGCCGCGCCACCCTGACCCTAAGCGACGGGACAAGGGTTCCGGTCAGCCGCAGCTATGCAGCGGGACTACGGGAGGCCGGCTGGTTCTGACACAGCAAGTGGCCTAATCGGCGGGGGCCAAGACCCCCGCCGCAGGTCCGCTTACTGCGAAGGAAGCCCTATCGGAACAGGCCGAGCAGGGCTGAGGTCGACTGATTGGCAATAGATAGGGCCTGAACACCCAGCTGTTGGCGCGTTTGCAGCGACTGCAGCTTGGCACTTTCCTTCGCCAAGTCGGCATCGACAAGGTTGCCCACGCCATTATCCAAGGTGTCTTGAAGTTTCATAATGAACGACAGGTGCAGATCAAGGGCCTTCGAACCCGTACCCATCTTGGCCAAAGCCGTACTGACCTTACCGATGGCCGTATTGACCGTCGTGATCATGGTCGAAGCTGTACTTGCATCCGGGAGCGAAGATGTACTGGTAATGCCGGTGAGGTTTGCACTTCCCAAGCCTAGCGATTGCGCTGCAACCGTAAGCTTGCTGGTACCCGCGGCATTGGCTAAGGCGGCCAGACTGCTACCGCCCGTCTTGATCATATTCGTGCCGTTGAAGTCGGCATTCGTAACCGTCTTTGCCAACTGATCGCGTAGTGCCTTGAAGTCTTCGTTCAAGGCACTACGGCCAGAGGTGTCTAGGGTCGTATCGGAAGCAGCGAGTGCCTTTTCCTTCATCTGTAAAAGCAGATCCGAAATAGACGAACCGGCAGCGAGGGCGACATCGAGAGTCGATTGTCCGCGCTGAAGCGAGTCTTTAACGGCATTCAGTGAGCTAGAGGTGGCCCGCATCGACTGAGCAATGGCCCAAGTGGAACCATTGTCCTTAGCGCTGTCGACCTTTCGGCCGGTCGAGATGCGATTTTGAGTGATACCCAGTTCCGCGCCCGTTACGTTCAGATTCTGAAGCGCAATCATGGCGTCGCGGTTCGTATTAACGCTGTAAAGCGCCATATCGAAACTCCTTTTTCAAGATGTCCGGTTCCATTTTGGCACCGGGGGCATTTTGCCCATCGTCAGACCAAAGGTTCTGACAGACGATAGTTACTATTATCGAAAAAGGTTGTCAGCAGTTTAATAGATTAGCGATCTCAAAAAAACTTTCGGCGGGAGTCTTGGGGCCTTAGTGGCGGAAAACACGAACCCCAGTAAAGACCATAGCAATGCCCGCGGCATCGGCAGCGGCAATGACCTCATCATCGCGGATCGATCCGCCCGGTTGAATTACCGCGGTCGCCCCCGCCTCGATGGCTTGGATGAGGCCATCTGCAAAGGGGAAGAAGGCATCCGAGGCACAGGCAGAGTTCTGAGCCAAGGACTGGGGCAAACCGGCCATCTCTGCAGCCTCGCCCGCCCGCAGGGCCGCAATACGCGCGGAATCCTTGCGGTTCATCTGGCCAGCACCGATCCCTGCGGTCTGGCCATCCTTGGCGAAGATCACAGCATTGGACTTGACGTGCTTGGCCACCGTAAAGGCGAAGACCATGTCCTTAATTTCCTGCTCGGTCGGCGCGCGCTTGGTCACCACGGTTAGGTCTGCTGCCGTCAGGCGCGCATCGTCACGGCTCTGAACCAAGAAGCCGCCAGCAACCGACTTGAATGTGTCACCCTTGGCCTTGGGGTCGGGCAGACCGCCGGTGACCAAAAGACGAAGGTTCTTTTTGGATGCAAAGAGCGCGATGGCATCGTCATCAGCCTCGGGGGCAATGACCACCTCCGTGAAAATCTTGACGATCTCCTCGGCCGCCGCCAGGTCGAGGCGGCGATTGACCGCAACAATACCGCCAAAGGCAGACACCGGGTCGCACTGAAGGGCCTTCATATAGGCACTCTTCAGATCACCAGCCACGGCAACGCCGCAAGGATTGGCGTGCTTGATAATGGCCACAGCGGCCCCGTCGGCTGGGTTAAACTCCGCGACCAGTTCAAAGGCAGCGTCTGTGTCATTGATGTTGTTGTAGCTGAGTTCCTTACCCTGCAACTGTTTGGCGGTGGCCACGCCTGTGCGCGGGTTAGAGAAGGTGTAGAAGGCCGCCGACTGGTGCGGGTTCTCACCATAACGCGTCGTCTGGGCCAAGGTTCCGGCGATCACTTTGCGTTGCGGGCTCGTCTGCCCCAATTGCTCGGCAAACCAGCTGGAAATGGCCGCGTCGTAAGCGGCTGTTCGGGCATAGGCGCGAGCGGCCAAGCTCTTGCGCAGATCCAACCCCGTGCTGCCATCGGCTTGCAGGGCCGAGATGACCTCAGCCATGTCCTGCGGCGCGGTACAGACGCAGACATAGCCGTGATTCTTGGCGGCAGACCGGATCATGGCCGGACCGCCAATATCGATATTTTCGATGCAGGTGGCAAAGTCACCGCCCCCAGCGACCGTGGCCTCAAAGGGATAGAGATTGACATAGAGCAGGTCGATGCCGCCGATGCCATGGTCTGCCATGGCCTTGGCATGTTCCGGCGCATCGCGAACACCGAGCAGTCCGCCGTGGACCACGGGGTGAAGGGTCTTGACCCGGCCATCCATCATTTCAGCAAAACCGGTCAGCTCGGAAACATCCTTGACCGGCAATCCTGCCGCTGCGATCGCTGCGCGCGTTCCGCCCGTCGAGACCAACTCAACGCCGAGGTTCGACAGGGCCGTCGCGGCCTCGATCAATCCGGTCTTGTCCGACACGGACAGGAGGGCACGGCGAATCTTGGCACGGTCGGGCGCGGCGGGATAGGCAGGAGCGGACATGATGAGGGCCTTCGGTCAGCGGCGGTTCACTGCGCGCCTGCTAGCACGGACAGGCCTTGGAATGAACCCTAAGACTATGGCTTTCGCGGATCGGGGTGGAACCCAGGCTCCAGCCCCATCAGGCCTTGGATCACCGCAGGCTCATTGCGCGATCGAGCCGCCGCCATCAATCCGTCAAAGGCCTCTTGCAGGTCCGACCATTGGGCAGGGTCCGTACGGGCCGCCATCACACCATCGGCAAGCGTCTGACAGACATCTTCGGCAGCGTAAAACACCTCTTCATAGAGCTTTTCACCCGGCCGCAGACCAGTATGGGCCAAGACAATATCCTTGTCGGGCCGCAAGCCATGCAGTTGGATCATGCGACGGGCCAGATCTTCAATCCGTACTGGCTCACCCATATCCAGCACATAGACCGCCGCAGAACCGGGCTCTTGCGGCAAGGCTGCCGCCTGCAGCACAAGGCCTGCGGCCTCCTGAACGGTCATGAAATAGCGGACCATGTCGGGGTGGGTCAGGGTCACGGGTCCGCCGGCCGCGATTTGGCGTTCAAAGAGGGGCACAACCGAGCCTGCAGATCCCAAAACATTGCCAAACCGAACAATCGCCGCCTTGGCCCTACCGCCGACCATCAGGGCCTGAATGGCCCGTTCCGCCGCCCGTTTGGTGGCACCCATGACATTTGTGGGATTAACGGCCTTGTCGGTGGAGATGAAGACAAAGGCTTCGGACAGGTCCCGCGCCAGCCGCGCCACCTGCACCGCCCCGCCCAAATTGGTCATTACGGCTTCAGACGGGTTGGCCTCCATGAGCGGGACATGTTTGAGCGCCGCGGCATGGACAACCACCTGTGGCCGTTCGCGGGTGAACAGCTCACTCAATCGGCTCTGATCTCGCACATCGCCAAGTTCGACGCTCCATGGCACCTCAATGCCAGACTCCGTCAACTCGCGATCAATAGCGTAGAGATTATATTCCGAGGCATCGAACAGGATGACCCGCTCTGGCCCATAGTTGAGAATTTGCCGGGTTAACTCGGACCCAATGGTGCCGCCTGCACCGGTCACCAAGACCCGTTTGCCGGCCACCAGATCCAGGGCTCGAATAGGATCAAGCACACGAGGCGGACGGCCCAAGAGGTCTGCAGCCTGAACAGGGGCTAATGCCGCAGCGCCGCCGCCCATCGAACGGGCTCTCGCCACCCTTACACCCGCCTCACCGGCGGCAGCGACCACCTGCTCAAGCAAGGCTCGGCTAGGTCTTGGATCGACGACGACGACCTGAGGCAACTGGACATTGCGCTGCGACAGTCCGCGCAGGATAAAGGTCAGCCGCCCCAGAGATCCAAGAACTGGACGACCATCAATTGTGCGGCCCGTTCCGCGGTTGTCCGGCGTTACCAGGCCCGCAATCCGCATCGGTACCGATGCGCGGCGGTTCTCACGCAAGAAATCAGCTGCATCCCGTTCGGTGCCAACCAAGACCATGGCCGGTGCCGAGCGATCCTCTAACGCGAGGGCCGCGCGAACATCTCCGCTGGCCAACCCACTGACGAGGACCCGGCCAAGGCTAAGAAACAGAACGGACAGGCCGATGACCAGCACCGGTGCGGAACGGGGAAAATAAACCAGCCTGTTGATCAAGAACAGCAGGGGTAAAACCAGGACACTGGTCGCGGTCGCGGCCTGGGCAATGCGCCAGATGTCATTGAGCGCCGTAAACCGCCAAACGCCGCGATGGAGCTTAAAAAACGGAAAGACAACGGCGCTTACCAAGGCGAAGGCCGCCGTGGACTCCCAGATCATGCCATAGGGCGTCGCCTTGGTCTCAAAACGATAGCGTCCCAAGAGGACGACCGCCATGGCGGCGGCCCCCATCAGCAGATCATGGATATAGATCAGCAGGGCAATATGGCGGACAGACCAAAAGGGGGTCTTTTGAAAGGGATCTGGCGGGACCTCACTCATGGAGCAGGCTCCGCAGCGGCCAGTTTCCAGCGAATGCGGGTGCGGCCTTGACGGGTCAGTGGACTGTGGAGAACGACCTTCATGCAGCGACGAGGCCGACCGTCCAGAAAGTGAAAACTCGGCTCAATCGTCACGCTGGCCGCATCATTGCGAAGCCACCACCCATTGTTAGATGGACCCATGAGCAAAACACTGCGTCGATCGCGGGCCAAGGTGGCTCGAACTTGGGGGTGAAGGTGAAAATAGACCCCCACCTCAACCTGACGCGCCAACGCGCCCCGAGGGGCCAAAGGAAAGACGTCCTCGCCCCGCATCTCGTCAAGGCGCGTATCTAAGAACAGCCGACGCTCATGTAAGAGACCATAATTATGGACCCAGCCATCGTGCACCGCCTCGAGCCAAACCCCCGCCTCGGTCTCACGGCGGCTAGAGTCAACCGTCAAGGCCGCGCCGTCGAGCCGGACGCCCAATCGATTGGCGGCGGCTCCCCTCAAGGGCCAGCCTGCCGATCCTTCGCCCAAGCAGGCCGTGGAGCCGCCATCACTCAATCGCCAAGCCTGACCCTGAGGCAGGCGCGGGCTCCAGCCACTGTTGGTGATCAGCCGGTCTCGGCCGGTTAAAACCTCAATGGCGAGGGGCTGTGCGGTCGCGGTTTGGCTCATGGCATCGCGCGCTGGAGCCCCCACATCCATCATCACCGTCAAGGTCCGGCCGGACATGCGCTGATAGCCGGAGTGCAGCGCCTGCTGAGGCTCGCGCGCGTTGGGATCACGATCCTCATGGGCCCGAGCGGCGGCCACATAGTCTGGATGGCTTTCCTCACCGCCTTGGAAACAGGCGAGCCGACCGTCTGGTAGGGTGAAGAACCGAACCGCTGCGGTGAGCCGATCAATGGCTCTGGATATTTCGACCGGCGCGGCCAACCCGCGCTGCGACAGGGCATCATCAAGGGTCAGGAGATCATAGAGCAGTTCTAAGGTCGCCTCCGGTGAGCGCGTGATGTGCCCCCCGTCACTCAAGACCCGCTTGGGCAAAAGCCCTGTCAGAATCGATAGACCCTTGGCCATTAATCGGTCGCCAACAGGACCGCTCAGGGCGGTTCCAGCGATGGCCGCTGCGGCTGCGCGCTCTGCCGCCCGAGGGTCGCCTTGGCTCAGGCAAAGAAGATGGCGGGCCTGACGCGCCACGCTGGTGCATAGGGCGAGGGTCTCAAGTTCCGAGGCCGCACCGGCCAGATGTCTAAGGTGGCAGGCGAGGTTGAAGACGCGCCGATCGAGGACGTCGCCGCCCCATGAAAAACTATTCCAAAGCCCATAGGCCCGTCGCCAGTCTAGGCAAAGCTGCAAGCCATAGTCCAAGCCGACAGGGCGCTCTTCCATCAGGGCATTGAGCCAAGAAAAGCGATGAAGTTCGACCGCAAAGGATCGACTGGGGCAGGGCTTGTCCCAAGGATCCCCGCCGGGCCCAACTGAAAGGGTCTCTCCGGCAAGGACGAAACGCCCTTCAAGCAAGGCTGCCGCTACACCGTTGCGCGGGGGACGCAGGTCCCGAGGTGAGGCCGCGACGCCCTGAACCTTGGGTCCCCCCAAACCCCAAAGATGGAACGGGGTGCCGTACCAGTCGGAACTGACCAGATCGGTTGCCGTCTGCACCACCATCTGGAGCAGAATCTTGAGGGGCCGCGGCTTGGCGGTCTTTGGACGACGTGCGGGCAACAGGGCCACAGCGGGACCGGTCTCAGACGCCCCTTAGGGCGCGGATATTATCGGCATAGGCCGAGGGCCCGCCACGAAACACGGCCGAACCCGCAACAAGGGCGGTCGCTCCCGCCGAAACACAAAGAGGCGCGGTCTGTGGCGTGACGCCGCCATCCACCTCGAGCGGAATATCGCGGCCGGTCGCGTCAATCATGGCCCGCAGGCGCTCGATCTTCTTCAATTGCGACGTCATGAAACTCTGTCCGCCAAAACCGGGATTGATCGACATGACGAGGATCAAGTCGACCTCGTCCATCATCCACTCAATGGTTTCCGGTGGGGTCGAGGGGTTAAAGACCACGCCCGCCTTGGCGCCCAACTGACGAATACGCTTGAGCGTACGGTTTAGGTGCGGACCCGATTCGGGATGGACGCTGATAATATCGGCCCCGGCCTCACGGAAAGCTTCGAGATAGGGGTCGGCTGGCGCAATCATCAGATGGACGTCGAAAGGTATTTTCACATGCGGGCGCAGGGCCTTTACGATGTCTGGGCCAAGCGTGATGTTCGGCACAAAATGGCCATCCATGACGTCAATATGTAGCCAATCGGCACCCGCAGCTTCTACGGCACGGGCCTCATCGCCGAGCCGAGCAAAATCGGACGCGAGCAGAGACGGAGCGATAAGGGGACGGATCTGTGTCATGGATAGGACTTAGCCCTGCTGGCCTTGTCCGCGCAAGCAAACAAGGGTTAAAACCGGTCCATTAGGTCGCCAATAGAGCGCTGACCTGTAATTTTGGGGCAAGGTGAGACCATGATCGAAGCGGTAATTTGGGACTTCGGCGGTGTTTTCACCACCTCGCCTTTCGAAGCCTTCAATCGGTTTGAGACCCAGCGCGGCCTGCCTTTGAACTTCATTCGGACGGTCAACTCGACCAATCCCGACACCAATGCCTGGGCCCTGTTCGAACGGTCTGAAATCAATAGTGCCGCCTTTGACGTCATGTTTGCAAAAGAGGCTGAGGCCCTAGGCCAAGCGGTTCGAGGCGCAGAGGTGCTGCCGCTTCTGTCCGGCGACATCCGCCCGGCGGTGGTCAGTGCCCTGATAGCCTGCAAGGCGCAATTCAAGGTGGGCTGCATCACCAACAATGTCTCGGCGGGTGAAGGGGCGGGCATGGCCTCCACTGCCGAAAAAGCGCGGACTGTTGCGGGTATCATGACCCATTTCGATGCCGTGATCGAAAGCTCCAAGGCCGGAGTGCGTAAGCCCGACCCTCGCATCTATCAGATGATGTGCGCCCAGTTGGATGTGGCCCCATCGGCCTGCGTCTATCTGGACGACCTTGGGGTCAATTGTAAGCCTGCCGCCGCCTTGGGCATGAAGGCGATCAAGGTCTCGAATGAAGGCCAGTTGCTGCGCGACCTATCCGCCATGGTCGGCCTGACCTTTGAGGGCGCATCGGCTTGACCAGACCCAGCAAAATTGGCGCTGCAGCCGCCCTCAGTCAATTGACCGACTGGCAATCGGTGGAGGGCCGCGACGCCATCGCCAAGACCTTTCGGTTCAAGGATTTCAACGCCGCATTTGGCTTTATGACCCGCGTGGCACTGGAAGCGGAAAAGCGCGACCATCATCCCGAATGGTTCAACGTCTATAACCGTGTCGAGGTCGTGCTCACCACGCACGACGCCGATGGGGTGAGCGCGCTGGATGTGGCCTTGGCGCAATTTATGGACGCCCTTGCCGGTCGTTAGGGCTCTCGGCTAGTTAATGATGATCGTGCCCAAAAGAAGCTTAGCCCCTCGCTGACCTACGATCCGGTCCGTTTCCTTTTGCATTAGCTGGGCGAGATAGTCGGCATTGGGGGGAGCTCCGACCGGAAGACCGACCATGTAGCCTTGAACCACCTGACCAAAGGCGGCCTGCAGCCGGGGCGTAGAGGCATCAACGCGCGTCAAGAGAGTGGGATCGGTCACATAGATGCCAAGCTCCGTCGTCACCACTGTTCGCGCGCCCGAACTGCGCAAGACATTGACGTTTAAGGATCGCATCCGAACATAGGGCGTACTGCCACTGTTCTTTTTTTCGCCTCCATGGCCACCGCCACTAGCCTGAGCCGGACCGGCCGACAGCATCGGTGCCGCCAGCAGTGCCAACAGTAGGACAAACAGGGCGCGACGATGGATCATGGATCTATCCTTGGTAAGCTTCAACGGCGGCCTATTTATAGTCATAGGCTCTGGCCAACCCTAGCCTTTTTGGGGGCATGACCAAAGGTCACAGGGGCACCCATGGGTCTTGACCTCACGGCCCATCGACACGACATCTCCCCAAGAGACTTAGAAGGACAGACTATGAGTGGCGACAAGACCCTAGTGACCGGCCTGAAGCGCGGCCTCTTTCGCCGTTGTCCTAACTGCGGAAATGGCAGCCTGTTTCAAGGCTACCTCAAGGTTCGCACCGAATGCGAGACCTGCGGGCACGATAATGGGCAATATCCAGCGGACGATGCACCGCCCTATTTTACGATCCTGCTCGTCGGCCACCTGATCATTGGTCCGTTGCTATTTTTCCCCTTCATCTGGCAGTGGCCGGTCGGACAGGTTCTCGCCTTGACCATGCCCACCGTGATCTTGCTGACCTTAGGCCTGCTTCCCATCGTCAAGGGCGTCGTTGTCGGGGCGCAATGGGCCATAGCCAAGCAGGCTTGAGCCGCCGCACACCCCACAGCAAAACAGCCCCCGAGGGGGCTGTTAAACCTAGTTCTCAATAGGGGTAGCCCCCTAGTCCTCGCGCATACGCTTCTTACGGAAGGAGGGGTTGAGAACCTCCTTGCGCAGGCGGATGGATTTGGGCGTCACCTCGACCAGTTCGTCCTCTTCAATATAGGCGATAGCCTGTTCGAGGGTCATGCGGCGCGGCGGGGTCAGGCGAATGGCTTCGTCCTTGCCCGAGGCGCGGACGTTGGTCAGTTGCTTGGCCTTGAGCGGATTGACGTCCAGATCGTCAGAGCGGCTATTTTCGCCAATGATCATGCCCTGATAGGTCTTCTCGCCGCCGCCCACGAACATGATGCCGCGCGCTTCGAGGTTCCACAGGGCGTAGCTGGCCGTTTCGCCTTCGGAGTTGGAGATCAGCACGCCATTGCGGCGACCTTCGATGGCCCCCTTGTGCGGCTCGTAATGCGAGAAGACGCGGTTCAGAACACCGGAGCCGCGCGTATCGGTCAGGAACTCTCCCTGATAGCCGATCAGCGAGCGCGACGGGGCCATCAAGGCAATACGGGTCTTGCCCGCACCTGAAGGGCGCATGTCGGTCATTTCAGCCTTACGGGCCGAGAGCTTCTCGATCACGATGCCGGAATATTCTTCGTCCACATCGATGAAGACCTCTTCGATGGGCTCCATCCGCTTGCCGGTCTCTTCATCCTTGCGATAGACCACGCGCGGACGCGAGATCGACACTTCGAACCCTTCACGGCGCATATTTTCGATCAAGACGCCCAATTGCAGTTCGCCTCGGCCCGCCACTTCATAGGCGTCCTTGTCCGAGGTTTCTGCGACCTTGATAGCCACGTTGGATTCCGCTTCGCGCAGCAGGCGGTCACGAATGACGCGGCTTTGGACCTTGTCGCCTTCACGGCCTGCCAGCGGACTATTGTTGACGGACACGGTGATGGAGATGGTCGGTGGATCGATGGGCTGGGCGGGCAGAGCTTCCATCAGGCTGAAATCGCAAATGGTGTCGGCCACGGTGGCCTTGGACAGACCGGCAATGGCGACAATGTCACCCGCTTCGGCCTCGTCGATGGGCTGACGCTTCAGACCTCGGAAAGCGAGGATCTTGGTGACGCGGCCACGCTCAATTTCGGTACCGTCACGCGACAGGGCCTTGATCGCCATGCCGGGCTTAATACGGCCCGCCTCAACGCGGCCGGTCAGGAGACGGCCCAAGAAGGGGTCGTTTTCGACCAGAACAGCAAGCATCTGGCCGGGCTCTTCCGAACGCTCAGCGGCCTTGGGGCTCGGTACGTGCTCAACGATCTTGTCATAGAGGGCCGCGAGGGTTTCGCGCGGATGGTTCATGTCATTAACGGCCCAGCCCTCTTTGCCCGAAGCATAAAGATGCGGGAAATCCAACTGCTCGTCCGTTGCGCCGAGCGCGGCGAACAGGTCGAACGTGTCATTCAACACCCGATCAGGGTCGGCATGGGGGCGGTCGACCTTGTTCAGAACCAGGATCGGGCGAAGGCCGAGCTTGAGGGCCTTACCGAGCACGAACTTGGTCTGGGGCATAACGCCCTCTTCGGCATCCACCAGCAACAGGCAGCCATCCACCATGCCAAGGATACGCTCCACCTCGCCGCCGAAGTCGGCGTGGCCGGGGGTGTCGATGATGTTGATGCGGGTCTCACCCGCCGCGCCATTCCAAAGGACACTGGTGCACTTGGCCAGAATGGTAATGCCGCGCTCACGCTCCTGGTCGTTGGAGTCCATGGCCCGCTCAACGGTTGCTTCGTTGGCTCGGAATACCCCCGACTGCGCCAGAAGCTGGTCGACCAGCGTGGTTTTGCCGTGGTCAACGTGGGCGATGATGGCGATGTTACGCATGGGTTGGGTGGTCGTGGTCATGGTTTGGGAACCGATTTTGTGCGGGTGCGAAAGGAAACAGGCGCGCGGCTTGTACGCGACTGCGGCCAACAAAGCCACCCCGACAAGCTCGAAACTGCGCAATGGGTGCACAAGGGCCACCATTTTCCTCGCCGGGCAGCGTCCCATGATCGATAAAAATATCCGAACAGCCCTTGATTTCAGGGTCCGAAAGATCACTTGAGCGACTGGACACATTGATTTCATCTGCAGCCCCCGCTGACGGCCCGCCAGAATCTCAATTATGTTGCGACGCAGCAAAACCCCGAAAAACCCAACCTATTGATTTTAAATTGGTAACCAGACCTATCGAAAATAAAGTCAACAACGGGGGCTTTTTTCTTATATTTCTTGCTTGATATTTTGTGCATCGCACATTAAATAGGTCCTGTGAGGCGTCGCTGATGCCTCTGCCCTTCCTGGGCGTTTCCTCCCTAATGACTGGCCGCGCCTGATTGGCGCGGCTTTTTTTTGCCCGAAATTCAGACCTGCCCTAGGCGAGGCGTTCGGCCCATGGTGTCGCAGTTAAGAACCCAATCAACCGATCCAAATTCCGCTTCAAGCTGGCAAAGCCCTGGCTGAGGGTCAGATCCTCTTCGTTCAAATAGAGCCTTCGGTTGATTTCGATCTGTAGGGCATGGATGGCTTGAGACGGACGGCCATAATGCTCGGTACTATAGCCGCCGGCATAGGGGCTGTTGCGCGCGACCTGATAGCCCATGCGCGTCAAGCTTTCGTCCACCAAGCGCGTGAGGCCAGAACCACAGGCCGTGCCATGACGATCGCCCAGCACAAAATCACTACCCGCCCTGCCCCAGCCTCCGCCGGACGCAGCAGAGGGCATGGAGTGCCAGTCGATCAATATTGCGAGCCCGTGATCGCGCTGGGTTTGAGCCAGCAGGTCACGCAAGGCCGCATGATAGGGTTGATGGATATTATTGATCCGCGCTTGGGCGTCTGACGGGACCAGCCGTTGGCGATAGATTTCCTGCCCTTCGGCCACGACCTTGGCGATGACACCGAGGCCTGCGGACACGCGCGGCGAGGCCCGAACCTGATCAGGCGGTAGGTCGCCATCAAACATGTCGGGGTCGAGTTCGAGCGGGGACCGGTTTACATCCAGATAGGCCCGGCCATAGGTCGCGGCAATCAGGCTCGCCCCTTGGGCCGGTCCCCCAGCGATCAGATGATCGACATAGCCGTCCTCAGACTGGCGGATCGCTAGGCCATCGAGCCGCGACGCCTGCATAAGGGCGGCAGGATAATGTCGACCCGAATGGGGCGAGGCAAAGACCAGGGCCGTTGACCGCGCCGCCTTCGTCAAAACGAAAGGCACAGGGTCTGAGTCAGGCTGCGCGAACAGATGAGGTTTAGGAGGGGTCATTAACCCCATCATCACGACCTTGGCCTAAGGGGTCAATCCAACCCGCCATAGGTCCGGGATTTATCTCGGCTTTACACCTTTTGGCCTAGGCTGCGGGCTCTAATGACGATGAGGGCCTAGGGTCAGGCCACCAGACTATGGATATGACATGACGCGAATCCTGTTGGCTGAAGATGATGAGTCCTTGCGCGGCTTCCTTGCCAGGGCCCTTGAGCGCGCGGGCTTTGAGGTCAAGGCCTGCGCCGACGGTGAAGAGGCGGTGGCTGAGCTTGATGATCGCTGGGATCTGCTTTTGACCGATATTGTCATGCCCGGCATGGACGGGATTGAGGTCGCCCGCCTAGCCGCTGCGCGCCAGCCCGACATGCGCATCATGTTCATCACCGGCTTTGCAGCCGTCGCCCTGTCCTCCGCCAACCAGACCCCGCAGGGCTCTAAGGTGCTGGCCAAACCCATTCACCTGCGCGAGATCGTCACCGAAGTTGAAAAGCTAATGGCCGCCTAAAGGCCGCTTGTTCACGACCTTTCACATTTCCTCCCCAGAGCCGCTTGCCTTGAGCGCGCCGGGTCTGTATATCCCCGCTTCCCGCTCCTCA
>CANCJE010000026.1 GCA_947378235.1 Caulobacteraceae bacterium | reverse complement strand
GCGCCGCGCAGGGCATTGGCCGCTTCACGGCTACCATTCCAAGCCACGAGCGCCTTGGTTGGGATCGAGGACTGTTCAGAGCGTTGAACTAAGAGTACGGGGCCGCCAACAGACAGGGTAATATCCGCGGCGGAATAGCCGATCTCTGCCATGCCCGTCTTGGGATAGACCAGCAGATCGGTGCAACGGGCGAGGGCTATGAGCGCCTCACTGCTCGTGCCCTCCAGTTCGCGCCAGTCATAATCTAGCGCGGCGGCGCTGGCTTGGACCTCGAACTGTTGCTTGGCCTTCTGGCTCGCCTTGAGGACCATTGCGGCGTGATCATCCCTCATGGTTTGGATGATGTCGCCGGGAACATAGGTTCCGAAATCGGCGCCCATATAGGGATAGATGAAGGGCGGCTTGACAAAGACCCCAATGAGAAGGGCTTGGGATTTTTGCGCCTGATGAACAGCGGCCATGGTCAGCGACGTCGAACCCGCCTTGTCGTCTATCAGCACCAATATGTCGCGATAGGTCATGCTCATTTCCCTTGGTTGTCGGAGAAATCATGACGCGTCTTAGGCGTGCTGGCCTTGATTATGGTCAACCCAATCGACTTGCCCTGCCAATCTAAGGCCTAGGTCCTTGGTGCTGCGCAGAGGGAACCTGTCTTTGACGCCATCCTGGCCCCGGTGCGTTGCGCGAGATCACTGCGCGCGGCGAACTCACGACTTGTGTGAGGCGTCAGCCATGCCCATAGTGTGGGTAATCAATGATAAGGCAGGAAACATCATGGGTCGGTCTCAACTGGTTATTCGTAACGGGCGCATCATTGATGGCACGGGTGCGGATGGATACTTCGGTGACCTCGCAATCAGCGACGGCAAGATTGTTGCTGTGGGCGACGCGGTCGGGTCAGGCGATCAGGAGATCGACGCCAAGGGCATGATTGTTGCGCCAGGCTTTATCGATATTCACACCCATTATGACCCTCAGATCTGCTGGGATCGGCTGGCGACGCCGAGCCTGGAGCACGGGGTGACGACTGTGGTGATGGGCAACTGTTCGCTAAGCCTCGCGCCCGTTCGGCCCAATGGCTCGGCCAAGCTGATCAAGATGTTCGAGAAGATCGAAGACATCAAGGAGCCGACCTTTGCCGCCGCCGTGCCCTTTTCGTGGGAAAGCTTTGGCGACTATCTGGACCATATTCGTCCCGGTCTGGGCATCAATATCGGGGCCTTGGTCGGCCATTCGGCGCTGCGCTACTATGTGATGGGCGCAGACAGCCAAGAGCGGATCGCCACCGATGGCGAAATCGATGAGATGTGCCGCCTGATGGAAGAGGCCATGGCTGCGGGTGCCTTGGGCCTATCGACCTCTTACGTCGATATTGATGAGGATGGACGTCCTGTCCCTAGCCGCCTTGCCGACATGCGCGAGAAGGTGGCGCTCTGTAAGGCCATGGCCAAGAGTGGGCGAGGGGTCCTTCAGACCGTTCCCTATTTCATCGATATTGAGCAGCAACTGGCCAATATCGAAGAGTTGGGCGATATCAGCCTCGCCAGCGGCGTGGTCTGCTCGGTGGCACCGATCACCTATAGCCCGGTCGCCCCAGAAAACTGGAAGCGGTCCTTGGCCAAGTTGGAAGAGCAGCAAAGGCGCGGGGCCAAGGTCTTTGGTCAATCCATGCCGCGCAGCTTTGATATCAATATCATCCTGTCTGAAACCTCATTCATGCTCTATTCGGTCCGCCGCTGGGACATGCTGATGAAGCTGCCCTTGGCAGAGCGCTTGGCCGGTTTCGCCGATCCTCAGGCCCGTCCGGTCTTGGTTGAGGCAGCTGAGCGCCGCATCTTGCCGCTGTTGCGTAATATGGCGGTGGGCCGGGTCTATTCGCCCGAAAACGAGAAATATCTGGGTCGGAAATTGACCGACATCTCGCAAGAGCTGGGCAAATCCTTGGCCGATGTCATGCTCGACATTGCCGTGGCGGACGGATTGAAGACCGAGTTCCAAATCCGCGGTGCGATCCATGCTGACCCGGAAATTGTCTCGACCATTCTCGACCACCCGTTGATCCACATTGGCGGATCGGATGCGGGGGCCCACGTCACGCAGTTCTGCGGCGCAGGCGACACCACCGATATGCTTGAACGTTATGTCCGATCCTACGGCAAGATGTCGCTGGAGCGGGCCATCTATCGCATGACCGGCGAGCCCGCCAAGGATTGGGGCATTCGCGAACGCGGGACGCTGCAGATCGGACAGGCCGCCGATGTTGTAATTTTCAATGCCGATACTGTGGCGCGGGGCGAAGAGATCTTTGTCGGTGACTTCCCCGGTGAAGCGAACCGCTATGTCCGTCACGCGACCGGCATAGAGAAGGTCATCGTCAATGGGGCTGTCGTACTCGATCAGGGACAGTACACCGAATCCCGGTTAGGCCAGATTATCTAAGCGCAGGTCGGACGGGTCCTATTCCACCGTAAAACTATAGGATCCGACCATCTCGTGGCCGCTCTCGGCGCGCCATTCGACGATATATTGACCAGGCATTAGGGTTCGCACGGGGATGACAACGGTCTTGACCATGGTGGTGGGCAAGGTTGCATTCAGGGGTATCCGTTGGCCCGCAGCGGTGCGCAGTTGGACAGACCGAAAGACCATGGCGTGAGACAGGGTTAGGGAGAGGTTCGGGGGTGAGCCCTTGACCTTTTCACCGTCAGATGGAGTGGATGCGTCCAGGGGCATGACCATCACATGGGCCATCCCAGGCCTTGCGGCCATAGATGAGGATGGCATCTGCATCTTCGACATGTCATGGCCCGCATGAGGATCTTGCGTAGGTTGAGCCAAGAGGTTGGTCGGCAAAAGGCTAAGGGTGAGGGCTAAGGCGGCGATAGCTGAAGAGGCGTAGCGGGTCATGGCCGGTGTCCAATCTCAAAGCGGCTTGCGGTGCGGAGTGCCAAAGTCGGGGTCGGTGCTGACACGTTTGGCAACCGTGCCCTTGGGCTGAACGTACCAGCCGGGGTCGTTATAGTCACCGGGCCGGATGTCATCGCGAACCTTTAGGACCGTGAACATGCCGCCCATCTCAAGATTTCCGAACGGTCCCTTGCCCGCCATCATAGGAAGGGTATTGGCCGGTCCTTGGTGACCCGCATCGGTATGCTCTTGATGTTCAGCCATGCCGTTCTGGCCCATGGCCATGTAGCCGGGCAGTATCTTTTGGATCTGCTGTTCGAGCCCGGATCGATCGACACCCGTCGGATTGGCAATCTCGTGGCCCATAGCGTTCATGGTGTGGTGGGACATGTGGCAATGCAGGGCCCAGTCCCCGGGCACGGCAGTGAACTCAATATCGCGCATCTGACCGACGCCGACCGTCGAGGTGACTTCTCGCCGCCACTGGGACTGTGGCCAGCGCCCGCCGTCCGAGCCTGTTTCGACAAACTCGACCCCGTGCAGATGGACCGGATGGTTCCACATGGACAGGTTTCCGATCCGAATACGGACCCGCTCGCCCGTGCGCGCGACCAGCGGCTCAATGGCGGGAAAGACCTTTGAGTTGAAGGTCCAAAGATCGAAATTGACCATGACCGAGGGGTCTGGCCGCCAGGTTCCAGGATGTAGCGCCCAGTTATGCAGGATGAAGGCGTAGTCGCGATCGACCGGCACGGCCTCACCGGCCTTGGGGTGGATGATGAAGAGACCCATCATGCCATAGGCCAACTGGGTCATCTCGTCGGCATGGGGGTGGTACATGTGGCTGCCCTGCTGGCGCAGGGTGAATTCGTAGGCGAAGGTCTCTCCGGGTTGGATGTGCGGCTGGTTGAGCCCACCGACACCGTCCATGCCATTGGGCAAGATCAGGCCGTGCCAATGGACAGTCGTATGTTCCTTGAGTCGGTTGGTGACAAAGATCCGAACCCGATCGCCTTCAACCGCCTCAATGGTCGGGCCGGGCGTACTGCCATTATAGCCCCAGCAGGTCGCCTCTGATCCCGGGGCAAAGCTGTGCTGGATTTCCTCGGCAACCAGATGAAACTCTTTGACACCGTCCTTCATACACCAAGGCAGGGTCCAGCCGTTGAGGGTTCGGACCGGCTTGAACCGTCGGTCAGAGGGGGCATCTGCGGCATTGGCGCGGCTGACCGGTCCGGCGGTGGCGGCGAGAGCTGCGGTCCCGGAGGCCAGCATGATGTCGCGGCGGCTGAGGGTCATGGTCGGCCTGCGTGATCGTGATCGTGATGGGGCATGGGCTCGGAACGGGAAGGCTCCAAAATATCGGACGCACTGGGGCCGACCTCTAGCGTGGTGGGTGTACTGGGCAGTCTTGTACCGACCAAGCGGGTCAGTTCCACGCGGGTGAGCCAATAGTCGCGCACCGCCTCGATATAGCCCTGATAGGCCTCATATTCGCGCGTCTTGGCCTCTATCAGCCCGAAGACCCCGAGGAGCATATAGCTCTGCTGCTCTTGGCTGCGGGCCACGATGGTTTGACGCTGGGGGATCAGGTCATGGCTATGAAGCGCGACCAGTTGGCGGCGGCGCTGCAGTTCATCGGCCTTGGCTGCGATCTGGTGGGATAGGGTTAGGCGAAGCTGCGCCTTTTGAGCCCTGGCTAGGTCGCGCTTGGCGTTAAGGCGCGCAGTCTTGGCCTGCCCCTGATTGAAGATCGGTAATTCGAGGTCAAGGCTGAGGCCGCTGGAGCGAACGCCGTCACGATCACGCTCGCGGCCCAATCCCAGCGCCGTGTCCCCCAGCCATTGGGTCGCCCGGCGGGTGGCAGTCACCTGATCCCAAATTAACAGGTCTTGGTCCGCCGCCAGCAAAGACAGGTTATGGGTCAAGGCCAGGGCCTGAAGGTCACCGACGTTGTCGTCGACTTCTATTGGAAGCGGGAGGGTGGGACTTAGCGGCCACGGATCAGCGGTGGGGCTAAGTCCGATCAGGATGTCGAGGGTTGCCCGCGCGGCCTTAGCGCTCACCGCGGCCTGTTGCGCGGCGATCAGGGCTTGGCTGGCGGCAGCCTGCTCGCGGTTGAGATCCAATTCGCTGATGTTGCCTGCATTGAAATAGCGTTCGGCCAGATCGGAGGAGGTCTTGAGCGCTGAGGCAACCGCCCCCTTCATCTGAGCGGCCTGTTCGGCGGCAACGGCCTGATACCAAGCCGCTTCGACGTCTAGCTGGACGTCCAATAGGTCGCTCGCCAACTGATCGTGGGCGCGCGCCCGGGCTCGCTCTGCCAATTTGACCCGTGACGGCAGGAGGATCATGTCCGCGATCGGCAGACCTAGGCTTTGGGTCTCAACCTTGCCGCCACCGGCACCAGCGCTCAAGCTGCTCAAGCCGAGACGCGGATTTGCGACCTCTAGCGCGTCCGAAATATCGGCCTGGTCTAGCCCCAGTTGGCCATAGATGATTGCCAATCTCGGACTTTTGACGATGGCCATCTGCACAGCGCCGTCGAGCGTCATGGGTTTCGCCATAAGGACGTCCAACCCCCTATTGCCTGTCGTGACAAAGGCGGGTTGCCGTTGGTGGATCAGGTCAGCAATTGTGGCTCGGTCTTGATCCTTGGGCAGCGTGGCGCAGGCGGAAAGGGCCACAGCCAGCAGAGGCAATGTCAGGGCCAGCATAGCAGGCTTGAGGCGCAGAGATTGAGAGTGGGCCATGGCTTAGAACCTAGGGCGATTGGTGAGCAATTGACAGGGGAGGGTGGAATGACCCCTTCAGACCCTTTGAATATGGCCAAAATGGTCACAGTTGCCTCGCAGTTTGCATTTTGCATCGAATTGATTGCAGGCCAGCGGCGATTACCGCTTCAAACTTTGAGACAGCCGTCATAGTTTGGCGCTCAGGGAAAAACCTCAGGAGAGATCAATGCGCGACGCCGTTATCGTTTCTTACGCCCGGACGGGCCTGGCCAAGGCTGGCCGGGGCGGGTTCAATGTAACTGCCCCTATGTCGATGGCGGCCCACGCGATCAAGCACGCTGTGGCGCGCTCGGGCGTTGAGGCGGACTTCGTCGAAGACTGCTATCTCGGCAACAATGCCCACGCGGCACCGAACATTGCGCGTTTGGCCGCTTTGCTGGCCGGTATGCCCAAGACCACGGGCGGCGTCTCGATCAACCGTTTCTGCTCGTCGGGCCTTCAGTCGATCGCTATGGCAGCGAACCACATCCGCGGTGACAATGCCGATTGCGTCGTCGCTGGCGGCGTTGAGAGCATCTCGATCCAAGGCGGCGGCACACCGCGCGAGTCCATCGATCCTGAACTGGCGAAAATCGCGCCTGCGATCTTCATGGCCATGATCGACACGGCTGACATCGTTGCCCAGCGTTACGGCCTGAGCCGCGAATATCAGGACGAATATTCGTTGGAATCGCAGCGCCGCATGGCCGCTGCCCAGAAGGCCAACCTGTTCGCTGACGAAATCGTGCCGATGGCGACCAAGATGAAGGTCGTCAATAAGGAAACCAAGGAGGAGAGCTTGGTGGACTATGTGGTCGATCGTGACGAGTGCAATCGTCCTGAAACCACGCTCGAAGGCCTAGCCTCGCTTAAGCCTGTGATGGGCGAAGGCAAGTTCATCACCGCGGGTAACGCCTCGCAGCTGTCCGACGGTGCCGCTGCCGTCGTGCTGATGGAAGCCAAGGAGGCCGAGCGTCGCGGTCTTGAGCCTTTGGGCCGTTTCGTGTCGTGGGCCGCTGCCGGTTGCGAGCCTGACGAAATGGGCATTGGTCCCGTCTTCGCCGTGCCAAAGCTGCTGAAGCGCCAGGGCCTGACAGTCGACGATATTGACCTGTGGGAACTGAACGAAGCCTTTGCGTCGCAGTGCCTCTATAGCCGTGACAAGCTCGGCATCGATCCTGCCAAGTACAATGTCAATGGCGGTTCGATCTCGATCGGTCACCCCTTCGGCATGACGGGCGCACGCTGCACCGGTCACCTGCTGCAAGAAGGTCGTCGTCGCGGTGCCAAGTGGGGCGTTGTGACCATGTGTATCGGTGGCGGCCAAGGCGGCGCCGGTCTGTTCGAAATCTTCTAAAATAGTTTGACCTAACGACCCCAGACGGCTGGCCTCCAGCCGCCTGGGCGACGGGCCCTAGGTGGCCACGACAGCGGCGATGGTCCGCTCGATCAGCCAGTAACTGGCAAGACCCCCGATCACATAGGCTGGCGCGTAGTGGGAGAGAACCGCATATCCCGCTGGCAGATATCGGCTTGCGCGACGAAGGCCGAGAATGACGCTGATGGCCAAGGCAATGAAGGCCAGTTGCCCAATCTCAACCCCGACATTGAATAGAAGCAGCGCGGGGATTGTGCCGCCTGCGGGCAATCCGACAGAACTCAGGGTTCCCGCAAAGGCTAGGCCGTGGAAAAGGCCGAAAATGAACGCTACCAGCCAAGGCTTTTGCCGGGTGAGGGTGGTCGTACCATCGGGCCTTGGGATCAGTTCATAGGCGACAAAGACGATGCTGAGGGCAATCAGGGCCTCAATCAGCGCGCTTGGGACATGGACCAGGCCCAGAGCCGCCAATGCTAATGTTACGCTGTGGGCCAGGGTGAAGGCTGAGACGGTCTTGATGATTTTCCAGTTGGTCCCGACCAGCAATAGAAGACCCAAGACAAACAGAAGGTGGTCAAAGCCGGTCAATATGTGCTCGATGCCAAGGCGCAGATAGGCCGGGGTCGCTAGGCCCTTAGGTCCGCTTAGGCTCAGGACCATGGAGGGGGCCGAGGGGCGTAGAACGGCCGTGATCGTCTTGCCGCTTGGCGATGTCACACTGACCAGAACGTCGGTGACCGACTCAGGAAGGCCCTCAATGGACAGTGTCTGCTGGTCTAGGGACGCGCCGCCCTTAACCGACCAGCGCTTGATAACCTTTCCCGGCTCCAGAGACTGTGTCGTAGGGGCCTTGTCGAGGCTGCGGCTCGACAGATGGGGGGCTAGATGGATGGCCATATCGCCCACTGCAGGCTGCTTCCAGACTGCCTCGTAGGTGCCCGGTGTTGTTTCCGTGATCTGTAGCGCAGCGGGCCGCACCTCGTGCGCAAGGCCTGTTCCGGTCAAGGCCATCCAAGCCAAAATGACAATCCCCAACAGGGAATGAGTCTTTGGATCAAACGGTCTGATCTTGGAGGCTCTAACTGCAAAAAATTTTGGAAAAGTCACGACGAATGCACCTTTGATTGCTTGGCGACTTTGACAGCGACGGAAGCGCAGGGCAATGTTTGGCTATAGGTTCAGGCGGGCTGTTCTCAGACGTGCAGCAAAAGACCTGATGCAAAAACAATCGATAGGGATGAGACCATGGGCAAGAGATGGCGCACCACTGCAGGAACCCTCACAGCGATGGCTGTGGTACTGGCAGCCTTCCCCGGTTCTACCGCGGGATCAGGTTCTACGGTCACGGCAAAGGCCCCCGTGGTCGCCAAGAAGGCGGCGGCCCCTGCTCATCTGCCCGGATATAATACGGAGCGTAACGCCTATTTTGGTGACCTTCACGTTCACACCAAACTGTCGTTCGACGCCTATATCTTCAACGTTCGAGCCTCTCCTGATGATGCCTATCGGTTCGCGAAGGGCGAGACCATTGGGCATTCGGGCGGCTTCAATATTCGGCTATCCGGCGGTCCGTTGGACTTTGTCGCGGTTACGGATCACTCCGAATATATCGGTGCCCTACAAGAGGCCGCCAATCCGAAAAGCCCGCTCAACAAGCTGCCCATTATGGATGGCCTGTTCAGCACCGATCCGGTTAAGATTGGTGCCGCCTTTTCACGCGTGATTACCGCGATGGGTGCCAATAGTTTGCCGGTGGAGTTCAAGGATAAGGCCATCACCGCCAAGGCTTGGAAAGAGGTCCAAGACGCCGCGGAACGCAACAATGATCCTGGGCACTTCACGACCTTTGTCGGCTATGAGTTTACGTCAGCTCCTGACGGTAAGAACTTGCATCGTAATGTGATTTTCAAGGGTGCGAAGGTTCCAGAATTGCCCTATTCGGCGATTGAATCGCAGGATCCTGAAAATCTCTGGCAGCGTATGGATACGTGGCGCAAGGCGGGCGTTGAGGCCCTGGCCATTCCGCACAATATGAACGGCAGTGACGGCATCATGTTTGAGCCGACCCGCCGTGACGGCCGTCCTATGGATAAGGCCTATGCCGACCTGCGTATGCGCAATGAGCCCATTGCCGAAATCACCCAGATCAAGGGAACGTCAGAGACCCATCCCTCCTTGTCCCCCAATGATGAGTGGGCGAACTTTGAGATCATGGAAAGCTATATCGGCACCACCAAGCCAATTACCAAGTTTGTTGGCGGCTATGTCCGTGAGGCGTTGAAATCCGGCATCCTGATGCAGGACACTAAGGGTTATAACCCATTCAAGTTCGGCTTCATCGGGTCCAGCGATACGCACAATGCGGCACCCGGCTCAGTCGAAGACCGTAACTATTTCAGTAAGGCCGGCCGGATCGACGGAAAGCCTGAGCAGCGCGGCTCGATCCCGCCGGGCGGTGGGAAGACTTGGGACGGCGTGCAAGAGGACGAGTCCAGCAGCCTCGCACGGTTCAAATCGTGGGGCGCTTCGGGCATTGCTGGGGTTTGGGCTGAGGAAAATAGCCGTGATGCGATCTATGCGGCGATGCGCCGTAAGGAAACCTTTGCGACATCTGGGCCTCGGATGCGGGTTCGCTTCTTTGCCGCCTATGACTATCCGCAGAACATTTTGAAGCGTTCTGATCTGGTAACGGTGGCCTATCACAATGGCGTACCGATGGGCGGAGACCTGATGCCGTCTAAGGGTAAGGCCCCCCAGTTCATTCTTTGGGCCATGCGCGATCCCAATTCTGGCTATCTCCAGCGCGCTCAAATCGTCAAGGGTTGGGTCGAAAACGGTGTCGCCAAGGAAGCCGTGTTCGACGTGGCCTGCTCGGATCATCTTGCGGTCAATCCTGCGACGGGCCGTTGCCCTGACAATGGCGCAAAGGTGGATCTGAGCAATTGTGAGCCGACAAAGTTTAAGGGCGACGCGGAAATTCGTACATTGTGGCGCGATCCCACCTTCAAGCCCAATCAGCGAGCCTTCTACTATGCTCGGGTTCTTGAAAACCCGTCCTGCCGTTGGTCAACCTGGGACGCAATCCGCAATGGCACACCGCCGAACCCCAAGCTGCTTCCGACCCTTCAGGAGCGTGTCTGGTCATCCCCCATCTGGTATGCGCCCAGTCTCTAGATCCCAAAGGCCAGCGTGACCGACCCTTCGTCTAACCAGAGCCCAGTTCGTGCGTTCCTCGTGCGGGCTGGGCGAGAACCGATCGTCCATTTCTTGGTGATCGGCACCGTGCTGTTCGTCGGCGTGATGTTTGCCCGATCTTTACAGCGTCCTGTCGTTCGAATTGACGCGCAGGAGCTTGGCCAATTGGCGGGCTATTGGTCAACCCAGATGCAGCGGGACCCGACCAATGAAGAGCTTCAAGGCATCATCCACGAACGGGTGGATGAAGAGGTCTTAGCGCGCGAGGCGCTTCGTCTTGGCCTCGACAAGGATGATATGATCATCCGACGGCGGTTGGCTCAGAAGATGACCTTTGCCAGTGAAGATACGGCCAACCTGCCCGTGCCGAATGAGGCTGTGCTGAAGGGCTTCTTCGAAAAGACCAAGGCAGACTATCAAGCGCCGCCGCACGTCACCTTTCGTCATCAATTCTTCAGTTCAGACCGGGGCAAGGACCAAGCGCTGGCCAGAGCGCAGGCTGCCTTCAGAAGGGTTCAGGCCGGTCAGGGCGAGCCTATGGGTGACCCGTTTCTGCTGCCGCTTGGCTATAATGATGCGAGCCTGATCGACATCAACAAGGACTTTGGGCAGGACTTTGCCAGTGCCTTGTTGTCGGTGCCCTTGAACCAATGGTCTGGACCGGTCGCTTCGGCCTATGGCTATCACTTGATAAAGGTGGATTCCCGCATAAGTGCCAAGGCACCGACAGTTGATGAGGTCCGCGCTGAGGTTTTAGCTGCCTATCAAGACCAGGCCCGAAAGGATCGAAACGCGGCATTCTTGGCCAATCTGCGCAAAAAATATCGTATTGAAATCAGCGGCATACCGCAAACAGTTCTTAAATAAATTCAAGACCCGAGGCTTCCCCTGAGCGCGGCAATGACCGAGCGGAGGGGCTCTCAGGGCTAGTTGAAATTGTCTCCAACCCACTGCGAGGCCACATTGACGGGCATGGCCTTGGCCCAAAAATAGCCTTGGCCCATTTCAAAGCCCATGTCGGTCAGCGCCTTCAACTGTTCACGCGTTTCGATCCCTTCGGCGACGACGCCAAGGCCACAGGCCTTGCCCAGAGCCAGAACGGTTTCGCACAGAGCATCCGCCTGACGGTCTTGGCCGATGAGCTTCACAAAACTCTGGTCGACCTTGATAATGTCGAAGGGCAGGGACCGCAGATAGTTCAGCGACGCATAGCCGGTGCCGAAGTCATCAAGGGCAAGCTTCAGGCCCGCATTGTGCAACTCCATAAGCGTCCGACGACCGGCACCGTCCCCATCTAGCCACTGGCTCTCCGTTAGCTCTAAGCACATGCGAGCTGGATCTGCGCCATAGAGCGCCAAGCTCGCCAAGATGCGGTCGGTCGTCCCCACCTTCATCAGTTGTGCGACGGAAATATTGACATTTACCGACAGGCCCTTGAGCGGGTCCTTTGGATCGGCAACAGCCTTACAGGCGGCGTCGAACATCTTCAAGCCGATCCGGTGAATCTGCCCGGTCTCTTCCGCGACGCCGATAAGATCTTGAATCGGAACCGTTTTGAGCTTGTCATCCGTAATCCGCATCAGGGCTTCAAACCCTTTTGGACGCCCAGTCGTAAGGTTCATGATCGGCTGATAGAAAGGCTGGATCGCGTCAGTTTCGAGCGCTTCGTCCAGCATCTTTCGAATATTGCGACGGCTTTTGGCGCGTGTGGCCAAGGTCTGGTCGGCAATGACAATCGTATCCCCACCAAACTGCTTGGCAACACGAGCCGCTTCATCAGCTTGGACGATGATCATCTCCATGTCGCTGGTGTCTTGGTCATAGGTCGCCAAGCCACAAGAGAAGGTGATCTGCAGATTGATTTCAGCCATTTCAAAGCCGACGGCCAAATCCGCTGCGAAGTCTTGGAGTAGGCGTTTGGCCTCATCCATCGGTAAGGGCAAAAAGGCGACAAACTCATCACCCGTGAACCGGATCAAAAGGTCCGCACAGTCCAATCTTTGCTGCATACGCTCTGCAATCTGATTGAAAATATGGTCACTTTGGGCGTGGCCGAACTGTTGCCGAACAGGTTTGAAGCGGTCGAGATCGATGAAGGCTACGGTGAGCGGCGTCTTGTTGGTGATCGCCTGATTGACGATTGCATCACCCTGTTCGTTCAGAAGGTTCCGATTGCCCAGTCCGGTCTGGGAATCATGGGTGGCGAGGTGGCGTGATCGTTGCTCGTCTCGATGACGCTCTGCGGCAATGGTCGCGAGTTGGTGGAAGTCCTGCGCAAACGAGATGTCAATGGCCCGTTCCGACGACCAGACTGTGGGATAATACATGCCGAACACGCCGAGGAGCGAGCCGTCGCGCTCATCGATCAGGGGCGTCGACCAAGCAGAGCGGATGCCATATTCGTTACAGAGACCGACAAAATTCGCCCATAGGGGGTCTTCGAACACATCAACGCTAATGATCGGCTCACGCGTATAGGCGCAGGTCCCGCAGCTGCCCATATCGGGTCCAGGAACCATGCCTTCGACAATGTCCGCGAACGAAGACGGCAACCGGCCATAGCCACCGGCCCTCAGAACATTAGCTTTGGGATCGTAATAGAGGATGGACGCCGACATGTCAGGGAAGGCCTCTTCGGCCAGCGCCGCGATTTCAGACAATGTTTCCTTGACCGGTGCGTTTCGGGCGACCAGTTCGAGGACCCGCTGCTGCCCCTTCAGCAAGGCGTCGGGGCTGATCAAGCGGCCTTTGAGCGTGTCTAGGCTCGCACGTAGCCTTTGCTGACCCTCTCGCAACGCCTTTGGCGTGAGTACGGGCGCAGAGTTCGCGGATAGGTTCATGATCAGACAGGCCTCTCTTTGAGCTCATCCAAAACGACCGTTGCGATAGCTGTCAATATTAAAATCTTAAAATATGCAATAACTTAAATAGACATCATAGGTAAGGGTCACGGTCAACGCCGCGTAACCGTGTCTTCAATCCCTCTTATTCTGGCCAACGAGGATGGTTTGAGCATTCATGCCGGGTTGGAAGCTTAAAACCAGAAGATAGACCCCCAAGAAGCTGGACCCGAGGAAGAAGGCCAAGACCGCTAGTCCAAGGCCCATTGGACTAAACCGATTGCGCCATGCAACCCAGAGCGCCGAGAGACTAAGCATGAACATGAAATCGAGATTGAACTGTCCAGGCCACTGCATCTTTGCCATGTCACTGAAAAAGACCTGAAACAGCGTCCAGCCTTCAGTGTTGATCACCAGGCCCGTATAGGCCGACAGGGCGACCAATATTAAGACAAGCATTAGCCGAAAAGCCAACATCACCCGTTTCCCCCATTATGTTGGCAAGAGCCTAGAGCGGTTTGGATCTCGGTTGCAATAACCCCTGAGGTCATTGGCGAGACTAATCTTCTGAAGGTGGCGGCCCCAAAACACTATCGGCCCAAGGGGGTCGGTCTTCTTTTCCCCCAAAGAAGTCCGTGTCTAGGACGGAATCTTTCAAAGACACCTGCACGCTCTTGCCCCGTGGAAAGGCGGTGAGGGCGGCCGACAGGGACCTGACCAGATCTGGGTGGCTGTTGGAGAGATCCTTTTGCTCGGTGGGGTCTTGCTCGACATTATAGAGGGCCTCGGCGGCACCATCGATCCGCACCAACTTCCAGGGGTAACGGTAATAGGCCTCGTCTTGCCCCAAGCCCTTACTGGCCTGGATGACATAGTCCGAGACGGGAATGGATTTTGATTTTGCGATGGCCGGCCACATATCTCGTCCATCCAAGCGAGCCGGGGCCTTTAGGCCTGCGGCATGCATTAGGGTGGGCAAGACGTCCTGTGCTGTGACCATTTGCGATGAGGTCTGCTGCGTCAGCTTGCCTTGCCAATAGACAAAGGACGGCACGCGCGCTGCACCTTCATAGACGCTGGCCTTACCCCCTTTGAGCGGTGCGTTATCTGAGCCGCCTTCGGTATTGTTGACCCGTAAGAACTCCATAAAGCGCGGCGTCAATCTGGTCCCTGCGGCGGCCTCCATCTTGGTGATCTGCTGTCCAAGGGCGGTAAAGGACAGCGGCGGCGATGGGATCAGGCCTCCATTGTCGCTCATGAACCAGATGACCGTATTATCCAACATGCCTTCGGACTTGAGCGTGTCGACCAGACGACCAATGGCTGAATCCAGTTCCGACACCATCGCGGCATGGGTGCGCCTGTGGGGGTTCTTGATGTCGCCATATAGGGCAAGGGCCGCGTCAGGGGCCTCGTTCGGGAGGTGAGGGGCCCCAAAGGCGGCATAGAGCATCAGGGGGCGGCTTTTGTCGCGCCCTCGCACCAGCTTGATGGCTTGGTCGGCCAACAGGTCGGTTGAATAGCCGGCTTCGCGTAGGGTCGTTCCGTTACGTTGCCAGTCGAGACCACCGCCATGGACATGGTCCCAATAGCCGATGCCGCCATGAACATAGCCATAGAACTGATCGAACCCGCGGGCATTGGGCAGGTAGGCCCTCTGATGCCCACCAAGATGCCACTTGCCGGTCATGAAGGTCTGATAGTTGGCCTCTTTCAGATATTGCGGCAGCAACTTCTCGCCAAGCGGCAGGCCCGTCGGGGTCAGTTTCGACAGGGGCTGAACGACACCAAGCCTCATGGGGGAATGGCCGGTCATTAGGGCTGAGCGCGTCGGACTGCAGGTGGGTTGGGCATAATATCGATCAAGGATCACGCCCTTGGCCGCTAAGGCGTCAATGTTCGGGGTCTTGATCTCACTGCCGTGATAGCCGACGTCGCGCCAGCCCATATCGTCGGCTAGGATGATGACGATATTGGGGTGAGTTAATGCCTTAGTCTCGGCGGGGACGGTTCGACCCGATGCCACGCTCGCGACCTTTTCCGGCGTTTGGCAACCGGACAGGGTGAGAAGGGTCGCGGTCGCCAACAGAATTGCCGCAGCGTAGGATCGTCTCATTAGTTCCGCCCCAACCGGTCGCTTTGCGCGAACACCTGGGCAGCATAAAATGACAGAGCCCTCATTTCAAAGCCCAATCTCTTGGTCGGCCTGTCGGACTGCTGTGATCTGGAGGTATTAATTGACAATTTCCTCACTTTTCTGAAGTCTTAGGGTTCAAAATCACGAGGGGGACATCATGACGACTGACGTTAAAATCACCGATGCAGGCCATGTCCGCACCATCCTCCTCAATCGCCCCGAAAAGAAGAATGCCTTAAGTGATCAACTGGCTTGGGGCGTGGTTGAGGCGATCGAAGCGGCGGCGCGCGACGATAATGTCTGGGTCATTGCCTTGACGGGGAGCGGCGACTCCTTCTGCGCGGGCCTGGACCTGTCAGCGCCCGAAAAGTTTTCGCCCCTATCGAGCCAATCGGCACAGTTGGACGATATCCATTGGGTAGGTCAATTTTTGCTGTCCATGCGCAAGCGGTGTGACAAGCCCATTGTCGGCGGCATTAACGGCGTGGCCGTGGGGGCTGGTCTTGGCCTAGCCATGGCCACCGATGTTCGATTAATCAGCCGCAGCGCCCGGCTGATGGCGGGCTATACGCGCATTGGCGGCTCGCCGGATGCGGGGCTGACCATTACCCTGCCTCAGGCCATGGGCTATGAGCCTGCCCTGCGGTTCATGATGGAGAACCGAACGGTCGTGGGCGATGAGGCGGTCGCACTCGGGATGGCCGGCGAAGCGGTGGACGCGGACCGGTTTACCGAGCGCCTCGCAGAATATTGCGAAGGGCTGTGTCAGTGGTCACCGATCACGCTGCGCCTGCTGAAGCGGGGTATGACCAAGTCCCTTGAGACCTTGGATTTGGAACAGCAGCTTCGCTACGAACTGACCAATATCCGCATGGCTTTTGGAAGTGATGATGGAAAAGAGGCCCGTAAGGCCTTCTTTGAAAAGCGTAAACCGGTCTTTACTGGCCGGTAAGAGCCAGAACTATTCGTCCGAAAGGCTGTCCGCGATCTGTTTAATCTTGGGCAAAATTTCGATGAAGGCTGCGGTGATATCCGGATCAAAGTGCTTGCCGGACCCATTGACGATGATCTCCACGGCCGCCTCGTGTGCCATGCCGTCCTTGTAGTAGCGCTTGCTGATGAGGGCGTCATAGACATCGGCAACCGCCATCAGGCGGGCTGAAATGGGGATGTCATCGCCCTTGAGCCCCTGAGGATAGCCCGAGCCGTCCCATTTTTCTTGGTGCGAGAGGGCAATTTCCTTGGCGCACTGAAGGAAGGAATCTTGATTGGGCAGAAGGGCTTCGGCGCGCAACAGAGCATTATAGCCGATAGTGGTGTGGGTCTTCATGATCTCGAACTCATCAACCGTGAGCTTGCCAGGCTTCAGCAGGATGGCATCGGCAATGCCCACCTTACCGATATCGTGCAGCGGCGCGGATTGAACGAGGGTGTGGATCTGGTTTTCCGTCAGATAGTCCGCAAATCGTGGGTGGCGTTTGAGCTGCTCGGCCAAGGCCCCGACATAGAGTTGGGTGCGACGGATGTGATTTCCGGTTTCATTGTCGCGGGTTTCGGCCAAGGAGGCCATTGCTGAGATCGTTACGTCCTGAAGTCGGGTGGCCTCTTCGGTTCGCCTCGCCACCTCTTGGCTCAGGAAGGTGTTATTGTCTCTTAGGAAGTCACTCGCCAGCTTGAGCTTGATGTGGGTGGCCACGCGGACCATCAGGATCGCGGGACTAATCGGTTTGGTAATATAGTCGACCGCGCCGCGTTCTAGACCCTCCTGCTCATCCATCTTGTCGGTCTTGGCCGTCAAGAAGATCACTGGAATATGCTTTAGCCGCGAACTGCTCTTGATGACTTCGCAAACTTCCCACCCGGTGAGGCCCGGCATCATAACGTCGAGCAGGATCAGGTCGGGCAGGGCGTCGCCTTCAAGAATTTTCAGCGCCCTTTGACCGTTCGGTGCGACCTTGATCTTATAGTCCTTGCCGAGCAACTCACCGAGCAGTTCGAGGTTCTCTGGTGAGTCGTCAACACAGAGGATCGTGCACTGCTGTAGGTTCGGGGTGATCATGGTCGGCCTACAGTCTTCAGAAGGGTAAATGCAGCTGGGTAGTCATAGTCGTTGATACTATTAGAGAAATCGTCGAACTGGTCGTCCAGAAGGGTCTTGAAATGCTGTTCATGGTCCTTGAACAGACGGTTTGCCCCGATGTCGTCTGACTTGAGCAGGCGAGTGAGCTGGTCGATTTGGATGTGGAAGTCGGCGGGCAGATCGACGGGCGCGGCGACGGTTTCGCTCTCTCGGCCGAGGGCAAGATTGAGGTGGTCGAGCAGCGCCCCTAGGGCTGAACAGAGGGTCAAGTACTGATCTTCAATCTTGGTGCTGTCGCTGCCTTGATTGATCAGGCTCTCCAACTGACCGGCCATGGTGGCGATCCGTTCAGCCCCAACACTTCCGGCAGTGCCCTTGAGGCTGTGGGCAATCCGTTCCCTGTCCTGCGGTGTTTCAGAGCCGCGAGCGGCTTCATATTCCGCTGAAAAACGTGCGCTACGGTCGGCGAACTTGGTCAGGATCGACAGGGCGAGCCTTTCATTGCCATTTGTATTTTGCAGCGCCTTAACCCGATCGATCCCGTCGATGGTGGGTAAGGTCGGCGCTTCGATTGTTGCAGCCTGCTCTGTGGGTTCTTGGGCGGCCTCGACTTCGGCCTCGCGCGGCGTGACCCACTGTTCCATAATCCGCCATAGCTCATTGGGATTAATGGGCTTGGTCACATAGTCGTTCATCCCAGCTTCGGCGCAACGTTCTCGATCCTTGGCCATAGCGTTCGCGGTCAAGGCTACGATCGGTAGGTCTGCAAATTCAGGAAGTTTTCGGATCTCTCGGGTGGCTTCGAGACCGTCCATGATCGGCATGTGCATATCCATGAACACCAGATCCCATGGCTCTGCCTTGACCCTAAACAGCGCCTCTAGGCCATTTTCTGCCAGCTCAATATGGATGTTGCGCTCTTGAAACAGTCCGACCGCGACATCGCGATTGATCTCATTATCTTCGACCAGAAGGATACGGGCCTGTTTGAAGCGTTTGGTGAAGGACTGGATCTCTTCGGCCGAGGGTTTTGAGGCCCTTTCGCCTTTGGGTTTGCTGCCCTTGGCCCGTTTCGCGGCAGCCTTCGAAAACAGGGTATTGGCCAAGGCATCCAAGATGTTCGAGCCATGAACCGGTTTGACGATCGCTTCGTCAAAGAAGGAGTGGCCCTCGTCATTGCGGATATCTTCGCGGCCCAAGGCGGTGGCTAGGACCAATTTTGGTTGCACAGCGAAGGGCATCTGGCGAATGGCCTTGGCCGTTTCCATACCGTCTAGGCCAGGCATCTTCCAGTCGATGAACACGATGTCAGGCTCATTATGAGCATTGATCGCGGCCTGGAGTTCGGACAGGCAGGCAAAGCCCGAGGACAGGGGGACACAGGTCACGCCCATTGCGGTCAGGATTTCGACCATGATCTGGCGGGCACGGTCGTGATCATCGACGACGAAGGCCTTGACCGTGGAGAGGTCCAGTTGAACGGTCGACTGCGGGACCTCTGAACTATGTTTCAGTCTCGCAGTGAACCAGAACTTTGAGCCTTTTCCCAACTTGCTGGATAGGCCGACCTTGCCCCCCATCAGTTCGGCGAGGCTCTTGCTGATCGCCAGTCCAAGTCCGGTTCCGCCATATTTGCGGGTCGTGGAGGTATCGGCCTGCTGGAAGCTTTGAAACAGTTTCTTTTGCTGTTCAGGGCTAATGCCAATGCCCGTATCGCTGACCGTGAATTTCAGCGTGATATCGTCCGGCCCCTCATCTTCCATCTCAACATGGACGCCGACCTCGCCCTGGTCGCTGAATTTGATCGCGTTGCTGACGAAATTGATCAGAATCTGGCTCAGCCTGAACGGATCGCCTCTCAGATTTTTCGGCACATTCGGATCGATCTTGAACGTAAATTCGATATTTTTTCGCTCAAGATTTTCGGCGTTAATGGTGATGAGGTTGTGAATTATATTTTCGATCTGGAACTCGACGTCTTCGATCGTCATTTTTCCAGATTCGATTTTTGAGAAGTCCAAAATATCTTCGATCAGCATCATCAGATGCTGTGATGACTGTTGGATACGTTCGATATAGCCGCGCTGCTTGGACGACAGATCGGTGCTCAGGGCCAGATGGGTCATGCCCACGATCGCGTTCATGGGCGTGCGAATTTCGTGGCTCATATTGGCCAGAAAATCGGCCTTCATCTGGGCTGCGGAAACGGCCTCTGCGGTTGCATCGCGTAGGTCTTCATTGATTTCGTGGATGTCGCGGAACAGTTCCTCGCGCGATTTCTCGATCAATATCGCCTTAAAGCTTTCGATTTGGGCCTCAGTGGGCGCAGCGGTCGTGATCTGATATTCACGCGAGGCACGGTAGGGCTGGTTCGATCTTTGCCCAACCTGCGCAGTTCCGGCCTCATTATCCGCAGGTTTGACGTAATATTCGATCTCGACGAGCGGTAGGCCCCGGCGCGTCGTCAAGGAGATGCTGGCGCGGGCGCGGTCACCATAGTTCGCCAGCATTTTTGCCAGTTCGGAAAACTCACCCGCGATCTGCGCCGATAGGACCGCATCTTGGCTCAGGGCAAAGGCAAACTCATAGAGTTTGCGCCGCCCGGAATAGACATAGTCAGAATTGCTGATTTTTAGGTTGGCAAGTTGCATCAGGCTAACCACTTCAAAATGGCGCAGCCCGCATCATCATGGTCTCGTCCCATGTCTGAGACCAGTCGGCGCGCAAGGGGTTGGGCCGCTTCGTGGAGGTGACGCTGAAGGAATTCGGGCGTGGTCGTTTCCGGTAGCCCATCGGTCCAAAGTAAAATCACGTCACCGGGTTCTAGGAATTCGGTTTGCTCTAAGAGTGTCGGCAGGCGTAGTCCTAAGACCCCGTCCTTCGAAATGCCCCGCCATTTTCTTCCCTTGATCCGGCTTGCGCCCGTATTCCCAACCGCAAGGTAGCTGAAACGGTTGGAATGTTTGTCCAGCCTCAATATCCCGACCGCGGCACCGACCGTTCCTTGAAGTTTCGCATGCAAGAGGCTCATCATTGCCGAGGGGGGCAGGGCGCTATTGGCTTTAATGATCGACTCTATGGATTGGGCGCTCGAATGGGCCCGATCACCATGCCCCGTCACATCGATAATGACGATCAACTGTTGGTCATCAGACTCCGCAACCACAATGAGATCGCCGCTCTTAATCTCGCCGACCATCGGTCGGTAATAGGATCCAATTTCGCAGCGCTGCGCGAAAGGCGGGCTAAATGCGCCAAAAAGTCGAGGTTCTTCGATGATAATTTTTGATCTTAGGCCCGTCATTTTGAACATCTTGACGGCGCTAACGATCGTGCCTGTTGAGGGCGTGGAGCGAATTGAAAACCGGTCCGCCATCCTTTTGACGCCCGGCAGGCCAAGGCCCAAGGTCTGACCGGTGGAGAAGTTGTCGATCATGGCAAGGTCGAGGTTTTGGATGCCTGGGCCTTCGTCTTTTGCAATTAGTTCAACACCTTGTTGACCAGCATCATCAAAAATACTGGCCATGATCGTGCCGTAGGTTGCATATTTGATGATGTTGGACCCAAGCTCAGAAACGATCGTGCCAATCATAGAGCGATCTAATTCTGACGCGATCGCGACAAAGGGTAGTTTCTGCACATTGCTTACCGCGATGCGAAGGTCGGTATAGTCGCGAACAGTATATGAAAATGTTCGGATAACGCCGGAGGCCATGACTATACGAGTCCGACCGACAATGAGCGCAGGGCTTCACTCAAACCGAGTTCGGCCTTGATCCCGCCGAGGTCCGTATCCGATTGGACCAGGTGAGCAACGATGCCGGGATGTAGGCCGACAAATATCGACTTTGAGCCCAGCCTTTGGGTCATGTGGGCGATGGACTTCAAGCCGTTAAACTCCTCGCTATCGAGAAACCGAAGGCCGCTTAGTTCAAAGATCACCGCGCGTGTTGAAATGCCGTGAATGGCCTGCAGAGTTGCCTCGCGCAAGGCCGCCATCTGGGCACCGCCCAAGTCGTCTGGCACGGTGACGATCAGGCAGTCGCTGATCCGTGTCGAGGTTACGGCTCTGACGGCACTGGCTTTTATAGGGAGGTCGGACATGTGACCTGTGGCCTTCTGGGTCTGATATAAGGGGCGATGAGCCTATGACCCGACCGTCTGCAGGCCAATTCCTGCCGCGCGGAGGGCCAATTCGAACGAGTCCCGAAGGGTCGCTGTGGTTCTAACGTCGCCAATATTCACGCCCAACTCCACAAGGGTCTGGGCGATGGTCGGGGAAACCCCCGAAATGATGGTTTCGCAGCCCATAAATTGGGTCGCGCGCGTGATCTTGATCAACTGATTGGCAACGGCTGTGTCCATGGCGCTGACGCCGCTAATATCCAGCACAAAGACCTTTGCCCGCGTCTCACCAATCTTGGTGAGGGTCTTGGTCATGATGTCGCGCGTCCGTTCGGAATCGATGATCCCCAAGAGCGGCAACAGCAAGATGCCCTCCCAGATCGGGGTCACCGGCGTCGACATTTCGAGTAGGGCCTTGCTGCCCGCCGCGATCTTTTCTCTGTTGATGCGCGCAATCTCATCAATGACGACAAAGGCGTCCAAAAAGACAAGCTTGGTTATGGAATCTACCGTTGCGTCTAGGTCTTTAACCGCTTTGCCCATTGCCTTGAGACGTTGCACGATCGATTTCGCCGAGAAGGATACGCCGGCAAAATAGATGTCATTTGGCAGGTCGATATGGGCATGGACGGCACCAACGTGCCGACGTTCCTCGAACCATGCGCTGTTAAGGTCCGCTTCGAAAAAGGTTCGCCAATAGGCCGCTTGCATGCCCCTCACGCGGCTCAATCGTTCTGGGCTATTGGCAAAAAAGATTTGGTACTCGTCGTGGTTCGACATCCAGTCATAAAACAGACCCAAATGGTCATCGATCTGGGCGAGGAGCGTTGCGCCGACAGCGCGAACACGGTCGATATCGGCCTGTTCAATCTCAAATTTTCTGAGGATGGATTGATTGCTATTGTCGTCCATGGCTGTCCGCCCCCGATAGTTCCGCGCAATTTATCGATACTATATATTATGTATTACGCATCCAGCCTAATGGATTGGTGCGTTGCGCGCTGTTGTCGCGCGCGCGAGCCAACGAAAAAGCCCCCATCCCGGTTCAACGCGATGAGGGCTCAGATCAGATCAACGCTTCAAATGCTTAAAGCAAAATCGCCTTAGCGTGAGGTCGTGTCCTTCTTGGCGAGTGCATCCAGATCGGCTTGCACAGCGGCCAGTTGTTCGTCGGTCAGGTTGCCGCCGCTCATGGGCTGAAGGGCCTTCAGCGTCATGCCCTTGAACTGCTCAAAAGCAGGGTGAGCGGTGAGGCCAGGAAGCTCTTTGTCCAAAATGGCTTTGGTTTCAGGCTTGTCCGCGAGATCAGCAATTGGGGTGGCATCAACCGTGAGTTTGTCGGCTGCCAGAGCCGCGCCACTGGCCAATGCGATCGATAGACCGGCCAAACTCGCGAGGATCAACTTCTTCATTGTTAAGATCTTTCTCAAGGGTTTCGAATGTCGTGATGAAACGCTGTTTTTGCCTCAGGCGGCAAGAGCCAATCTTGCAATTGTGTCGGGCTTTGTTTGGCCAAGCCGACGCATATAGCTCGGTCCGAGAGTTATAATTATTGATTTCAATGGTTTTGCGTTGTGGCTTGAGTAAATCAACCAACAAGAACATTCTTAAATCGCCATTTATGTTTTACCATTTTAAATGGATATATGAGTCTGGTTCGGGCGATTTAGGTGAAACGGCTAGTAGAGCACTTTGCTATGATCAGCATTCTTAGCCTGTCGATCTTGGGTTTGAGCAGGCACGCTTATGGGCAAACCGTACCATCGCCGCTTCCTCACTCAATGGAGCGAAGCACTCAGCTTCCAGACCGACCTCGAAGTCGCATTCGAGCCCCCTTTAAGGTCGAGCGACCCAACCCATCATCTTCGACGAATGATCCGACATTCCCGGTGGAACAGGTCCAGATTGACGGTCCCACGGGGCTGAGCCTTGGGGAACTGTCCGCCCTAACGTCACCTTTCAGCGGTCGTTTGGTACGTCTTTCCGAGTTGATGGGCTTGGCAGATCAGATATCGAACCTCTATGCCGAGCGCGGATATGCCCTGACCGTTGCCATCGTGCCGGTTCAAACCGTCATAGATGGGGTTGTCCACCTGACCGTCATCGAGGGCTCGATTGACCAGATCGATGTCGAATTTAAGCATAAACTCTCGGTTAGCCGTGCAACCCGCATCGCAACATCCGTGCGCAAACGTTTGCGACCTGTTGTCCGATCCGGCCCGGTTCGTACCTATGACCTTGAGCGATCTATTTGGGGCATCGATGGCCTGAGCGGGATTTCACCCTCGGTCATCATTCGCCCGTCCAGAATGGTCGAGGGTGCTGCTGACCTGTTGGTGGTGGTCGACACCAAGGCGCTGGAGGTCGAGGCCACAGTTGACAACCGCATTCGACCGGAGTTTGGCACCGAGCAGGCTGTCCTTTCGGCCTCTGCCAATTCCTTGGCCCTGATCGGTGACCGATTGGATCTGTCCTATCGCCTTAGCCGGATCGACGGGGCCTATGACTATCGCTCTGTTGGCTACAGCGTGCCGATTGGCAACAGCATGTCGCGGGCCCATCTCAACCTTTCAGAGGCTAAGACCCAAGCGGCGAAGGGGTTCTTGAAGGCGCTCGAGTTTGAGGGTCTAGAGCGAACGGTGAGGTTGGGCGCGCAGGTGCCGATCTACCGATCGCGGGCCAAGAGCCTCTATCTCAATCTCGATCTTGCGGCGTTGGACAGTTCCAGCGACCTGTTCGGCGCGACCCTGATCAAGGATCGGGTACGCACGCTCGAGGCGGGCCTTAGCTATGATTGGGCTGACAGATCGGGGGGCAGTTCCCTGGTTGAACTGTCGTACATCAAGGGCCTTAGTGGGCTCGAAGCGACCGATAGCGACAATGCCCTTCGCAGTCGCTCCTTTGGTTCGGCGCAGGCCTCCTATCTCACCGCGCGGCTCTATCGCAATCAGCCTTTGATCGGCATGGACCTGAGCATCGATGTGACCGGGCAGGTGGTCACGCGCGGCGATAGCCTATGGGCGAGCGCGGAATGCACCTTCGGCGGTCCGGTCTATGGACGCGGCTTTGCGGTCGGGCAGTTGGGCGGTGATAGCTGCATCAAGGCCACGCTCGAGCTAACCAAAACCTTCCAGATATCGCGATTTACCATCGCCCCCTATCTCTTCGCTGACGGTGCGCGCATCGGTCAGAACGGCCCGTTGGAATATGGCGAGGTGCGCGAGGCCATCGCCACCTCGGGCGGTGCCGGGGTCCGGATGACGGCCCCGGACGGGGTGAGCCTCGATATCCAATATGCCCGCCCACAGGAAAACCCGGCCCCGTCGATGGCGAGGGACGGGCGTTGGGTCTTCACCCTTGGTTACAAACATTGAGACGGAGATCGTTCATGCACAGATCATCCACTCGGCCTGCAGCTCAATGGCGCGACCTGCTCTTGTGCGGCACGGCGCTCTTGACCCTGACAGCAGCGCAGGCGCGGGCCCAGGCGATTGCGACCGCTTCAGGCGGCACGGTCGTGGCTGGATCAGGCACCATTGCCGGGCAGGGCACATCGTCTCTCACCGTCAACCAGACCTCACAAAAGATGATCATCGACTGGCGATCCTTTGGCGTGGCCAAGGATGGCGCGGCGCAATTCATTCAGCCCTCGGCCAGCGCCATCGCCCTGAACCGGGTCACCGGCTCTGAGGTCTCATCGATCCTTGGGCGGCTTGAGGCCAATGGCCAGCTGTTCTTCGTCAATCCCAACGGCATGGTCTTTGGCAAGGAGGCCAAGGTTGACGTGGCGGGTCTCCTTGTTTCGACGGCGGACATCACCAACCCGAACTTTATGAACAGCCGCTATAGCTTTGACGCCAAGGGCAAGGCCGATGCCCAGATCGTCAATGAGGGCACCCTCACGATCAAGGATGCGGGTCTGGCGGCCTTTGTCGCGCCTCACGTCACCAACAGCGGGACCATTCAGGCCCATCTGGGCGCAGTGCTGATCGGCGGGGCCCAGACCTTCACGCTGGATATGGCCGGAGATAATCTGATCCGGTTCCAGTTGGGCGAGGCGGTTAGCCAGTCTCAGACCGATGAGGCAGGACAGGCGACGGGCGCTCTGGTCGACAATCGCGGCATCATCGATGCGCGGGGAGGCTCAGTCTATCTGTCCGCCAAGGCGGCGCGCGAGGTGGTCAATGACGCCGTGCGTATAAGCGACCAGCGCCGGGCTGGCGGCGTGGTTCAGAACCCTGATGGCACAGTGACCCTGACGGCCTCATCCCTGACCATCGAGGCCGACGGCAAGGTACAGATTGACCAGAGCGCGCGTCTGGATCTGTCGGGAACAGGGCACGGTGGCACGCTGAACATCAAGGCCAGCGCGGCCGATTTGGATGGCACGATCAATCTGAACGGCACCGATGTCGGCGGCCAAGCGACCGTCCAGACCGACGGGGCCTTGAGCCTGACCGGACAGATCACCGCCAATGGGGCCAAGCAGGGGGGAGGCCTGTCCCTGACCAGCGGCGGGGTCGGCACTATCGGCGGTGACCTTCAGGCCGATGGCGCGCAGAAGGGCGGGACCATCTCGGTCTCAGCCGACCGCTTGGCCCATTTTGGTCAGATCACCGCTCGGGGCGAGCAGGGCGTTGGCGGGAAGATCACGGTTGCGGCCCAATCGCGCCTGATCGCGACGGCAGCGTCGCTAATCGATGCCAGCGGCAAGGCGGGCGGGAAGATTGCCTTCTCGTCCGGCACGGGCGAGGGCCAATCGCTGTTCTCATCTGGCAAGCTCTTGGCCACCGGCCTCTGGGGGCAGGGGGGGGATATTTCTGTGCTGGGCGGCGACATCAATCTGGTGGCCGCCAAGCTCAATGCCGATGGCATATCCAACGGCGGCACCATCTGGATTGGTCACAGGTTGGATAGCGGTGGCGTGCCGATCATTAGTGCGCGCACTGTGGAACTTTCACCCGATACGCGGCTCGAGGCCTCATCCCTGATCGCCGGACATGGCGGCACGATTGATGTCTGGTCCAACAGCCGGACCCGCGCTTGGGGTAGCGTTCTGGCCAAGGGTGGGCGGATGGGCGGCAATGGCGGCAGGATTGAGCTCTCGTCCAAGGGCGACGTGGTCTATGGCGGCTCAGCCGACGCCTCGGCCATGAGGGGCGCAGCGGGGCGGTTGCTGCTCGATCCGCTTAACCTGACCATCGACGACGCCAATGCCAAGTTCCCGCAGTACCAACTGATCGATCCCAATCCCAATGCGGGCAACCTGTTTGGGGCTGATGTGGTCGACCTCGGCAATGGCAATGTGGTCGTTACCTCTACCGGAGATGACTTCGGGGCCACCGACGCTGGGGCGGT
>CANCJE010000025.1 GCA_947378235.1 Caulobacteraceae bacterium | reverse complement strand
CCCCTGGGTTGCTTCGCTACGCTCGCAATGACGCGGGTAAAGAACGCCCCCCCTTCATCCTCATCCTGAGCCTGTCGAAGGACGAGGATTGTCTTGGAATGACCAGTCGGTTTGTAAGGGTCTGGATCCCCGCCTGCGCGGGGAAGGCGCAAAAGGGGGTAACCTCCATCTAATCCTCGCTATGTGTTGGGAATAGTTTAAACAGCCTCAAGCGCGGCAATATGTGCGAGTCGTTATGGGCGTTGGGGTTGGCCGGTTTTTTAATCGACCAAGAAACGTCTTTCTCCTGTCGAGTTTGCTTGACGGGGGGGGATTCGGACGGTAATTACCGCGCCTCTGTTGGACCGGCTGTAAGTCACTTGGCTTAGACGCGGTTCGCGAGACGACCTGACATTGCGGGCTTGCCCGTGGATTTTAGGACACGACCTACGCAGGGTTCTGCGCAGGTCATTTTCGTTTTTGCGAATCTCGCGCGTTCTGGATGTTTTGGGGTGACCTAGAATTTCCGGGTTTGGTCTTTGAAACTATCTGGGGCGTGGCGAGCGCTTAGGGAATATCGGGCGATATGGATCGACAAAATATCCGCATCAGGCTCAAGGCCTTCGATCACCGCGTGCTAGATCATAGCACCCGTGAGATCGTGAACACTGCCAAGCGCACCGGTGCGACCGTACGCGGTCCTATACCGTTGCCAACGCTCATTGAGCGTTTCACCGTCAACCGTTCGCCGCACGTCGATAAGAAGTCGCGCGAACAGTTTGAAATCCGCACGCACAAGCGTGTCCTCGACATCGTCGACCCCACCCCGCAGACTGTGGACGCGCTCATGAAGCTCGACCTGTCCGCTGGCGTGGACGTCGAGATCAAGCTTTAAGGGGGAACACCATGCGTACGGGTGTAATCGCCAAAAAGCTGGGCATGACGCGCTTCTTTGATGAAGCCGGAATGCATGTCCCTGTGACGGTACTGTCTTTGGACGGTTGCCAGGTCACGGCCCAGCGCACGCAGGACAAGGACGGCTACGTAGCTTTGCAGCTCGGTGCCGGTTCCAAAAAGGTCAAGAACACGAACCAAGCCCTTCGCGGTCAGTTCGCCAAGGCTCTCGTTGAGCCAAAGCGCACCGTGGCTGAGTTCCGTGTTACGGAAGACAACATGATCGAGGTGGGCGCTGAGTTCACCGCTGATCACTATGTTCCCGGTCAAAAGGTCGATATTTCGGGCGCCACCGTCGGTAAGGGTTTTGCCGGTGTGATGAAGCGCTGGAACTTCGGCGGTTTGCGGGCCACCCACGGCGTCTCGCTGTCGCACCGCTCTGGTGGTTCGACGGGTCAGCGCCAAGATCCCGGCAAGGTCTTCAAGAATAAGAAGATGCCTGGTCAAATGGGTACCAACACCATCACCACACAGAACCTGACGGTCTGGCGCATCGATGTTGAGCGCGGTCTGATCTTGATCAAGGGTGCCGTTCCGGGTTCGGAAGGCTCTTACGTCAAGATCCGCGACGCCAACAAGAAGCCCGTTCCCGCTGAAGCCCCGATCCCGGGTGCATTCCGCAAGGCTGGCGAGGCTCCGGCCGAAGCCGTTGTTGGGGAAGAAGCATGAAAATTGATGTGATTACCCTGGACGCTGGCAAGGCTGGCTCCGTCGATCTCCCTGACGATATCTTCGGCATCGAAGATATCCGCGGTGACATTCTTCAGCGCTGCGTGAACTGGCAATTGGCTAAGCGCCGCGCCGGTACGCACAAGGTGCAAACCCGGAACGAAAATTCGCGTACCGGCAAGAAGATGTACAAGCAAAAGGGCACCGGCGGCGCTCGTCACGGTTCGCGCCGTGCACCGCAGTTCGTTGGTGGTAGCCGCGCCTTTGGTCCCGTTGTTCGCAGCCATGCGTTCGACCTGCCCAAGAAGGTTCGCGCCATGGCCCTGCGTCATGCGCTGTCATCCAAGCTGAAGGCTGGCGCTATTGTCGTTCTCGACAAGGCCGCCCTTGAGACCCCCAAAACGGCCGCCCTGCGCGCTCAGTTCGACAAGCTCGGCCTGATCAATGCGTTGGTCATCGCCGGCGTGGAGATCGATGGGAACTTCAAGTTGGCCGCGCGCAACATTCCGAACGTCGATGTTCTGCCCAATGCCGGTCTGAACGTCTACGATATCCTGCGCCGCAAGACGCTGGTCCTGACGCGTGAAGCCATTGACGCGATCCAGGCTCGCTTCGCTGAGAAGGAGGCCGCGTAATGGTTGCGACCGCCCGTCACTACGACACCGTTCTTTCGCCGGTGATCACCGAAAAGGCGACCCTGCTCTCCGAGCAGAATAAGGTTGTCTTCAAGGTGGCCCAGGACGCGACCAAGGACGAAATCGCCGCCGCCGTTGAAGAACTGTTCAAGGTCAAGGTTACCAAGGTCAACACCATGGTGACCAAGGGCAAGACCAAGCGCTTCCGCGGTACAATTGGACGTCGTAATGACGTCAAAAAAGCGATCGTGACCCTCGCTGAGGGCCAATCGATCGACATCACGACCGGACTGTAGAGGACGGCACGATGGCACTTAAGCATTTCAATCCGACCTCGCCTGGGCGCCGCGCCCTAATCCTGGTCGACCGTTCCGAGCTCCACAAGGGTGGCCCGGTGAAGTCCCTCGTTCAAGGCCTGACCAAATCTGGCGGGCGTTCGAGCAATGGACGGATCACGGTTCGCTTCCGTGGCGGTGGCGCTAAGCGCCTCTACCGTCTGGTGGACTTCAAGCGTCGTAAGTTCGACGTCCCGGCTGTGATCCAGCGCATTGAGTACGATCCAAATCGGACCGCCTTCATTGCCCTGATCAAGTATGCGGATGGTGAGCTGTCCTACATCTTGGCGCCACAGCGCGTTAAGGCGGGCGACGAAATCATTGCGTCTGAAAAGGTCGACGTGAAGCCAGGCAATGCCTCGCCTCTGCGTTCGATGCCGATCGGCACGATCATCCACAATGTTGAACTGAAGCCCCTCAAGGGTGGTCAGATCGCTCGGTCGGCTGGTGCCTACGCCCAGCTGGTCGGTCGTGACGGCGGCTATGCTCAAATTCGCCTGAACTCAGGTGAGCTTCGCATGGTTCAGGACACCTGCATGGCCACGGTCGGCGCGGTTTCGAACCAAGACCATATGAACGAAAACCTCGGCAAGGCCGGACGGGTTCGTCACATGGGCTTCCGTCCTCACGTTCGTGGTGTTGCGATGAACCCCATCGACCACCCGCACGGCGGCGGCGAAGGCCGTACCTCTGGTGGTCGCAACCCGGTCACGCCTTGGGGTAAAGACACCAAGGGTACCCGGACGCGTAAGAACAAGGCGACGGACAAGTTCATCATCCGTACTCGCCACGTGAAGAAGGCTCGCTAATCGATGACCCGTTCCGTTTGGAAAGGTCCGTTCGTCGACGGATATCTGCTTAAGAAAGCCGATACCGCGCAAAGCTCGGGCCGCAAGGAAGTGATCAAGACCTGGTCGCGCCGTTCGACCATCATGCCCCAGTTCGTGGGCCTGACGTTCGGCGTCTATAATGGCCATAAGCACGTTCCCGTGCAGATCAGCGAAGACATGGTTGGGCACAAGCTCGGTGAGTTCTCACCGACCCGCACGTTCCCAGGCCATGCCGCGGACAAGAAGGCGAAGAGGAAGTAACGATGGGAAAGAAAGCGACCGAACGGCGCCTCAAGCCCGTCGAGGCCATGGCTAAGGTGAGCACGTTGCGCACCGGCCTGCGCAAGCTGAATCTGGTGGCCGCGTCCATTCGCGGTCTGAAGGTTCAACGCGCCCTCAACGAGCTCGAGTTCAGCCACAAGCGCATCGCTCAAGATGTGCGCAAGGCCCTCTATTCGGCGATCTCGAACGCCGAGAACAATCATAATCTCGACATCGACAACCTGGTCGTTGCTGAGGCCTATGTGGGCAAGAATTTGGTGATGAAGCGTTTTTCCGCCCGCGCTCGCGGCCGGTCTTCGCGCATCGAAAAGCCCTTTTCGGAGATCACCATCGTGGTCCGTGAACTTGGTGAGGCGGCCTGATGGGTCAGAAAGTCAACCCAATCGGGCTTCGGCTCGGTATTAATCGCACTTGGGATTCGCGTTGGTTCGCGGATGGCAATGACTACGGTCGCTTGCTTCACCAAGACATTAAGGTTCGCAAGGAACTGAAGAAGCGTCTCGGCCAAGCCGGCGTTTCGCGCATCATTATCGAGCGTCCGCACAAGAAGTGCCGGGTGACGATCTATGCGGCGCGTCCAGGCGTGATCATCGGCAAGAAGGGTCAAGACATCGACAAGCTCCGCAAGGATCTGTCGGACATGACCGAAGGCGAAGTGTTCCTCAACATCGTTGAGGTCCGTAAGCCCGAAGCGGATGCGCAACTGGTCGCTGAGAATATTGCTCAGCAGCTGGAACGCCGCGTCGCTTTCCGTCGCGCCATGAAGCGTTCGATGCAATCGGCTATGCGCCTCGGCGCAAAGGGCATCCGGATCAACGTGTCCGGCCGTCTCGGCGGTGCTGAAATCGCTCGTATGGAATGGTATCGCGAAGGCCGCGTGCCGCTTCACACCCTGCGTGCTGACATCGACTATGGCTTCGCTGAAGCCAAGACGACCTACGGCATCATCGGCGTGAAGACGTGGATCTTCAAAGGCGAAGTGCTCGAGCACGATCCTTCGGCTCAGGACAAGCGCCTGGCCACGGAAACCGGTCCTGCCGGTGAAGGTGGTGGCCGTAGTGAGCGTAGCGATCGTGGTGACCGGGGCGACCGCCCTAGCCGTCGCGACCGGGGTTGAGGTCTAGGTCATGTTGCAACCTAAAAAAACCAAGTATCGGATGCAGTTCAAGGGCCGCATCCATGGCACGTCCAAGGGTGGCTACACGCTGGCCTTTGGCTCTTACGGCCTAAAGACGGTTGAACCCGAGCGTATCACTGCGCGCCAGATCGAAGCCTGCCGGCGAGCGATCACGCGTCAGATGAAGCGTCAGGGCCGCGTCTGGATCCGAATTTTCCCAGACGTGCCGGTCTCCGGCAAGCCTGCTGAAGTGCGGATGGGTAAGGGCAAGGGCGCTGTGGACCATTGGGCAGCTCGCTGCGCTCCGGGCCGCATCCTGTTCGAAATCGATGGCGTTCCTGACGACGTGGCTCGCGAAGCCCTGCGTCTGGGCGCTGCCAAGCTGCCCGTTAAGACCAAGGTCGTGACCCGTCTTGACGCTGGTATCGCCATGGCGGAGCAACCCTAATGAAGATCGCTGACGTCCGGAGCCTCACGGCTGACCAACTCCATGAAGAGCTTCTGAAGCTCAAAAAGGAGCAATTTAATCTGCGCTTCCAAGCCGCTACGGGTCAGGTCGAAAAGACCCACCGTGTGGACGAAGTTCGTAAGTCGATCGCGCGCATCAAGACTGTGCTGCGCGGCAAAACCGCCGCAGCGTAGGGAGATCATCGATGCCCAAGCGGATTCTTGAAGGCGTGGTTGTCTCCGATAAGGGTGACAAGACCGTCGTCGTGAAAGTGGAGCGGACCTTCCTGCACCCCGTCCTTCGTAAGACGGTTCGTCGCTCGAAGAAGTACCACGCGCACGACGAAGCAAATACCTACAAGGCTGGCGAGCACATTCGGATCATCGAGTGTGCCCCAAAGTCAAAGCTCAAGTCCTGGGAGGCCCTTCCGAAGGCTTCCTCGGGTCTGAGCGAATAGTCAGAGAGGATCTAACAGTATGATCCAGATGCAAACTAACCTGGAAGTTGCCGACAACTCGGGCGCTCGCCGGGTCATGTGCATCAAGGTGCTGGGTGGTGCCGGTCGGCGCTATGCTAGCGTCGGTGACGTCATCGTTGTTTCCGTCAAGGAAGCGATCCCACGCGGCCGGGTGAAGAAGGGTGACGTCATGCGCGCCATCGTTGTTCGCACGGCTCAGGGCATCAAGCGCAAGGACGGCTCACTGATCCGCTTCGATAAGAATGCGGCCGTGATCGTGAACAAACAAAGTGAGCCGATCGGCACGCGGATTTTTGGCCCAGTTCCTCGTGAACTGCGTGCTAAGAACCACATGAAGATCATCTCCCTCGCTCCCGAGGTGCTGTAAATGTCAGCGAAGATCAAAAAGGGCGACCGCGTTGTTGTCCTGGCCGGCCGTGACAAGGGTCGCCAAGGCCAAGTCTTAAGGGTTCTGCCCAAGGAAGACCGGCTGTTCGTCGGCGGGATCAATATGGTCCAGCGTCACACCCGTCCTTCTCAAGGTGACCCGCAAGGGGGCATCAAGAACAAGGAAGCTTCGCTTCACGTGTCTAATGTCGCATTGCTCGACCCCAAGACCGGTGCAGCGACCCGCGTCGGCTTCAAGATTGAAGGCGACAAGAAGGTCCGCGTGGCCAAGAAGTCCGGTGAGGTCATTGATGGTTGATCAACCTAAATACGAGCCGCGTCTGAAGACCGTTTATCGGGAACAGATCCGGGCTGCCATGAAGTCGGAGTTTAGCTACTCCAACGAGATGCAGATCCCCAAGATTGAGAAGATCGTTCTCAATATGGGTATCGGCGAGGCGGTTGCTGACTCCAAGAAGGCCACTGCGGCCATGAAGGATTTGGCGGCCATTGCTGGTCAGAAGCCAGCTCCAACCCGCGCGCGTCTGTCGATCGCTGGCTTTAAGCTGCGGGAAGGCATGATCGTTGGGGCGAAGGTCACCCTTCGCAAGGATCGCATGTATGAGTTTCTGGATCGCCTGATCACGATCGCGCTTCCGCGCGTGAAGGACTTCCGCGGTTTGAAGCCGACGTCGTTTGATGGTCGTGGCAACTATGCCATGGGTCTGAAGGAACATATCGTGTTTCCAGAGATCAACTACGATCAAATCGACCAGATGTGGGGCATGGACATCATCGTCTGTACCTCTGCCCGTACTGACGATGAGGCGCGCGCGCTTCTGAAGCAGTTCCAATTCCCGTTCACGTCCTGATCGGGAGGGAAAGACAAATCCATGGCCAAGAAAAGCGCCGTTAATCGCAATGAGATGGTTCGCCGTCTCGTCAAGCAGTTCGCAGGCAAGCGTGAAGCCCTCAAGGCAATCGCCAATGACGAATCCCTTCCCTTGGAAGAGCGTTTCGATGCCCGTCTGAAGCTGGCAAAGTTGCCGCGCAACTCGTCACCGAACCGCATTCGCAACCGTTGCGAAGTGACCGGTCGTCCGCGCGCCTATTATCGTAAACTGAAGATGTCGCGGATCGCGCTGCGGGAGCTTGGCTCCAACGGTCAGATCCCTGGCCTCGTCAAGTCGAGCTGGTGAGGAGGGTCCCATGGCTGTGAACGACCCCATCGGCGATATGATCGCCAGAATCCGCAACGCCGCGATGCGCAAGCGCAGCAAGGTCTCGACGCCCGCGTCGGTCCTGCGTGGCCGCGTCCTGGAGGTGCTTCTGTCCGAAGGCTATATCCGCGGTTATGCGCTGATCGAGGCCCCCGGAACGCACCCCGAGTACGAGATCGAGCTGAAGTATTTCGACGGTGAGCCAGTGATCGTTGAGATCGCTCGCGTGTCCAAGCCGGGCCGCCGCGTCTACTCTTCGATCAAGGATCTCAAGCCCGTGAAGAACGGTCTTGGTATATCCATCCTGTCGACACCTAAGGGTGTCATGTCCGACAACGTTGCCCGCGATAATAACGTGGGCGGCGAAGTTCTCTGCCGCGTCTACTAGGCGCGGGGAGGGAAGAGAAAAATGTCACGGATCGGCAAAAAAGCGGTTTCTATCCCCGCTGGCGTGAACCTCACGCTGGACGGACAGACCGTCACGGTGACGGGCCCTAAGGGGACCCTGTCATGGACGGTTGCGGAAGAGATTGAACTCAAGAATGAGGGTGGCGAGCTCACCTTCTCACCGCGCGATGAATCAAAGCGGGCCAAATCAATGTGGGGTCTGTCCCGCACCTTGATCGCCAACATGGTTCACGGCGTGACGGTTGGTTACGAGCAGACGCTCGAACTGGTCGGCGTGGGTTACAGAGCAGCGCTCAAGGGCGATGCATTGGCCATGCAGTTGGGCTTCAGCCACGAGGTGGATATTCCGCCTCCAGCGGGCATCAGCTTCGCGGTTCCCAAGCAGACCGAAATCAAGATCTCCGGCATCGACAAACAGGTCGTCGGCGAGATCGCGGCGGTTATTCGCCGTATTCGTCCTCCTGAACCCTATAAGGGCAAGGGCGTTCGTTATCTCGGCGAGAAGGTTCGTCGCAAGGAAGGCAAGAAGAAGTAAGCCATGGCGCTCTCTCCACGCGATCTTTCCCAGCGTCGTGCTCAACGCACGCGCATCCGGCTCAAGGCTTTGGCCAACGGCCGTCCGCGTCTTACGGTTTTCCGTTCAGACAAGAACATCTATGCGCAGATCATTGACGATAAGCAGGGCGTTACGCTCGCAGCCGCCTCGTCCTTGGAGTCTGTTGCAAAGGCCGAGCATGCCAAGGGTTCCGATAAGGAAGCCGCTGAGCTGGTCGGTAAACTCGTTGCTCAGCGCGCAATGGAAAAGGGCGTCAAGGACGTCTTCTTCGACCGCGGTGGCTATATGTATCACGGCCGGGTCAAGGCCCTCGCTGACGCCGCGCGCGACGCCGGCTTGAACTTCTAAGGGGACCGCATGGCTCGCAGGAACGAAGAGCGCGGCGCAGGTCGCGGCCAAGACGAGCGCGAAAGCGATGTCGTCGAGAAGTTGGTCCACATCAATCGCGTTGCCGCGACTGTGAAGGGTGGCCGTCGCTTCTCCTTCGCCGCGCTGATGGTCGTTGGTGATCAAAAGGGCCGGGTTGGCTTTGGGCATGGTAAGGCACGTGAAGTGCCAGAAGCCATTCGTAAGGCCACCGAAGAAGCTAAGAAGACCATGGTCCGTGTGCCGCTTCGTGAAAGCCGCACCCTTCACCATGACGGCGCAGGCCGTCACGGTGCCGGTAAGGTCATGCTTCGTGCTGCCCCTCCGGGCACTGGTATCATTGCTGGTGGTCCGATGCGTGCGGTTCTCGAAACCCTGGGCGTTCAAGATGTGGTGGCCAAGTCGGTCGGCTCGTCGAACCCCTACAACATGGTGCGTGCCACGTTCGACGCTCTGAAGGGCCAATCTTCGCCCCGTCAGGTCGCCAACAAGCGTGGTAAGAAGGTTGGCGATATCATTGGCCGTCGTGCCGATGGCGCGTCTGCCCCTGACGCCTCCGAAGGCTAAGGAATACAACAATGGCAAAGATCGTCATTCAGCAGACCGGTAGCCCCATCCGTCGTAAGAACGACCAGCGCGCGACTTTGGCGGGCCTCGGGCTTAATCGTATGGGACGCGTCTCGACCCTCGAAGATACTCCTTCGGTTCGTGGCATGGTGGCCAAGGTGGCTCACCTGATCGCGGTTCTCGAAGAACAGGCCTGAATTGAAAAGGGCGGCACCTGGGCTTCTAGCTTGCAGGTGCCGTCTTTTTTCAGGTAGACACCACATCCCGCCGAGTCGGACCGTTTGGTCTGGCGTTTAGCTCTCAGGAGAGGCTCATGACTAAGCTCAACGAAATTCGTGATAATGAAGGCGCCACCAAGGGCCGCATGCGTGTTGGCCGTGGCCCGGGTTCGGGTAAGGGCAAGACCGCCGGTCGCGGTGTTAAGGGTCAAAAGTCACGCTCGGGCGTGGCGATCCATGGTTTTGAAGGCGGCCAGATGCCCCTTCACATGCGTATGCCTAAGCGCGGCTTTAACAACATCTTTGCCAAGGACTATGCCGAGGTGAACCTGTGGCGTTTGACCAAGGCGATCGAAGCGGGTCGTTTGGACGCGTCTAAGCCCGTTGACGCAACGGCTCTGATCGCCTCTGGCGTGATCCGTCGTGAGTTGGACGGCGTTCGTTTGCTCGGCCACGGTGACATCGGCGTGAAGCTGAACATCACGGTCAATTCGGCGACCCCGTCGGCCATCGCTGCGGTGGAAGCTGCGGGTGGTTCGGTGACCACGACGAAGAAGGTCGTGGTCAAGGCGACCGCTGAAGCCTAAGTCGCTCTTTTGAAGGGTGGTTGCCCGAGCGCACCATCCTTTAGAAGCGAAGCCGGTCTCGTCTTTGATGTCGTCGGGTTCTCGCCACGTTTTCTGAAATCGCCCTAGGGGGTGCTTATGGCTTCGGCCGCAGAACAACTCGCTGCCAACATGAACTTCGGGTCTTTTGCAAAGGCCACGGAGCTTCACAAGCGTATCTGGTTCACCCTCATTGCTTTGGTGGTGTACCGCCTTGGCACCTATATTCCCATTCCTGGCATTGACCCGGCGGCGTTCTCTCGTGCGTTTGACGGTCAGGCCAAGGGCATTTTGGGTATGTTCAACATGTTCTCAGGCGGTGCTGTGCAGCGCATGGCCGTCTTCGCCCTGAATGTGATGCCCTATATTTCGGCCTCGATCATCGTCCAGCTGATGGGCACGGTCTATCCCCCATGGGAGAAGCTGCGCAAGGAAGGCGGCGAGGCGGGTCGTAAGCAACTCAACCAATATACCCGCTACCTGACAGTCATCTTGGCTCTGTTCCAGTCCGCCAGTATCGCCTTTGGTCTCCAGAACAGCCCAGGTCTGGTCGACAATCCAGGCATGTTCTTTGTCGTTTCGACCGTTGTGACCCTGACCGGCGGCACCCTGTTCCTGATGTGGTTGGGTGAGCAGATTACCAGTCGCGGCGTCGGCAATGGCGTCTCCCTGATTATCTTTGCCGGTATCGTGGCGGTCCTACCGCGTGGGATCTGGCAAATGTTGACCTTGACCCAACAAGGGGCCCTATCGGGCTTTGCCATGTTCATGATCAGCGCCTTGGCCGTTGTCGTGGTCTTGGCCATCGTCTTCATCGAGCGCTCGCAGCGCCGGTTGCTGGTCCAGTATCCTAAGCGTCAGCAGGGTAACCGCGTCTATGGCGGCGAAACCTCCTTCATGCCGTTGAAGATCAACACGGCGGGTGTCATTCCGCCGATCTTTGCGTCCAGCCTTCTGTTACTTCCTGCGACCGCGATGGGCTTCTTAGCAACGGCAGACCTTCCCTCATGGGCCCAATGGGTTCCGACGGCAGTGGGCCAACTGCAGCATGGCCAGCCCCTGTTCATGGTCTTCTATGCAGCGCTGATCATCTTCTTCTCGTTTTTCTACACCTCGATCGTGTTCAATCCCGACGATACAGCTGAGAATCTGCGGAAATATGGTGGCTTCCTGCCCGGCATCCGTCCTGGCAAGCGTACGGCGGAATATCTGGACTATGTGCTGACCCGTCTGACCCTCATCGGCGCGGCCTACATCACTCTGGTCTGCCTGCTTCCAGAGGCCCTGATCGGCTTCTATCACGCCCCATTCTATCTGGGCGGCACATCGATCTTGATCGTGGTCACCGTGACCATGGATACGGTGGCCCAGATTCAATCGCACTTGCTGTCTCACCAGTATGAAGGTTTGATCAAGAAGTCGAAGCTGCGTGGGGGACGCTCGAAATGAATTTGATCCTGTTCGGGCCTCCGGCCGCAGGGAAGGGGACTCAAGCCAAGCGCCTGGTCACAGGGCGCGGGATGGTGCAACTGTCGACGGGCGATATGCTGCGGGCGGCTAGGACCTCCGGGTCGGAGCTAGGCCTGCGCGTCGCCGCCATCATGGATGGTGGTCAGCTGGTTTCTGATGATATTGTTATTGCTCTGATTGAAGAGCGCCTGCCAGAGACTGAGGCCGCTGGTGGAGCGATCTTTGATGGCTTTCCGCGCACCCTTGCGCAGGCGCAAGAGCTCGACAAAATGCTTTCGGCGCGGGGCGCGGCTATTGACCTGGTCATTAGACTCAAGGTCGATGACGCCGCTCTGATTGAACGTATCGGCAAGCGGTTCGCCGCTGAAGGTCGTTCGGATGACAATCCAGAGGTCTTCGTGACCCGGCTTGGCGCCTACAATGAACAAACCGCCCCGCTGCTCCCTTACTATAAGGATCAGGGCAAACTGGTCGAGTTGGACGGCATGGACACAGTGGAAGCTGTAGCCGAGGCCATAGACGCTGCTCTTGCTTCGGCAGGAAAGTGACATTCACCGTTGATTTCTTCTCTTCTTAACCGCTGAGACGAAATTGACATATTTGACCTAGCGAAGAGCACCTTTTGTGTTTTGAGCTGTTGACGGAAACGCAATCGTCCCTATAACGGTGCGCTTCCGCGAAAGGGCGCGAAGAAGGCGTCGGCTGTGCCATTTGTGGCAGTTGGCCGATTCTTGACCTTTGCGTTCAACCGCGTGACGAGGAGATTAAAGGCGTGGCCCGTATTGCAGGCGTCAACATACCGACCAACAAGCGCGTAGTGATCGCGCTTCAGTATATTCATGGCATCGGTCAGGCCAAAGCGAAGGAAATTATTGTCAAGGTTGGCATCGAAGATGCTCGCCGTGTCAATCAGCTGACCGACGCTGAAGTTTTGCAGATCCGCGAAGCCATTGACCGTGACTATACGGTTGAGGGTGACTTGCGTCGTGAAACCTCAATGAACATCAAGCGTCTGATGGACCTGGCCTGCTATCGCGGCCTGCGTCACCGTAAGGGCCTTCCGGTCCGTGGTCAGCGCACCCATACAAACGCGCGTACGCGCAAAGGTCCGGCGAAGCCCATCGCCGGCAAGAAGAAATAAGGCGAGGCGTTAAGTCCGATGGCCAAAGAACCTACGCGCGTTAAAAAGCGCGAACGTAAAAACATCACTTCGGGCGTTGCGCATGTCAACGCTTCGTTCAACAACACCATGATCACCATCACGGATGCTCAAGGCAACGCCATTTCATGGTCGTCGTCGGGCACGATGGGTTTCAAGGGTTCGCGCAAGTCGACGCCTTTTGCAGCCCAGATGGCTGCGGAAGACGCAGGCCGCAAGGCCATGGAACATGGTGTGAAGACATTGGAAGTTAACGTCTCGGGTCCCGGTTCGGGTCGTGAGTCGGCGCTTCGTGCTTTGCAATCCGTGGGCTTCACGATCACCACGATCCGTGACGTCACGCCGATCCCGCACAATGGCTGCCGTCCGCCTAAGCGTCGTCGCGTTTAATTCTACTACGCCTCATTATTCCTCACCGGCCCCGTTTTGTGGCCGGTGAGCCGCGTTCAAGGGACCGCATCCGTGATCGAAAGAAATTGGAACGAGCTGATCCGTCCTGAGAAGCCCGTTATCGAGACCGGCGTTGATGGCGAGCGTAAGGCGCGCATCATTGCTGAGCCGCTCGAACGGGGCTTCGGGGTTACTTTAGGGAATTCGCTGCGTCGAGTTCTTATGTCGTCGCTTCAGGGCGCGGCTGTTACGGCTGTCCAGATCGATGGCGTCGTTCACGAGTTTTCGTCGCTGGAAGGCGTTCGGGAAGACGTGGTCGACATCGTGCTGAACATCAAGCAATTGGCCCTTCGCATGCATGCAGAAGGCCCAAAGCGCATGACCTTGCGGGCCACTGGCCCCGGTGAAGTCACTGCCGGTCAGATCGACGCCCCTGCAGACATCGAGATCCTGAACAAGGATCACGTTCTTTGCACGCTCGACGACGGCGCTTCGGTGCGTATGGAGTTCACGGTTGCGACCGGTAAGGGTTATGTCCCTGCCGAGAAGAACCGTCCAGAAGATGCGCCTATCGGCCTGATCGCCGTGGATAGCCTGTTCAGCCCCGTCAAGCGCGTCGCCTATCGCGTTGAGCCTACCCGTCAGGGTCAGTCTCTGGACTATGACAAGCTGGTCATGGAAATCGAAACCAACGGCGCTGTGTCGCCCGTTGATGCCGCTGCCTATGCCGCTCGCATTCTGCAAGACCAACTTCAGATCTTCATCACCTTTGAAGAGCCCAAGAAGAAGTCGTCAGAAGAGTCCAAGCCTGAGCTGCCGTTCAATCCGGCTCTGCTCAAGAAGGTCGATGAACTGGAACTTTCAGTCCGTTCGGCCAACTGCTTGAAGAACGACAACATCGTCTATATTGGCGACCTGATCCAAAAGACCGAAGCCGAGATGCTCCGCACCCCGAACTTCGGCCGCAAGTCGCTGAACGAAATCAAAGAAGTGTTGTTGGGTATGGGCCTGCACCTCGGCATGGATGTGCCGAACTGGCCGCCTGAAAACATCGAAGAGCTGGCCAAGAAGTTCGAAGACCAGATCTAAAACCCTCTAAGGCCCGTTTTGCTTTTGAGGGTGACCTCAGAGCGAAATGGGTTATAGCCCTGTTATTCAACGGATCGCCGGGAGGCGACCCGCTCCCAAGGAGAGACCCTCATGCGCCACGGTTACGCGCACCGCAAACTCGGTAGGACGACCGCGCACCGCACGGCCATGTTCGCAAACATGGCTGCGTCGCTGATCAAGCACGAGCAGATCGTGACCACCTTGCCTAAGGCCAAGGAACTGCGTCCGATCGTGGAAAAGCTGGTCTCTCTGGCTAAGCGCGGCGATCTGCATGCGCGTCGTCAGGCCATCAGCAAGGTTCGTGATGTGGAACAGGTCGGCAAGCTTTTCGCCACCTTGGGTCCTCGTTATCAAGAGCGTCAGGGCGGCTATATCCGCGTCCTGAAGGCTGGCTTCCGTTATGGTGACAATGCGCCGTTGGCCGTGATCGAATTTGTCGATCGTGACCCTTCGGAAAAGGGCAAGGACTCCGGTCCAGTCCAAGTGTCCTACGACGCTGAAGACTAAGACATTCCATTAAGCCCCCGGCCAAGACCGGGGGTTTTTTGTATCTACGCACCATTATGACGACAGGAGCCAGAGCGTGGTTCAGCCGGTTTCTAAGCCGCAGCGTCAGGCTGCAGTCCGCTTCATCTTTGCCACTGCGGTGCTTGATATTGTCGCTATGGGGGTGATGATCCCCGTTCTGCCCAACCTCATTCGCGATATGGTCGGCGGTGATACGGCGGTTGCAGCCGATTACACCATGATTTTCACGGTGACTTGGGGGCTGATGCAGTTCTTCTGCAGTCCGATTCTTGGCATGCTGTCGGATCGTTTTGGCCGACGGCCGGTGCTGCTGATCTCGATCTTTGGGCTCGGTATAGACTATCTGGTGATGGCCTTGGCCCCGAACCTGATCTGGCTCTATGTCGGCCGGGTCATCAACGGGGTCACCTCGGCCAGTTTTTCCACCGCCAATGCCTATGTTGCCGATGTTACCGAACCCCAGGACCGGGCCAAGGCCTTTGGAATGATGGGGGCAGCCTTTGGCATTGGCTTCATTGTCGGTCCGGCAATAGGCGGCTGGCTCGGCGGCTATAATCTTCGCTGGCCCTTCTACCTTTCGGCAGCCTTGGCGCTGGTCAATTGGCTCTATGGTCTGTTCGTTCTGCCGGAATCCTTGCCGCCCGAAAAACGGGCCAAGGGATTGAACTGGGCCAAGGCCAACCCGGTCGGTTCGCTGGACCTGTTGCGGTCAAAGCCGGGCCTTGTGGGGCTGATCAGTGTGAGTTTTCTGTTCCAGATGGCCCATGTTGTTTTCCCGAGCATCTTTGTTCTGTTCGTTGGGCATCGGTATGGCTGGGGTCCTCGCGAGGCGGCGACCATGTTGGTGGCGACCGGGGCCTTGAGCGTGGTGGTGCAGTTGCTCGTCGTCGGGCGCGCTGTGAAGTCCTTGGGACCAAGACGGGCGCTGATCATTGGGATCGGGTCTCAGATCACGACCTTCTTGATCTATGCGGTGGCACCCACGCCGGCCATTTTCTATGCCGGGCTTTTGGTGGGTGGGCTTGGTGGACTGATCAATCCGTCAGTTCAGAGCCTGATGGCGGGGCGGGTTCAGCCGTCAGAGCAGGGGCGTTTGCAGGGGGCGAGTTCGGCGCTGATGGGGATCTCATCAATCATCGGACCGGCGCTCTATCTGTCCCTCTTTGCCTTTGCCCTGAGGCATGAAGCGACCTTGCGCCTGCCCGGGCTGCCACTTGTCGTCGCGGCGCTATTTTGCCTAGCGGCCCTGTTAGCGGCGGTACGCTATGCCAAGCCGGAGCCAGTTTAGCCACGCTCTGGTCTTGATTGTGGCCTAAACCGTTCCCATAACGGGTCCTATGATCAAGGTTCAGTGTCCCATGAAGCTCAACCGCCTCAGCATCGCGCTCTTTGCCGTGCTTGCGGCCTGTTCAGACCCGCAGGCCAAGTCGACGGCGCAGACCGTGCCGCCAGCGCTTGACTCCGTTTTGCCGGATGTACAGCTGGCTGAGCCGACGCGGCATGTTCCGGGAGATGCGGGCTCGATCAAGACCTCCTTCGCGCCTGTGGTCAAAAAGGCCTCTCCCGCTGTGGTCAATATCTTTAGCCGCCGCTTGGTGCGCCAAAGGGTCGATCCGTTCTGGGACTTTTTCAACGATGGCGGCGTACCGCGCGAGCGGGTCGAGCAGTCACTCGGGTCCGGCGTGCTGGTGCGCTCCGACGGCATTGTCGTGACCAACAACCATGTCATTGATGGCATGCAGGAGATCATGGTTGTGCTGGCCGACCGGCGGGAGTTCCCGGCCAAGGTCTTGCTGGCCGATCCCAAGTCCGACCTCGCCGTCCTGCGGATCAATACCAATGGTGAGCATTTGCCGGTTTTGGCCATCGATGAGCGCGAGCCGGTCTTGGTTGGTGATCTTGTGCTGGCCATCGGCAATCCATTTGGTGTCGGGCAGACCGTGACCAATGGCATTGTCTCTGCCTTGGCGCGGACCGATGTCGGCATCACCGACTATTCGTTTTTTATCCAGACTGATGCCGCCATCAACCCGGGCAATTCGGGCGGGGCCTTGGTCGATATGGACGGGGACCTGATCGGGCTCAATACGGCGATCTTTTCGCGTTCAGGCTCTAGCTCCGGTATTGGCTTTGCCATTCCTGCCACCATGGTCAAGCAGGTGGTCGAGAGCGCCTTGGGCGGGCGCAGCTCGGTCGTGCGGCCTTGGCTCGGTATCAAGACCCAAGCCGTGACCAGCGACATTGCGCGCAGCCTTGGTCTGGACCGTCCAGAGGGTGTGCTGATCGCGGACATCTTCCCCGGCGGACCGGCAGAGCGGGCAGGGGTCAAACAGGGTGACCTGATCTTGGCCATCGATGGTCAGGCCGTGAACGACGAGGCCGCGATCAACTATCGCATCGGAACGCGCAAGCCCGGCGAGATGGCCGCCCTTCAGGTCCGGCGCGAGGGGACCCTGAGGACCCTCACCGCGAAGGTGGCGCCGCCGCCGTCGGACCCCGTGCGTGACGAGCGTCTGCTGGCCGGACGCCATCCCATGGATGGGGCGGTCGTGGTCAACCTGTCTCCTGCGGTGGCTGACGAGTTTGGAGCCGATCCCTTTGTCGCCCGCGAAGGGGTCTTGGTCATCAAGGTCTCGGCTCAGAGCTACGCCGGCAGTGCGGGCTTCCAGCGCGGCGACCTGATCCGCGAGGTCAATGGCCGCCAAATCCGCTCGACGCGTGACCTTGCCGAGGCGCTCAAGAGCGGGGCGAGCGTCTGGCGCATCACCATCCAACGCGGCCCTCAGACCATAACGGCGCAGTTTAGATTGTAGAGGAAACAAGGCCCTCACCCAACCCTCTCCCTCAGGGAGAGGGCTTCCATCTTCTTAGCCCTCGCCCCCTTGGGGGAGAGGGTTGGGTGAGGGGGATATCCACTGGCCTTTGCGTTCCCACGAAGGCGAGGGTTCAGCGGGCCACTTTCAGTTTGTGTGAAAGGGTCTGGGTCCCCGCCTTCGCGGGGAACACGGAAAGAAAGGGGGGCTTTCCCGCTCTAGGCTTGGGCGCCATATATCGTTAGGCTACAGCATGTCTGATCTGTTCGAAGCTGCTGGCCTGTCCGCGCCTGGGTCTCAAGGCCACCGTCCGCTTGCCGAACGTCTGCGACCGCAGGCGCTGGGTGAGGTCGTGGGGCAGGATCATCTGCTTGGACCTGATGGCCCCGTGCAGCGGATGGCGCAGGCGCGGCGACTGTCCTCGATGATCCTCTGGGGCCCTCCAGGCACGGGCAAGACCACCATTGCGCGCCTGTTGGCCAAGGCTGCGGGCTATGAGTTCCAGCAGATTTCGGCTGTCTTTTCGGGCGTTGCCGATTTAAAAAAAGCCTTCGAAGCCGCGCGCGTGCGCCGGGCTGCGGGCCAGACGACCTTGCTGTTTGTTGACGAGATCCACCGGTTCAATCGCGCTCAACAGGACGGGTTCTTGCCCTTTGTCGAGGAGGGGGTCGTGACGCTCGTCGGGGCAACGACCGAAAACCCCTCGTTCGAACTCAATGGCGCCCTTCTGTCGCGCTGTCAGGTCTATGTGCTCAAGCGCCTCGATGATGCGGCGCTGCATCAGTTGCTGATCAAGGCCGAAGCCTTTGAGGGACGGGCGCTGCCGCTCGAGCCTGAGGCCCGCGAGGCCTTGGTGGCGCTGGCCGATGGCGATGGGCGCTACCTCTTGACCATGGCTGAGACCCTCTATGCCGTGGGGTCAGCGACGCCCATGTCGACGGCTGAGCTTGGGCGACTGTTGCAAAAGCGCAGCCCGGCATACGACAAGGACCGCGAGGGGCACTATAATCTCATCTCGGCCCTTCATAAGTCGGTGCGCGGCTCTGACCCGGATGCGGCGCTCTATTGGCTGGCCCGGATGCTAACCGGCGGTGAGGACCCGCTGTTCATTGCCCGGCGTTTGGTGCGGATGGCCAGTGAGGACATTGGCGCAGCCGATCCGCTGTCGCTGGTCGTGGTCAATGCGGCCAAGGACACCTACGATTTCTTGGGCTCGCCAGAGGGGGAATTGGCGCTGGCTCAGGCCTGCGTTCATCTGGCCTGCGCGCCCAAGTCTAACGCGGTCTATACGGCCTTTAAGGGGGCCATGGCGGCGGCCAAGGAGACCGGATCGCTCATGCCGCCTGCCCACATTCTCAATGCGCCGACCAAGATGATGAAGGATCTCGGCTATGGTCAAGGCTATGCCTATGACCATGACCAGCCTGAGGGCTTTTCTGGCCAATCCTATTTCCCAGACGGGATGGAGCGGCGGCAGTTCTATAAGCCCAAAGATGTTGGCACCGAAGCGCGGGTGAAGGAGCGCCTTGACCGCTGGAACCAACTTCGCCGCCAAAAGCAGCCGCCCCGTGGCTAAGTCCCCCTTTAGACGCCCGCTAAAGCCCAAGGCCCCGCGCGCCATAGACAATCCGATCTCCCTGTCGCCAGAAGAGATCGACCTTGTCAAAGCCATGGTCGTCTATCAGGACGACGCCATAATCGTGCTCAACAAGCCGTCAGGTCTGTCCAGTCAAGGTGGGCGCGGTCAAGTCCATACGTTGGACGAGCATCTGTGGGCCTTTGCACGATCGAGTGGCAATCGCCCACGGCTGGTGCACAGGCTGGACCGAGACACCTCTGGGATCATTTTGACGGCTAGGACCAAGCCTGCCGCGGCCTTTTTAGGTAAGGCCTTGGCCGCCCGGCGGTTTCGAAAATCCTATCTGGCCCTTGTTGCGCCGGGTGCGCCGGAGCCTCGCAAGGGCCTGATCGAGGCCTGTCTTCGCCGCGATGAGCAGGGGCGTGAGGCCTATATGCGCATCTGTGAGCCGGACCATCCTGATGCCCAAACGGCCAAGACCCGTTATCGCACCCTAAGTGAAGCCGAGGGGGCCGCCCTGATCGAGGCCAGTCCAGAGACCGGACGCATGCACCAGATCCGCGTCCATCTGGCGTCGCTGGGACGGCCCATTGCCGGGGATGTGCGCTATGGCGGGGCGCTGATGGTCGGCGGGGAGCCTGTGCCGCGCCTGATGCTCCACGCCCAATGGCTGGAGTTCCCCCATCCTGATGGCGGTATCCGGCGGATCGAGGCCACGCCGCCTGAGGATTTCATGACGGCGATGGCCGCTGCGGGATTGGCGATGGGGTAGGGTCTTCCTCGTGCTTCGACAGGCTCAGCATGAGGAAGACCTTGTATCATTCATCCTCATCCTGAGCCTCTCGAAGGACGAGGATGTTCTCCTGCCTCTCCACCGCGTTCCCCGCGAAGGCGGGGATCCAGATGATTGATTCCCACATGAGCGTAACGGTCTGGGTCCCCGCCTGCGCGGGGAACACGGATGTGGGGGCTTTGGTGCCGCTTCCTCGTGCTTTGACAGGCTCAGCATGAGGAACAGTGAGGGTTTCGGGATTTCAAATTCATCCTAATCCTGAGCTTGTCGAAGGACGAGGATGGCCACCACCCTACAAAGGGCAATTTGCTAAAAATCACGGCAAAGCGCATAAGGGGCCATGAGCAAACTGTTACTTGTGGTTTTGGGCGGCGGTGCCGGAGCAGCGGCGCGCTATGCGGTGGGAAGCCATGCATGGCGGCTTTTTGGAACGGCCTGGCCCTTTGGCACCTTCATCTGCAACGTCCTAGGCGGATTGGCGATGGGGCTGTTGGTCGGCTTCTTGGCCCATCGCGGCGGTGCGGATCAAGAACGTTTGCGGTTGCTGTTCGGGGTCGGTGTCCTGGGCGGTTTCACCACCTTTTCGGCCTTCTCGCTTGAGACGGCCCTGATGATTGAGAAGAGCCGCTATGCGCAGGCCTTCACCTATGTTTCGGCATCGGTGCTCCTGTCGGTCGCGGCTCTATTTGCAGGTTTGATAGTGGCAAGGCGTCTGTTTGCATGAAAGAAGTCCGCACCCTTTTCGTGGATGCCGGTGAAGACGGCGTGCGGCTGGACCGATGGTTCAAGCGCCGCTGGCCCTATCTGAACCACATCCAGATCCAGAAAATGACCCGTTCGGGCCAGATTCGCGTCGATGGCGCACGGGTCAAGGCCGAGACCCATCTGATGGCGGGCTCACAGGTGCGCGTGCCGCCCCTGCCTGACGCGCCTGACCCTGGTGAGAAGAAGACCCTGTCCAACCGGGATGTGGCCTATGCCAAGTCGCTGGTCCTGTATGAGGATGACGAGGTCTTGGCCTTGAACAAGCCCGCGGGTCTTGCCGTTCAGGGCGGCACCAAGACCTTGCACCATATTGACCGACTGCTGTCGGCCTGGGGTGAGGGAATGGATCGGCCGCGTCTGGTTCACCGTCTGGACCGCGATACATCGGGCGTTCTGCTGCTGGGCAAGACGCCAGCGGCGGCGGCGCGGCTGTCAGGGTCCTTTGCCAAGCGTAAGGCGCAAAAGACCTATTGGGCCATCGTGTCGGGCAATCCTCATCCGCGCGAAGGCGTGATCGAACTGCCGCTCGCCAAGAAGGGCGTCGGTGACCGCGAGATCGTGGTGCCGGTTGATCCTAAGGACCCTGCAGGCAGCGTCGCAGAGACCGAATATGTGACCATCTCTCGGGCCGCGCATAGGGCCGCTTGGATGGCCCTTCGCCCCCATACGGGCCGCACGCACCAGCTTCGCGCCCATATGACCGCGATCGGTCACCCGATCCTTGGTGATCCGAAATATAGCAACGACAAGGCGGCTGAACTGTCTGGTGGCCTAAAGCTGCAGCTCCATGCGCGCCGCCTGACCGTGCCTCACCCCTCCAGCGGCACCTTGATCATCGAGGCCCCGCTCAGCCCAGAAATGCGTGCAGGTTTCAATCATTTTGGCTTTGACGAGCACGAGGCCGATCCTGAGCCCTTCTCCAAGGGCGGGGCCAGTCCCAGAGGAGCGCGTCACCGTTGAGCCGGTCCAAAGCCGGGCCAGCCTTGGCGGTGTTTGACGTCGATGGCACGCTCGTTGATAGCCGCAGGGTCATTCACGATGCGGCCCTGGCCGCCTTTGCCGAAATGGAGCTGCCGCCACCGCCCTATGATGCGGTCAGACAGATTGTCGGGCTCAATCTGGATCTTGGCCTGTCCATGATCGCGCCGGGTCTATCGGCGGCGGGTCTGGCCGAGTTGGAGGTCCGCTATAAGGAAGCCTTCCACCGCTTTCATCTGGAACCGGGCTTTACCGAACCCCTCTATGAGGGCGCAGCCGAGATGCTCGAACAGATGCGTACCGATGGCTGGCGTCTCAGTATTGCAACAGGCAAGTCGCGGCGCGGGGTCGAGATGATCGTCGCCATGCACCGCTGGCAGGACCTGTTCGAGACTACCCACTGTGCTGATGACGGCCCCGGCAAGCCCCATCCCGCCATGGTGCTCGAGGCCATGAAGGGGCAGGGCATCGCGCCTGAGCGAACCATCATGATTGGTGACACCAGCCACGATATGAAAATGGCCAAGGCGGCCGGTGTTCGGGCTCAAGGCGTGGCCTGGGGTTTTCATACCTTGCAAGAGGTGCTGGACGGCGGGGCCGATCATGTGGCCGAAGACTTCCAGACCTTGAACGATCAGCTTCACCGATTCGTCACCGCGACGGCGCAGGCCGATAAGCCTTTGGACAGACCATGAGAGCCAACGACACGACCGAACGCCCCAAGCGCTTTTACAAGCAGGTCAGCGTCGCTGAGGCCGATGGCGGCTTTGCTGTGACGCTGGATGGGCGCACCCCCAAGACGCCCTTGGGCAGCAAGCTGATCGTTCCATCACAGGCGCTGGCGCAACTAATGGCCGATGAGTGGGCGGCGCAGGAGGAGTTCATTGTCCTGCCCGCCATGGGCGCGACCCGGCTGGCCTATACGGTCATAGATATGGTCAGCAAGGCGCGGGCCGAGACCGCTGCCGAGGTCGGGCGCTACGCCGGATCGGACATGATTTGCTATTTCGCAGAGGACCCCGAAGGTCTGGTCAAGCTCCAGAGCGAACATTGGGGTCCGTTGTTGGAATGGGCCGATACGGTCTTGGGGCTGAAGCTGATCAAGACCCACGGGATCATTCACCAGCCTCAACCGCCTGAAGCCCTAACCAAGGCCGAGGCCATGGCGGCGCAGTTGGATGATTTCTCGCTGGCGGGGCTCGCCTTTGGCGCGTCGCTCTTTGGTTCAGCGGTCTTGGCCTTTGCGCTGCAGATGGGGCAGTTGAGCGGGGAGTCCGCTCACACCTTGGCGCGGCTCGATCAGGCCTTCCAAGAGGCGCGCTGGGGAATCGATGACGAGGCCGCAGCCCGGACCGCCAGCATGCACGGGGAAGCTTTGCTCCTAGAGCGCTGGTTTTCCGCTCTCCAAGGGTAGAAACATCTAAGTTTCCTTAAGGTGAGCCCTGTCAATTGCGGCCTGCAAGCTTGTCAGTCGCCAGACGGACGGCTAAGCCTCCTGCAGCATTGACGATAGGGGATAGAACCGATGCAGCATATTCTTGACGAGTTGGAAAAGCGTCGCGATCAGGCCCGCCTTGGCGGCGGCGAAAAGCGCATTGCCGCGCAGCATGCCAAGGGCAAGCTGACCGCTCGCGAGCGTATCGACCTGTTGCTCGATGAAGGCTCGTTCGAAGAATATGACATGTTTGTCGAGCATCGCTGCTCCGACTTCGGCATGGAAAACCAGAAATTCCCGGGTGATGGCGTCGTCACCGGCTGGGGCACCATCAATGGTCGCCTCGTCTATGTCTTCTCCAAGGACTTCACCGTGTTTGGTGGCTCCCTGTCCATGACCCACGCCCAAAAGATCGTGAAGGTCCAGCAGATGGCGGCCCGCAATGGTGCGCCTGTCATTGGCCTGTTCGATGCGGGTGGTGCGCGCATTCAAGAAGGTGTCGATAGCCTTGCTGGCTATGCCGACATCTTTATGGAAAATGTGATGTCCAGCGGCGTGATCCCACAGATCAGCGTCATTATGGGCCCTTGCGCGGGAGGCGATGTCTATTCCCCCGCCCTGACCGACTTCATCTTCATGGTGAAGGATACCAGCTATATGTTCGTGACCGGTCCTGACGTGGTCAAGACCGTGACCAACGAGACCGTTTCGGCCGAAGATCTTGGCGGCGCGCGCGTTCATGCGGGCAAGTCTGGCGTGGCGGACGGGGCCTTTGAAAACGACCTCGAGGCCATGACCCAGGTTCGCCGTCTGGTCGATTTCTTGCCCCTGTCCAACCGTGAAAAGCCGCCCGTGCGCGAGTCCTATGACGACGCCATGCGCGATGAGCCATCGCTCGACACGCTGGTCCCGGCCAATCCGAACAAGCCCTACGATATGAAGGAACTGATCCTGAAGATCGTCGACGAGGCGGATTTCTTCGAGATTGGCAAGGATTTCGCCAAGAACATCATCACCGGCTTTGCGCGGATGGATGGTTCGACCGTCGGCATCGTCGCCAATCAGCCTCAGGTTCTGGCCGGCGTGCTGGATATCGACGCCAGCCGCAAGGCAGCGCGTTTCGTGCGCTTCTGCGACGCGTTCGGTATTCCTATCGTCACGCTGGTTGACGTGCCCGGCTTCATGCCCGGCACCAAGCAGGAATATGGCGGCCTGATTAAGCACGGTGCCAAGCTGCTGTTTGCCTATGCTGAGGCGACGGTCCCCAAGGTCACAGTCATTACCCGCAAGGCCTATGGCGGGGCATATGACGTGATGAGCTCCAAACATCTGCGCGGCGATGTCAACTATGCTTGGCCTACCGCTGAGATCGCGGTCATGGGCGCAAAGGGCGCGGTGGAGATCATCTTCCGGGCCGATATTGGCGATGCCGAAAAGCTGGCCGCGCGCGAAGCTGAGTACAAAGAACGCTTCGCCAATCCGTTCGTTGCGGCCTCACGCGGCTATATTGACGACGTGATCAAGCCCCACGGCACGCGCCGCCGGATCATCCGGTCCTTGAAGAGCTTGAAGCATAAGGTCCTGACCAACCCATGGAAAAAGCACGATAATATTCCGTTGTAGGGTGGATCTTCCTCCTGCTTCGACAGGCTCAGCATGAGGAAGAGTTTTCGGTCTGAGTTGTTTCATTCGTCCTCATCCTGAGTCTGTCGAAGGACGAGGATGCAAAACACCGCCCCCTACGGCCCTTCGGGCCACTTCCCCCTCTGGGGGAAGTACCGGCGAAGGCGGGGTAGGGGGTTCTTTCGTCCACGTCCGGTATGTGTAAATCCGCGTCATTGCGAGGCGCAACGCGCCGAAGCAACCCAGGGGAACATCACTTCAGGTTCGGGTCAGCCCCCAAGGTTGCTTCGCTGCGCTCGCAATGACGCGGTAAAACAAACAAGGCCCTCACCCCACCCTCTCCCACAGGGAGAGGGCTAGAACCGATAAGCCCTTCCCCCCCCTTGAGGGGGAGAGGGTTGGGAGTGGGGGGGGGATCATCCACCAGCCTATTAGCCGCGTTCCCCGCCTGCGCGGGGAACATGGAGATGGGGCGGGAAGATCATCAGCACATAAATCTTCCCCCTCTGGGGGAAGTATCGGCGAAGCCGGTGTAGGGGGCTGTGGCCCTAAGCGTCCGCCACAAACGCCAAAGACACCGAATTGATGCAGTAGCGCAGGCGTGTCGGTGGCGGCCCGTCTGGGAAGACGTGGCCCTGATGGCTGCAGCAGCGGGCGCAGAGGGTCTCAATCCGGCGCATGCCGTAGCTGTTATCTTCAATCAGACGCACATGGTCCTTATCAATCGGGGCAAAGAAACTGGGCCAGCCGGTGCCGGATTCAAACTTGGTTTCGGCTCGAAACAGGGGCAGGGCGCAGAGGCGGCAGCAATAGGTCCCTGGTTTTTTCTGGTTCAGCAGGCCGCCGCAGAAGGGTGCCTCGGTGCCGTGATGGAGCAGCACTTCGCGCTCTTCTTGGCTAAGATCAGCCTCTAGCCGCGCGCGCTCTTCGGCACTGGGCGGGGTCAGGTCGTGGCCAAGGGCCGAGGTGGCGATGGTCTGGGTCATGCGAGTCTCCCAAGGTCGTTACAGGGTTCAATATAGCGTGCCGCTGGAAAAAGTCGCGTGGTCAGACCTTGCGTCAACCAAGGCCAAGTCCGCAAATCACGGAATATTTTGCCTCAAGACGTAAAATATCAACGCTAGTGATTTGCATTGCGGCTCTGACGTCGCTAACCCCTGATCCGTTAAACAGTTCTGTGACGAGACAGGGGCCTCGATGTTCTCAAAAATCTTGATCGCCAACCGAGGCGAGATCGCCGTCCGCATCATCAAGACCGCGCGACGCATGGGCATCAAAACGGTGGTCGTCTATTCCGAAGCCGATGCGGACAGCTTGGCCGTCGAGATGGCCGATGAGACCGTGTTCATCGGACCGGCCCCGGCGTCGGAGTCCTACCTGATCGCCGACAAGATCATTGATGCCTGTAAGCAGACGGGCGCGCAGGCTGTGCACCCAGGCTTTGGCTTCCTGTCCGAGAAGGCGGAGTTCGCTCAGCGCTGTAAGGACGAGGGCATTGTCTTCATCGGTCCAAACGCTGGGGCCATCTCGGCGATGGGCGACAAGATCGAAAGCAAGAAATTTGCCGCTGCGGCCAATGTCTCCTGCGTGCCCGGTCATATTGGCGAAATTGACGACACCGCTCATGCCGTAAAGATCTCCGAAGAGATCGGCTATCCTGTGATGATCAAGGCCAGCGCGGGCGGCGGTGGTAAGGGCATCCGGGTGGCCATGAACCGCAAGGATGTCGAAGAGGGCTTCCCCGCTGTGCGCGCCGAGGCCAAGGGTGCCTTTGGCGATGACCGCATCTTCATCGAAAAGTTCATCACCAGCCCGCGCCATATTGAGATCCAGGTTCTGGGCGATAAGCACGGCAATGTGGTGCACCTGTTCGAGCGCGAATGTTCGATTCAGCGGCGCAATCAAAAGGTCATTGAAGAGGCCCCGTCGCCGCTGCTCGACCCCGAAACCCGCGCCGCTATGGGCGCTCAGGCCGTGGCTCTGGCCAATGCGGTTGGGTATGATAGCGCCGGAACGGTCGAGTTCGTGGCCGGTCAGGACAAGAGCTTCTATTTCCTCGAAATGAACACCCGCCTTCAGGTCGAGCATCCGGTAACCGAACTGATCACCGGCCTTGATCTGGTCGAACAGATGATCCGCGTCGCTTACGGCGAAAGGCTCGCCTTCAAACAGGAGGATCTAAAGATCAATGGCTGGGCCATTGAGAGCCGCATCTATGCGGAAGATCCCTATCGCAAGTTCCTGCCCTCGATCGGTCGTTTGGTGCGCTATGACCCGCCTGCCGAGGGTGAGCATGGCTCGTCTCATCTGGGGGCCTATACGGTCCGCAATGATGGCGGCGTGCGCGAGGGTGACGAGATCTCGATGTATTA